>DYMX01000029.1 GCA_020721345.1 Sulfurovum sp.
AATCTTTTGCTGATTCAAGTAGTGATTTTTTATTTGCCTCGATTACAAGCTCCCAAAGTCTAAGTTCAGCTGCATAATCAACAGACTTCAAGTTGCCACTAGTTTCTCCAAAGAGTTCTTTTACATAAAGTGACCCGCCAAACTCTCCAGTAGTTTGCCCGATTAATAGCAATGTATTTCCCTCTTTTGTAAATTTACTTTTTAGTACTTTGTCACAATCATCATTAAGCCCCACCATTGCGATAGCAGGAGTTGGATATACGCTTATCCTGTTTGTTTCATTATACAAAGAAACATTACCGCTAACAACTGGTGTGTTTAACTCTTTACAAGCCTCTTTTATCCCTTCACAGCTTTGTGCAAATTGCCACATAACTTCAGGATTTTCAGGATTTCCAAAGTTTAGACAATCCGTAATAGCAAGAGGTCTAGCGCCACTCATAGCAACATTTCTACCACTTTCCATAACTGCAATTGCAGAGCCTTTGAATGGATCTATATAGCAGTATCTTGGATTACAGTCACTGCTCATTGATAAAGCCTTGCCGTTCTCCTTTACCCTTATAACGCTTGAATCAAGGCTTCCGGGCGCTTTAATAGTGTTTGTCTGTACCATAGAATCGTATTGATTGTATATCCAGGATTTATCAACAACTTCGAGAGATGATAGCAGCTTCTCAAAAGCCTCTTGATTTGATACTGTATTGTAATCGTTGATAGTTTTTTTATTTACATCGTCAAGGTATGGTGGTCTTGTTGTTGGACGATCCAAAACAGGAGCCTCTTCGCTTACAGGAGCTATTGGCATATCAGCGCATTTCTCTCCATGCCAAAATAGCTCCATTCTGCCGGTAGGAGTAACTTCACCTATTACCGCGCAGTCTAGATCCCATTTATAAAATATATCTATGATTGCTTTCTCTCTACCTTTTTTAGCACATATAAGCATTCTCTCTTGTGATTCGCTTAGCATAAAGTCATATGGTGTCATACCCTCTTCACGCGCAGGAACCTTGTCAAGATGCATTATCATTCCCGCACCGGTTTTGCCTGCCATTTCAAAAGATGAGCTTGTAAGTCCTGCTGCTCCCATATCTTGGATACCGACTACATGATCTGTTTTAAAAAGTTCTAAACAAGCTTCAAGTAAAAGTTTTTCAGTAAAAGGGTCTCCTACCTGAACGGTAGGACGAAGCGACTTGCTCTCTTCCGTGAAACTGTCGCTACTCATCACGGCTCCGCCTAGTCCATCGCGACCTGTTTTTGAACCAACATAAATAACAGGATTGCCTGTCCCTTTTGCCACGCCCAAAAATATATCTTCATGCTTTACGAGTCCCAATGCAAATGCATTTACAAGTATATTTCCATTGTAACTCTCATCAAAACTTACCTCTCCTCCAATAGTAGGTACGCCCATACAGTTACCATAACTTCCTATTCCTTCTACAACGCCTCTAACTAAATGTCTTTGATATTTAGCAGTATCATCATTGCCTTTTACATTTCCAAATCTAAGCGCATTTAGATTTGCAACGGGTCTAGCACCCATAGTAAATACGTCTCTTAGTATTCCGCCTACTCCCGTTGCTGCTCCTTGAAATGGCTCGATGAAACTTGGATGGTTATGACTTTCCATCTTAAATACTGCAGCCATTCCGTTTCCAATATCTATAACACCGGCATTTTCACCGGGACCTTGGATGACCCATGGAGCAGAAGTCGGAAAACCGTTCAGATATTTTTTGCTTGATTTATAAGAGCAGTGTTCACTCCACATAGCAGAAAATATACCTATCTCAACAAGATTGGGCTCTCTGTTCAATATCTCTTTTATATGAATATAATCAGCTTGTGTTAATTTATGCGATTTTAAAACTTCATCGATGTTTGCAAGTTGCGACATAGAAATGTTCCTTTGAGGATAATAATAATGTTATATATTATATAAAAAAAGTGCTAAATATAGGGTAAATTCAAACGATAAAAGATTTTAAGCTCATTTACATATTAATTAGTATTTATACTTAGTATTAAACTATATAAGGATAAAATTTTACAAATAGATCAAAGGGTGATTATGTCAAAAATAAAATCTATGCTAATGCTTCAACAAGAACTCAATGACAATACAAACGGCATTGGTTGGGAAAAAGGCACTACAAAGCAAGGAAAACCTATTGATTGGAGAAGATGTATACTTCTTGAATCGGCAGAACTAATTGAGTCTTATCCATGGAAGCATTGGAAAAATATAGATGCCCCGGCAGACAAAGAGAATATCAAAATAGAAGTAGTTGATATATGGCATTTTGTTATGAGCGAGATACTTAGAATCAATATGACAACTTCGAGAGAGACTATTGAAGATCTTGCACTTGAAATAAGAAATTTATCAAATTTTTCAGCACTTAAAAATTCGGCGGATGAAATAGCAGATGATTATTTTGAGCAGATAGCAAATATAGAAAATTTCGTAAAAACACTTTTTAGCGGCGATGACTGGAAAGAAATGACAAACAGCTACCTTTCAATAGTATCTCAATCAGGCTTGAATCTTGACAGCCTTTACCAACTCTATATAGGCAAAAACATACTAAACAAATTTCGTCAAGACCATGGATACAAAGATGGAAGCTATAAGAAAATATGGGATGGAAAAGAAGATAATGTTGTTATGCAGGAGATTCTTTCTATCAATTCCAACATTACGCCAGAATGCCTATATGATGAACTTAGTAAGATACACAACTTATAATTTTCATATTTCTGAGGCGTCCTCTAGAGTGATTTGATAATATTCTTCAAAACACTCCCGTCTTTATCTACAAAAATTTCATTTGCCATTCTAATGCTTTTATTGCCTTCAAATCCACAATCAACGCCGCAATTCATATTTCCTATCAAATAATATCTGCCTTTTGGCATATTTGAAAAACTAAAATCACCTTTATTATTTGACTTTGTAAATTTTATAAAATCATAAATTCTGCTGTCTATACTTCCCGCAAATTCCTCTGAAGAATAATTTTCTTTAAACCATTGCTTTATATACGACGTTTGAGGAATCAGATACACATTGGTGTACGAGCCGTTTATAAGCTGTCCATTTTGGAGTCGCAAGGCCACTTTGCCGAAAATTGTTGAATTCCCGCTTTGCGGCAAATTATAAAATTCTTGCAACTCTTTATCATTGATTTTAACTTCATTTATTTTCAGATCAGACATATCAATATTTTGTTCTTTTTCTTCCTTTGGAGGCCAGTTTTCATCAAATTTTTCCAATGGATCCGTTTTTTGCAAAACAGGTCTTGCAGGCTCTGGCTCTTTGCCGCACCCAACAAATAAAAAAACAATGAATATAGATAATGGTAATTTAATTAGATTTTTCATAAATTATTTTCCTAAACAAAATTCGCTAAACATTTTTTCCAAGATGTCCTCGTTATCATACGGCTTCGAAATTGAAGATATTGCTTTTACTGCTTCTGTCAAATGATACGAAAACAGTTCAAGCTCTTCGCTTAAAAGCGGTTTCTTTGCATCTTTAATAAAATTAATACTGTTTTCAACAGCTGCAATCTGTCTGTTTGAAACGAGCATAATCTCGTCTCCAACGGCTATACTATTTATCAACTCTTCAAGTTTTTTACTCAAAATATTTGAGTCTGTTTTTATGCTCATATTTAATATATTATAGCTGTCCAAAAAAGCATTATATAATTTTCTTGTCAAATCAGACTTATTGAGAACTACTAAAACATGTTTTTGTTTATCAAGATTTTTTATGATACCGGCTATATTATCATCTTCTTCGTCCCACTCCTCGGATGCATCAAACAATGCTATAACGATATCAGCCTCATCGAGTGTACGAAGCGATCTTTGCACACCAATACTTTCTATCTCATCACTCGTATCCCTAATACCTGCAGTATCAATGAGCCTAATGATATGAGTGCCAATTTTTACTCTTTCTTCGATAGTATCTCTTGTGGTTCCTGCAATGTCGCTCACGATAGCTCTGTCATAGCTTAAAAGCAGATTTAAAAGAGAACTTTTGCCTACATTTGGCTTTCCTATAATCGCGACATTAAAACCGTCAATGAGACCATGTCTTCTTTTTGAGCTTTCTAGCAGATTTTCCAACTTTAGTTCCAATGAATTCAGTTGGTTTTGTATAGATGATATGATATCTTGAGGCAGGTCTTCCTCTGCATAATCTATCATTACCTCACTATGAGCAAGCGCAAGAAGAAGCAATTCCCTGCCCTCGTCTACAAAAGCGCCCAAAGAACCTTTTAGCTGTCGTGCAAGTATCTTTGCGGCATCAACGCTTTGAGCTTCTATCATCTTTGCAATTGCTTCAGCTTGTGTTAGATCAATTTTTCCATTTAGAAAAGCTCGCTTAGAAAACTCTCCTGGATTTGCAAGTCTAGCTCCGTTTTTTAAACTTAACTCTAAAATCTCATTTGCAACTACCCAGCCGCCGTGACATTGAAACTCCACTATATCTTCGCCTGTAAAACTATTCGGCGATTTAAAATACAGCATAACAGCCTGATCAATCACATCTTCATCATCATATATAAAGCTAAGATATGCGTATCTTGGGATAATTTCATCTTTTTTTGAAAGTATTTTAGCGATATTAAGCGCCTGCGGACCGCTGACTCTGACTATAGCGATCGAACCGATACCGCTTGATGTGGCTATGGCTACAATTGTATCATTCATGGTTTATTTTTGTATAAAATCATTAATAACTATATATTTTTCACCATTTTTATTTGTTTTAATGGCAACATATTTGTTTGGAAACTCATCTCTGAGTTTTTCTAAGGCAATCTGAACTAAAATTCCGTCAAAAGGCTTCGTCTTGGCTCTTCCTTCTTTTTTGACTAATTGTATGATAGGTTCCAAATGAATACATATCATCTCTTTTTGCGAAGTTAAAAATCTTGCGATTTCCAACTTTACAAAAAGTTCATATTTCATATAGAGCCAATTAAATATCATATATGATAATGCGTTATACCTGTAGCCCTCTTTGCCTATTAAAAGCGCTGCATCTTCACCGTCTATAAATATTAATGCCGTATTGTCAACAACATCAACTTCAACAGTATCAACACTAAAACAACTTTTGGCTAATAATTTTTTTAGACTTTTTTCTATCTCTTTTGCCAACGGTACATTGCAAGTAGGCGTTACACTATCAGAACATGTCTTATCTGTATAACTTGTAGGCTCTTTTTTCTCTTTAAAAAATTTCTCGCTTACGCTGTCATCTAGAATTTCTATTTTTTTAGTCGGTCTGTTTATTTGAACGAAATCTTTTTTTGGCTCTTCTTTGGATTTGACCGGAGTAACGACTTTAGGCTTGTTATTTTCCCCAGTTTTAATAATATCTGCAATGATAATGGCATTTTTTTTGCCAAAACCAAAAATACCCTTTGTCGGGTTTTGAATGACCTCACATTGAAGTTCTAAAATGGAGCGCTCAAAAAATTTTGATGCTTCCAGATATGCATCTTCAAGACTTGGCTCTTCAAATTTTTTCATTATTTGCTCTTTTTATGATGCGCTTCTATCTCTTGGAGTTTGTGTTTTTTATATGCGCGATTTACAAACATTTGCTGACCTATTGAAAGAATATTATTTGTTAACCAATAAAGCACAAGTCCTGCTGGGAATGTTATAAAAAACACCATCATTAATACTGGGAAAAACTTAAATATTTTTTCCTGCAACGGATCCGTAAAGTTTGACGGCGTAATACGCTGCTGATACCACATTGTTGCTCCCATTAAGAGCGGCAACACAAAATACGGATCCATTTTTGCCAAATCATTTATCCATAACATCCAAGAAGCGCCTTGAAGCTCATCCGCATTTAAAAGCACTCTATAAAGCGCAAAGAATATCGGTATTTGAAGCAGGATCGGCAAACATCCGCCAAATGGATTTGCTCCATGCTTTTTATATAGCTCCATCATGTGCATATTCATTTTTGCAGGATCTCCTGCGTATTTTTCTTTAATATCTTTCATTTTAGGCGCAAGGTCTTTAAGTTTTTGCATAGAAAGCATACCTTTGTATGTTGGCCAGAAAAGTAGAACTTTTATAAATATCGTAAATATTACTATTGCCCAGCCCCAGTTGCCTACAAAATCATAAATATTTTGGATCAAACCAAAAAACGGACGAGCCAGCCATGTAAACCATCCGTATTCTATGACATCAGTCAAAGCTGGAGATATAGAATTTAGCGTTTTATATTCTTTAGGTCCTATATATCCGCTAAGTTCAAAATTTTGAGTACCACTTACAAACACAAGCGGATTGTCTTCGCCTTCTTTTAGGACCGAAACATTTAGTTTATTCTTCAGATCAAAGAATAAAGAGGCGTAATATCTGTCAAAAGCAGATACTATGCTTGCTTTTTTAAACTCTTCACTAGACGACACATCTCCTTCTTCTAAGATTTTTATAGTATCGCCGGCCTCTTTTACAAGTGCGCCTTTTACAACCATATAGTCTGCCGTATCGGCTATTGGACGGTATCCTGTAGTAATGAAATATTGAACAGGAATAGAAGTGCTAACTTTAAGCGCGTATTCTCCGCTAGATTTAAAAGTAATATTTTTAGTAATAGTAATATTTGAAAGCTTTTGGGTCAAAGTCAAGCTTTGGTCGCCATTATTTGCATCTACCTCTATCTCATCAGAACTGTATGCAACTTTAAACGCTTCATCATTTATAGCGGCATCACTAAATCTAATTTCTAGAGGTTTCACCTGCGTTTGATCCAAAAGAGCGAGCGGTTTGCCATCTGCATTTTTATACTTAGGCTCAAGCAAAGTAAACTGTGAGATTCTACCGAATTTGTCAATCATAGCAATAAATTTTTTAGATTTTATCGTTGCTATTGTACTTTCGTTTGATACGACAGGAGAAGCTTGTGGCGCATTATTGGTTGCATTTATGGCAGGCGCTTGATTGTTTGATGTTAGGTTTTGTTCTATTTTTGTACTGTTTGATGTTTTTGGAGTAGAAAATATATAATTATATCCTACAAAAACCAAAATAGATAAAACTAGAGCTATTAATAATCTTTTGTGTAAATCTTGTTGTTCCACTAAGTTTGCCTTTGTGTGAATTATTTATATAATGAAGTTCGTTTCAAAGTGTTGTCAAAAACTTCAGACAGACTCAAAAATGACTCATTAAGTATGTCTGGCTTTGCCACAAATACATAATTGCCCATTTTTATCATATCGGCATTTTTGATAAATAAAGCCCTAAGAAGCCTTTTTGCTCTATTTCTTTGAACCGCTTTTCCTACTTTTTTACCGGCTACAAACCCTACATTATACTCTTTTGATTCTTTGTAAAAAAGTACAAAATTCGAATTGTGCCAGACTTTAGTTGACTTGGTATAAACTTGATTAAACTCGCTGCTTGTTCTAATACGAACAAAATGTTTTATGCGGCTAATCTTTTTCTACCCTTAGCTCTTCTAGCTGCGATTACTTTTCTACCGTTTTTTGTTTTCATTCTAGCTCTAAAACCGTGAGTTCTTTTTCTAGGTGTTTTGTGTGGTTGATATGTTCTTTTCATACGAAATCCTTGATGATATTGATATAGTTAATGCCCAGTTTCATTGGGATTAAAACGGATTATTTTATCTAAATAAGACTTTGAGTATAATTAAGATATGCATAAACCCAATAATACATACCGTCTTTTCTTAGATTTTTTACAATACCTTCCCATTCTTTTCCAGCATGAAGCGTACTCCATAATTCCTCAAAGGCAGCACGAGGCATATCTGGATGTCTGATCATATTATGATTAGAACCAACAAGTTCTTCTTTGCAATATCCCGCTATTTCACAAAATTTTCTATTTGCATAAGTAATGATTCCCTTTAAGTCCGTAGAACTCACGATCATCCCCTCTTCAAAATTGTATTCTTGATCTATCGGGATAACCTTTGACATATATTCTCCTTAAGAAAAGTTGATATAAAAAATTATAAAATTAATATTAATATATTTCTCTAATCAATGATCCAAATAATTATACATCAAATAAATATAAAAAAACAATATAAATTGATTATTTTTTAGTCATCTTAATGCAAAATAAGAATAAGGCTTAAATGCTATAATTCGTTTATGAAAAAGATATATGAAATAAATAACTTACCGTCTCCATGCTGGCTTTTAGAAGAGAGTAAACTTCGTAAAAATATGGAAATATTTGAACGCATACAAAGCGAAAGCGGAGCTAAAATATTGCTGGCATTAAAAGGCTATGCTTTATGGAAAAGTTTTGACATAATCCGTCCGACACTTTATGGATGCTGTGCAAGCGGACTACATGAAGCAAAACTAGCACATGAAGAATTTGGCAAAGAGGTGCATACATATTCTCCTGCTTTTAAAGATAGTGACATAAAAGAAGTTGCCGAAATTTCTCATCATTTGGTTTTCAATACCCCAAATCAATTTCATAAATTTGCTAGACCTGCTCTTGAAATTAATCCGTCAATTTCTCTTGGACTAAGAGTAAACCCTGAATATTCGCAAGTCACGACAGAAATGTACAATCCTTGCGGCACCTACTCGAGACTTGGTACTACAAAAGCAAATTTTGATGACAGCATAATGCAGTTGTGCGATGGTTTGCATTTTCATGCGCTTTGCGAACAAGACAGCTCTGCGCTCGAAGGAGTTTTAAAAAACTTTGAAGATAAATTTGGTGAGCTTGTACCAAAACTTAAATGGATCAACTTTGGCGGCGGTCACCACATAACAAGGGTTGACTATAATGTGGATAAGCTTATAGGTTTAATAAAAGATTTTAAATCTAGGCACAATGGAATTGAAGTCTATTTGGAGCCCGGAGAGGCTGTCGGATGGCAAACAGGAGCATTGCATGCAACAGTACTCGATATTGTACATAACGGTATAGATATTGCTATACTTGATACATCGGCGGAAGCTCATATGCCTGACACCATACTGATGCCTTATAGATCAGATGTGAGAAATTCCGGATTGCCGAACGAAAAAAAGTATACATACAGATTGGGCGGAAATACTTGCTTGGCAGGTGATACTATGGGTGATTATAGTTTTGATGAACCGTTAAAAATCGGAGACAAGATTATATTTGAAGACCAGATGCACTACACCATAGTAAAAGCTACAACATTTAACGGCATACCGCTGCCTTCTATTGCAATACAAAGAATGGACGGAAGCATAAATATAGTCAAAGAATTTGGATATAGTGAGTTTAAAAATAGATTGTCATAACAATCTATTGGGTTGTATTGTCATCTTTTTGGGCTTTGGCAAATAGGTCTTTAAAGTTTTTAAATTCTTTTTTATAGATAATGTCAGCACTGCTTGATTGCTGACTAACACTTAATATCCCTTCTATATTTGGATTGAACTCGTATCGTATCTTTGCTTTTGAAACTTCATCATTTGCGTATATCAATGTGGTTCTTCTGTTTATTCTTTTTCCTATCTCGACACTATTATTTGATCCGAAAACCAAATGATCAAAACTTATTCCCATATTTGAAAGAAGTAATTTTGCAACAGCCCCGCCCATCATCTTCATCATCTCATCTGTTGTATACTTGTCAGCTTCAACCTCTGAATCAAACATCAAAAGGGCTAGTATCTGTTCTTTTGTAAGTTTTGGGGTTGAACTGAAATTAATATTTGGATTGCCGGGTGTTCCAGTAATGACAGTTCTTATTGTATGATTCGGTGCTTTATGCGCCGCTTGAATATCTAGTAACGGTCTATTAACATCGCCTGTAAAATAGATACTGCTTGGCTGTAAAACAAATTTTTTATCTTCATAAAAATAATATCCGCCTTGCAATATCTTAGCGCTTCCTATAACAAGCATGGATTCTCCGGCAGTTTTTTCAACTCCCAAATCAAAAGTCGTTTGAAAATTTGAATTTTTCTGCTTGTATTTTATGGGTTTTAGCGTATTTATCTTGATAGACATAGATAGATTATCAATCATAGGTGATGAAGTTTTTTGCTTTTGATCCTGAATGATTATGATATCGCTATCTGTCGGAAAAGTTTTTTGACCAAGATAGTACAGTATCTCTCCATCCGTAACAACGATATTTCCATTTAAACTTATAGCGCCGCCTTTCATATTGGCTTTCATATTGGCTTTCATATTGACATTCAGTTTCAGCGACGCATACTCATGAGGTATAACAATATCTTTTCCATTGATCGAAAAATTACCGTTTTTTGAATTTATATCATAATTTCCATTTGCAGATATCTGGTTATTTACCCATAATGAATTAAAATTCAAAATGCCGTTTTTTAAATTAACAATGGATCTTTTTGTAGCAAAGAAATGTAGCTTTTCGTATATAAAGTTGTACTCATCTACTGAGATACCGCTTCCGTCAATAGTTAATTTTGCTTGTAGATCAGTAATCGGTTTTGCGTATCTTGTTTTATCGCCGATAATAATACCCGAAGAGTTTAATATTATATTTGTTTTTCCGGTTTGATCTATGATCATATCAAACTTGCCGTCACCGTTCATAACAGGAGGTGTAAAATCCAGATATTTCGAAAGAGAATTTAATGAATTTTGTATATCACTACTGACTGATCTTACTAAAATATTTCCTTTTGTATTGCCGTCAATAGTACCGACAAGACCTATTAAATCGAAATTACCGTTTATGCCATTGTTAGAATTCTTGTAAACAATGCTTGATATAAAATCTTTTGATTTTATATCTATGTTTGTAATATCTTTTTTTATTGACAATATTACGTTTGAACCGGCAAACGAATCCCACTTTACAAGATTATAAACTTTTTTTAAAACCGAATTTACAGGCACTGAAGTAATTTTTGTATCGATTATCCAGCTATTGTTATCTTTGGTAATTTTGCCTTCCATGTCTGCTATGTCTGATTTTATAACAGCATCAAAATCTTTAAAGAACGGAGCTGTAAAAGTTGTCGGAACTGTTATTTTTATATTTCCGGTAGACGCCTCCAGGCTCTTGGGCATATATAAAAAATCTTTTATTGGAATTTGTTTTTTGGAGTTTGCTTTTAAAACGCCTGTCTCAAAATCACCGGTCGTAAAAATACCTCTAAAATCTTTCGTGTCCAGATTAACGATAAGGCTGTTTTCCTCCCCTTTAAATGTTGTTTTTGGAGAAGTTAACACTTGAAGCAGTTTTGGATCAAGAGAAGTTATCTTGTCTGCTTCAACTGTTCCGCTATATACTGTTTTTTGATCTTTGTCGACTACAACATAGTTTGTAATTTTTATACTTGGCGCATAGTAGCTTTTGGCAAGTCCATTTGAATCTACTATAACATTTTTCGACTTCCAATTGTAGCTTATTTTTGAATTCACTTGCAATGCATCAAGATTGTTCGTATCATTCATATCTTTAAATATCTTTTCACCTTTAGTGTTTGCCAGTATTGTAAAACCGCTTTTTGATATATTGAATTCGCTTATATTTGCGTTTCCGGCATTTGCTGCTATTAAGGGAATATGATATCTGTCATAAAAAATTTGATTAACGCTTAGATTTCCTTTACCTTTAAGCTCCATATCTCCTACGGCTTTGGCATATAAATTTATTTTTCCGTAATTCATGTCTGCATTATATTTTATCTCGCCTGATTGAAATTTATTATTGTACATATCATACGAAACATTAGACAGTTCAGCCTTCATAGAGTTAAACAGATAATGACGGTATGAATATTTTGATGTAGTGATATTCGCTTTTTGCAAAATAAGTGTTAGATCTATATTCTCATCGGTTGTTTTATCTGTTGTTTTAAATGAATTTATCAGTTTTGTCAGATTTGTAATGTTAAGATCTTCAATGGTTGCTTTATGTATTACGATCTTTTTTTCGACCAGTGAGAGTGGACTCCAAAATAGCTGCAACTTTGCAGCTATCGGTTTTTTGTTAAATTTAACATCATAAAAACTCACGCCCTGCAAAACATCGCCATTGATCTTTTTGTATGTAATATTGTGTTCTTTTAAAAAATCGTGTGTAGTATTTTTTATGAATAGAGGAGTATTTACCAAAATAGTCGCAACCACCATTATAAAAACAACTGCGATCATCCATAAAAAAAGAAGTTTTTTCAAAATGACTGTCCTAGCTGGAATTGGATGCTAAATTGTGAAACATCGTTTATGTTTGAGCCTATGTCAATTTTCAATGGACCTACGGGTGTAATATATCTTATCCCGAATCCGGCAGATGATATAATCTCGCCGTTAAAATCATAACTTGTGTTACCAAGCATTGTATTGTCCGTAAAAATTGCTCCGTATATATCATTTTTAATAGGAAAGTTAACTTCACAAGATAAATTTGCCATACTCAAAGCGCCGCTTTTCAAAAACTCCGTAGGAGAAGTGATAGTTCCCAATTCATTATAGCCGTATGCTCTGTTGCCAAACATCCCGCCGCCAAAAAAAAGTTTTGACTCTGGTACATCTCCTGATATCTCTTCTATAGTTCCTATTTTGCCGACAGTTGAAAATGTTATGTCTTTGTATGTATATATGCCTCTTGCTTCAAATTCAAATTTTGTATAGTCGTTTGAATCCGTATTGTAAGGCATTCCGTATTCCAAATATCCTGAAAAATAATATCCGTTTTTTGGATTTAACCTATCATCTCTGGCATCATAGATAACTTGCAAAAACGGATAGTTCAAAACATATGTTCCGTATGTAATATCAGGATCAATAGTTCCAAGATCATAAATATTTACATTTTCTAAGCCGATACCGCCCTTTAAAAGCAATCTATCAAATTGATAGGCCATAAATCCTTTTATATATTCTTTTTCTTCGCCAAATCCCTCATACTCTACATCAGAATACCCTGCGTTTAACCCAAAATCAAGATAATATCCATCATAATACAAAATAGCAGGTTTAAAAAAGTCAAAATCCAAAACTTTATCTTTCATGGAATATTTTCCTGTAAGCGTTAGCCTTTGGGCATTAGAGAAAAAATTTCGCTTAACAAGCTGTGCTTGAACTCTTGCGCCGGCAAAACTATCATAACCGATACCGCCGCTAAAATAGTATGGATTCTCAAGCATCTTTAATGTAATATCAATAGGCACTACATTATAAATTTTTCTATCGGCATTTACAAGCACAGTATCAAACGCTTCAAGGTCTTCTATCCTTTGATATGTGTCTTTCACTCTCTGCGTATTAAATCTTTTTCCATTGAGTGCTTCAACACGCGATAAAATAACATTATTGTCTATCCCATCTGCTCCTTTTATGACCGTTTCGCCAAATGTACATATATCGCCCTTTTTAAGGCTATAAACCAAATCCGCCCTGTGTTTTTCTAGGTCGATATATGCTTTTGCATCCAAATCGTAACTGCAGTAACCATCATTTAGGAGTTTGTCAATTATTTGCTTTTTACTTTCAATGAACTCTTTTGATCTAAATACGCTATTTTCTTTATTGAGAATAAAATTTGAGATATCAAAATCGCTTGTTAAACCTATGCTGGCTACTTTGATAGGTTCTTTTTCATCTATTAAAATCCTAATAGAGTTATTATTTTCGCCTATCATAAAATTGGCATCATAATATCCTTCCGAGTCATAAAAGCTTTTTAGAGTTTCGGGCAGAGTTTTAATTAGCCTTGAATTAATACGCGGAGTTTTATCTTTCCAAAAAGCAAATATATTGCCTCTTGATACATCGATAGCATCCTCTACAGCTTCAAGTTCTATATTTTTATTTCCAATTATTTCTACACTTTTAAAAACAATTTCATTTTTTTCATCGGCCACACAAGATGTCAATATGACGATACCGATCAAAAAAATATATCTCATTTATTGCAAGCCTAAGTAAAAATATTTCATATTTTATCCATAAAAGATGTACTATAAGTAAATAGCTATTCTCTTATTTGTCCATTTCCATAAATTTTAAACTTATACGTCGTAAGTTCATTTATTCCCATCGGTCCTCTAGCGTGAAGTTTATTTGTCGAAATTCCCACCTCTGCCCCAAAACCAAATACCCCGCCATCAGTGAACCTTGTGCTTGCATTGACATAAACACAAGCAGCGTCTATTTGATTTAAAAAATACTCGGCAATGCTGTAATTCTCCGTCACGATCGCCTCTGAATGTCCGGAGCCAAATCGTCTTATATGCGACACGGCTTCATCAACTCCATCTACCATTTTAATATTTAGAGTATTTGCCAGATATTCTGTATCAAAATCAGCTTCAGTTGCGAGTTCCATTTTGACTATCTCATTTACTTCCATATCACCTTTTAAAAATGTTTCTTTTTCGCTAAAAGCTTCTGCTAACGATGGCAACAATGATGGTGCAATTTCTTTATCTATAATGAGTGTCTCCATTGCATTGCAAACTCCGGGTCTATGACATTTTGCATTTATGGCTATATCTATCGCTTTTTTAAAGTCCGCATTTTCGTGGATATAAGTATGGCAAAGTCCTTTGTCGTGTTTTACTACAGGAATTGATGAGTTTGCAGAAATGTACCGTATAAGCTCTTCTCCGCCTCTAGGCACAACTAGATCAACATATTTGTCCATCTTAATTAACTTTGCAACACCTTCTCTGCTGCTGTCAGGAAGCAAGGAAATAATCTCTCTAGGCAGAGAGTTTTCTTCTAAAACTTCTTGCAAAATTGTTGCAATTATCTTGTTTGAATACTCTGCCTCTTTTCCTCCTTTTAATATCGCAACATTACCGCTTTTAAAGCACAATGCTCCAACATCACTAGTAACATTTGGGCGAGACTCATAAATGACCGCTACTACGCCTATAGGTACGCTCACTTTTTCTATTCGAAGATTATCTTCATTTATCCATCCCTCAAGCACTCTTCCAACGGGTTCTTTCAAAGATGCTATCTCTCTAAGAGAATTTGCCATTGCTGTAACTCTTTTTTCATCAAGAAGAAGCCTATCGATCATGGCGCCACTTAGGTTGTTTGACTTTGCAAAATCCAAATCTTTTTGATTTTCGGCAATTATTCTTTGCGTATTAGAAACAAGAGCATCTGCCATTTTATTTAAGATTCTATTTTTATCTCTTGAAGTTAGATTTGCTGCGATATGCGCTGAATTTTTGGCATCTCTTAAGAATGACTCCATGGGTTCAAATCCTTGTAAAATATATTGGATAGATTATACCATACGGGGCTAAAAAGTTATCATGCTACGACTATATCTATCCCTATACTTTTCATATCTTCATGTATTTTTTTAGCTAAATAATAAGCCAAGTTTGGCG
>DYMX01000009.1 GCA_020721345.1 Sulfurovum sp.
GCTGACCTCTTCGCTGCCAGCGAAGCGCTCTCCCAGCTGAGCTAATGCCCCACAGCTTAAGAAACAAAATTGTATATCAACAAAACCTAAAAAATGCTTAATCTTTGATGGCAAAATACTCTCTTGGCTCATTTTTTGACGGAAATGAGGTTACTTTAACAACCTCATCATCAACGGTGATGTCATATATGCTATTTTTGTCATTCTTGGCATAAGTTAGCGCTATTTTAGCCCCAAGCTCTTTATCTTTAGTTGTAGAATTTTTAGAAATCAGCGAATAAGAACCGATCATGGGGAGTTTAAAACTTGTAAATTTTGAAGTTTGCAGACTCTCCAAGGAGTCATTATCTTCTTTGTCTCTGCCAATGATAAGTTTTGCACCGTCTGGAAGCCTAAAATGTCTTCCAAATTTTAAAATTTCTATATCCTCCATATCAAACTTGTCATTTGCTATATGTTCTCTCATTTTTTGTGAGTAATATGGATCGGTAAGCAGACATCCGCCACTAGGACTCTCAAAATCTTCCCACCCGAATTCTTTTGCAAGAGCGAGCTGTCCATCTCGCCCACGCCCTGATATATCAAGCAGTTTATCCCTATCTACCCAGCCTTTAATTTCCGGCGTTGTTGCTTCCATCAGTTTTGCCGACATTGGACGAAGTATCAGCTTTTCGTCTATATCATTTGCCAATTTGCTAACAAGCCTAAGGGCATCGCTTCTTTGGCTCATCGGGCGTTGTCCTAAAACTTCTCCAGTGATGATAAATGAAGCGTCGTATTTTGGAAGCAACTCTTTTGCTATCCTAAACATATATCCGTGGCAGTCTATACAAGGATTGAAATTTTTACCATATCCGTAAACCGGATTAAATAGTATCTTTTCTACATATTCATCTCTTACATCGATAATCTCAAATTTTGCTCCAGCAATATTGGCTCTGGAGGCAAGTATATCGCTGATATCTTTTGTACCGCCAAAACCTATTTTTATGTAGAGCGCTATTACCTCTATGCCCATATCGGCAACTGTTTTGATAGCTAGCATGCTATCAAGTCCTCCGCTAAATAACGCCAATGCTCTCATGTTCTATGAGTTCTCCTTTTTTAAGTCTAGGCAATATATCTGCTTTTAATTTTCTTATTTGCAGCATTTTTGTGGCGGTTGATATATTTTTATCGTTTGTGATATTTTTTAGTTTATCTTCATAAAAGTTAATTAGAAAATCTCTGATAGATTTTTGCATCTCAGCTTTATCTATTACCATAATATCTTCTCTTAAAAACAGCGTTCTTGCAAGTTCGTGCTCTTTATCGTTTTGACATACAACATCATAGTGAGATTGATATTCTCCAAGCATGGAAGGGTGAATATATTTTCCGACTATACTAGCAATATCAGGATATTCTAAAAGAGATTTTAAAAAACATAATTTTGCCGTATCTTCTTTTGATTGAATACCCACGGTTGCTGCAAAATTCTTTTTTTGACCTTTTTGAAAAAGAGAAATCGGCACACCGATAACTGAAGACGCATATGGTGTATATGAATCTTTTATAATATCACTAAGCCCGCTCATATAGCTTTTAATGGCATCAAATGCATTCTCTTTTTCTTTTGGATTAGAAAGATCAAAGCCTGAAGCCAAACTTTGTATTACAAATTCAACCAATGGCTTTTGTTCCCTAAAAAGCTGCGCAACCAGTGAAATCTGAGCGTTGGCGATCAAATCTGCCGGATCTGCATTATCCGGAAAAAGCACCACTCCGCCGTCAAATCCTGCGATGGAAAGCATTGTGGCAGCTTTAAGCGCTGCGGCAACACCTGCCTTGTCTCCATCGTAAGCAAGTACTATTTTCGGATCGCCTTTTCGTAAAAGCGGTAAATGTTCATTGGTAAGAGCAGTGCCAAGCGTTGCAACCGCTTCTTTAAAGCCGCCTTGATGAAGCATAATGACATCAAGATAACCTTCTGTTATAATAATCTTTTTATTTGCATATATATGTTCTTTTGCTATATTGTAGCCGTACAAAAGTTTGGATTTGTTAAAAAGTTTTGTTTGAGGCGAATTGATATATTTTGCCGGATGGTTAGAAATAGTTCTGCCTCCAAAACCTACAATAGCGCCGCTTTGATTGTATATAGGAAATGTTATACGATTGGTTAATCTTGCATAAATTCCGCCTTCGCCTTTGGCTAAAACCCCTATCTCTTCTGAAACATTAAATGGAACAAGCGTTGATTCTAAAAATCTAACTACATCTTTGCTCTCACCGACATAGCCGACACCAAACTGTTCTATGGAATTTTGATTTACGCCTCTCTTGTGAAGATATGCCAATACTTCGCTTTTAGAAGATAAATTTTTCTGGTACCATAACTCCAAAGATTCTAAAGCTTTTTTGCTTTCACTTAGATCACCTTTGCCTTGCGTATAATGCAAAGTAAAATTGAAACTTGATGCTATTTTCTCTACAGCCTCAGGATAGGTTAGTTTTTCCAGATCCATAACAAACTTAATGCTGTCTCCGCCTACACCACAACCAAAACAATGATATATCTGCTTATTTGGGCTTACAACAAAACTAGCGGTTTTTTCGCCGTGAAAAGGACAGCACGCTTTATAGTTTGCGCCGCTTTTTTTTAGCTCGATGTAATTGCCTATAACATCAACAATATCTATGGTATTTTTTAAGTTTTCTATCGAAGCTGTATCTATCATCTCATCATTATAGCAAATTTGGTATAATTAATTACCGCACTAGGTAACAATCCAATTAAAGGAAAAGCTATTTTAAAAGATATATTGCCTGGATTTACTGATCCGCTATTTAGTATATTCATTATCTTTTTGCTTGGATTCCTTGTTGCAGTTGCAGCATATTTTTTGGAATTTTACAAGAAACAAAAAGAGCATAATTCGCTTCTGTTTTTTTTAGAAAAATTTGAAAGTAATGAATGCAGCCTAGATACAAAAAACTTAAAATATGAACCAAATATGCTAACTCCGCTCTCCTTGCTGGCAAAAGCCTTTGAAAAAAGCGGAGAATATCATAGAGCCATAAGTATATATCTCTTTTTGATCAAAAATATCCCCGATGAACTTCCGAAATACGAGCTTATGGAATACCTTGGCAATACTTATCTAAATGCCGGCTTCTTGGGAAGGGCTGAGTCTATCTATCTTGATATACTTTCAAAGCATCCTAGAAACAAAAGCGTACTCTATTCGCTTGGTATTGTTTATGAATTGACACATAATTTCAATAGCGCTAAAGAAACATTGATCCCGCTTGAAACATTAGGTGAAGATACTGCAAAACTAAAATCATTTTTTGAATTTGAAAGTTTGATCTATGATAAAAAAATCTCTAAAAATGAAAAAATTGATGCCTTAGTAGAGCTATATAAAAAATATCCAAATTTATACAGATTGATCATTGATTGGCTATTTAAACTTGATCCTGCAAAAGCATGGAGTATTTATGATGATAAAAAAACAGCAGAAATTATAGATATTATATGGTTCTTAGGTATAGAAAAAATAGATTTTGATATAATCAAAGACGATAGCATCATAAATGAGGTCTTTTTTATCAAAGGATATACAGATAAGGTTGCTGTTTTTTCAGATAGACTCAATCTAAATATGCTTAGTCTTGCAAAACAAAATAACTATGACAAAGCAACACTTGTTTTTTCATATATATGTCTGGAGTGCAGAGTTGCCTTTCCAACATCATTTAAAAGATGTCCAAACTGCAAAACGGTTAATTCTATAAAAGTGGAGGATGAGCTTGGAAAAACAATGCAAAAAAGCGATAACTCTCTATTGTGACGGCTCAAGTCTAGGCAATCCCGGTCCAGGCGGATATGGCGGCATACTTTCATATAACGGCGTAAAAAAAAGTTATAGCGGAGGCGAAGTTCATACTACAAATAACCGCATGGAGCTTAAAGCAGTCATAGAAGGATTGAAGCTCTTAAAAGAACCTTGCTGTGTTGAGATCGTAAGTGACAGCAGTTATGTAGTAAAAGCTATCAATGAATGGCTAGAAGGCTGGATAGTAAAAAAATTTGCAAAAGTAAAAAATGTTGATCTTTGGCAAGAATTCATAGAAGCCTCAAAGCCCCATATCGTAAAAGGAACTTGGATAAAAGGTCATGCAGGGCATATAGAAAACGAAATTTGTGATAAAATGGCAAAAGATGAAGCTATGAAATTCAAAGGATAATAATATGTCTATTGCATTAAAACTGGTAATCATAACTCTATTTACGATAACTATAAATGCCAATGAAACGGTTTTGGAAGATATAAAAAGAACTTTAGCCATGATGGAAAGTGGCAACAAAAAAAGTATAGTCAATTCAAGAGGATTTTTAGGCAAATATCAACTTGGGGCAATGAGTCTGGTAGAGGCCGGTTTTGTTAAACTTGAAAATTATAAAGCATTAACTTATACACAAAAAACTAGCACAAGAGCAGCAAAAGTGATGTGGAAAGATGGATATAGTTTAACAAAATTCTTAAATGAAGAACAAAACTGGAATATAGCCGGCGGGAAAAGAGCATATTTAGCAAGCGATGAACTGCAAGATGAAGCAATGGACAGGCTTCTAAGAAAAAATGCAAAAAGATTGGAAAATGCCGGTATTAATTTATCAGATCCGAAACTTGCGAAGTCACTATTAATGAGCGCTCATTTAGGAGGGGTTAAAAGTGCTATTGCCCTCTATAAAAACGGAACAGACTATAAAGATGAATACGGAACAAGTATCAAAAGATACTATCAAGCCGGCAAAAATTCCCAAAACGGTATAATTAAATTTGAAAATTAAGGAGAATTAATGGACGATTATTTTGAACTAGAGTCAAGGCTTGGATATAGTTTTAAAAACAAGCAATTGATTATTGAGGCTTTAACTCATAAAAGTTTTAAAAAGCCTTACAATAATGAGCGGCTTGAATTTTTAGGAGATGCGGTGCTTGACCTGATAGTGGGAGAATATCTGTTTAAAAAGTTTCCGTCATCGGATGAGGGAACACTATCAAAAATAAGAGCATCGCTTGTAAACGAAAACGGCTTTGCTCATTTGGCAAATGAGCTTAACTTAGGGAAATACATCTATATCTCACTGGCGGAAGAAAACAATGAAGGCAGAACTAAGCTCTCTTTGCTTTCAAATGCATTCGAAGCAGTAATGGGGGCAATTTATCTAGAGAGCGGATTAGACGGCGCTAAAAGTATTGCTATTAAATTATTAGAGGAGTGCTACCCTACTATTGATCTGCAAACACTCTCAAAAGATTATAAAACCGCTCTTCAAGAATACACGCAGGCAAAATACGGCGTAACTCCTACATATGAGATGATAGGTTCATCTGGACCTGATCATAAAAAAGAGTTTGAAATAGAAGTTCTTTTAGTGGATAAAACTCTTGCAACTTCAAGCGGAAAAAGTAAAAAAGAGGCTCAACAAAAAGCGGCGCAAATTGCGTTGGATATTTTATCAAGCGAGGATGCAAAATGAATACTTTTGGACAAAAATTAAGAGTGACAACGTTTGGTGAATCGCATGGAAAAGCGCTTGGATGTATAGTTGACGGCGTGCCTGCCGGACTCTCAATAGATGAAGAGTTTATACAAAGCGAACTAAATCGTAGAAAACCGGGCAAAAGTCCACTTGAAACAAGCAGAAAAGAGGATGATAAAGTTGAGATATTAAGCGGCGTTTTTGAAGGATCAAGCACTGGAACTCCAATCGCAATGGTCATCTACAATACAAACCAAAAAAGCGGCGACTATGAAAATGTCAAAGATCTTTTTCGCCCAGCACATGCCGATTTTACATACTTTCACAAATACGGCTTTAGAGATTATAGAGGCGGCGGACGCTCCTCTGCAAGAGAAACGGCTGCAAGAGTCGCTGCAGGCGCTATCGCGAAATTAATGCTTAAAGAGATAGGAATAAAAATAGAAGCCGGCATAAGCGCGATAGGCAATATTGAAGGATTAGAGTATGATTTTGAATATGCCAAGAGAAGTAAAATGCATGCTCTTGATCAAAAAAGAGAAGATCTGCAAGAAAAACTTATCATGGAAGCAAAAAATGCCCACGATTCTGTCGGTGGGACCGTAATCGTAAGAGCCACAGGAGTCCCCGTGGGATTGGGGGAACCGTTATACTACAAACTTGACTCCACTTTAGCCGAAGCAATGATGGGAATAAACGCTGTTAAAGCCGTAGAAATAGGTGATGGCATAGCATCCTCTATGCTTAGAGGTTCACAAAATAATGATCAAATAACAAAAAACGGGTTTAGCTCAAATCATAGCGGAGGGATACTCGGCGGGATCAGCAACGGTGATACCGTGGTTGTAAAAACATATTTTAAGCCCACACCGTCAATTTTTCAAGAACAGCATACTATCGATACATTAGGCAGGGAAGTTGAATGCAATCTCAAAGGCAGGCATGATCCATGTGTTGCAATAAGAGGTGTTGTTGTCTGCGAAGCAATGATGGCATTAGTGTTGGCAGATATGGCGCTTTTAAACATGAGCGCTAAGATGGAAAATATAAAGAGTATATACGTCAAATAATATTTTCTTATAGTCATAAAATAAAAAAAATAATTTTTAAATATTAAATTAAAATGGGTTCAAAGAGTTCATATGCTAATTTTTGGTTTCGAACTTAACAAAAATGCGATCACGGTTGATTTTACGAAATGTAATTTTGGAAAATGGCTTTATAGCGAGTGTCAAAAACTTTGCAGTATAGATGAAAATACATGCGGGCTTATCTCAGAAGTAGAAAAACTTCATATGCAGCTTCATAATGTCTATTTGGAGATATTTAAAATATATTTCGGCGAACAGAAAAAAGGTTTTTTTGAAAGCATATTCGGCTCAAAGAAAAAATCGCTTACAGAACAAGAAGTAAAAGTGGCAAACGATCACTATAAACATCTAGAAGATATATCAAATCTTTTGGTAAATAAACTTAGCTTGCTTCAAAAAAGAATACATTCAACTTCTCAAGATGCTATTGATACCATAGGACCTTAAATCAATAGTCTATATTTTTTATCTTAAAGCTTTTACGGTGGATATCACATCTGCCGTATTGCGATATAGCGTGGATATGTGCTTTAGTGCCGTATCCTTTATGTGATCCGAACCCGTAGTTTGAATATGACCTGTCATAATCTTGCATTAATTTATCTCTGGTTACTTTAGCCAAGATACTTGCTGCCATCACTTCGTCTATTGTTTCATCGGCTTTTATCATTGTTCGAAGATTTTTTACGCCAAAAGTACAATTTCCATCAAATAGATAATCAAATCCCGTTAAATTTTCTACTATGTTTTTAAGTCCATTCGCCAAGCAGGCCGATATTCCAATATCGTCTATTTGACTTGAATCTATTACGACAATATGATATTTTGAAGCTTCTATAATTTTGTCAAACAAATATTCTCTTTTTTTGTGAGATAATTTTTTAGAATCGGCTAAATTTTCTATAGTTTGCTCCAATACAACGCCTGCCATAACAAGCGGTCCTGCAACCGGTCCACGGCCGGCTTCATCTATGCCGCATATTTTTTGTTTATCTTGCATTAATTATTTTGCCTTTTTTGTTTGTAGGGCGTTAATCTTTTTGGAGTAAAATACAATTGTTGCAAGGTTGAATTGCAATTCTTTTACTCCTTCTTTAAATTCTCCACCGTTTTTTTAAGCGGTGGTTTTATCCGACAAATTTTCCTTGATCTTTTAGATCCATTTCCATTATTTCTATCTCTCTATGACCATCATGAACTATCAAAGGGTCCACTGTAAAATCAAGTTCTTCGTTTTTGTCTTCGTATGGAACGTGACTTAGTATAGTTTTTATGGCATTTAGCCTGGCTTTAAATTTATCGTCGCTTCTTATAACGGTCCATGGTGTTTTTCGCGTATGTGTTCGTTTTAACATCTCATATTTCATAAGAGTAAAATCATCCCATCTCTCTTGCATCTGTACATCTATTTCGCTTAGCTTCCACTGCTTTAACGGATTTGTCTCTCTCTCTTGAAATCTTAGATTTTGCATATCTTTTGTAACGGAAAAATATATTTTTACAAAATAAAATCCGTGATTTATCAGATCAACCTCAAAAATAGGAACGCTTTTTATAAATGTATTGTATTCCTCTTTTGTACAAAATCCAAAAACAGGCTCTACCATAGCGCGATTGTACCAGCTTCTGTCAAACAATACTATTTCGCCGCCATGTGGAAACTGTTCAACATATCTTTGAAAATACCATTGCGTTCTTTGAACATCAGAAGGCTTTCCAAGAGCCACTACGCGATAATGCTTCTCATTCATATATCTTGTTATTCTTCTGATCGCGCCGCCTTTGCCTGCCGCATCTCTGCCTTCTACAAGCACTATCATTTTTTTGTTGTGCTTTTCTAGATGATTTTGCAGCTTAATCAGTTCAACTTGATAAGGCTTTAAAGAATTTTCCAACAGATATTCATCATATTTTTTATAAACTTTTTGCTGAAAAACACTATCGTTATAAAATTGTTCAATAAATTTTTCAAATTCCACTTATATCTCTCCGCTTGTATCTTTTTATAAATAAAAAAATAATTCTAATCATTATTATCTATTTATATTATACCTTTTTATCACTTTTAAAATAATTTGCTATTTTATGCCAAATATCTATTTCTTTTTGCCTCTTTAAGCATTGACAGATCCGTTACTATAAAACCGTCTATACAATTTCCAAAATCAACATCAACCCCAAAATCATAAAATTTCACTCCGCCCTCTTCGCATATCTCACTATACTGTTTATATAACATAGGTATCGCAAATCCCATTATCCCCAGTTCTTCTTTTAATGCCGAAAGATCTTTTTTATAGTCATTGTAGCAAAAGATATGAGCGCATCTTGCTCTCTCATCATCACTAAATTGATATGAGCATTTATGGGCAACGAGCTTTTTGTCGCTTTTAAAATAATTCGTATAGAAATCTATCATCATAGCTTTAGCTAATGGGTTAAAAGAATCACTCATACTTACGGCTCCAAAAAGATATCGTATATTTGGATCTGTTTTAACAAATGCGCCTATACCTTGCCACAAATAATCCAATGCTCTACTGCCCCAATATTTAGGCTGCACAAAACTCCTGCCAAGCTCTACGCCGTTTAACAAAATTTCATTGAAATCTTTTTCATAATTAAATAGTTTTGAAGTATAAAAACCGTCTATGCCATAATTGCTATAAACATCACTTCCTATAGCAATTCGGTAAGCCCCAGCGATTTCAAGAGCCTCATCATCCCAAACAATAATATGCTTGTAATAAAAATCAAAATCATCCAAATCCCTTTTTTTGCCGCTTCCCTCTCCAACAAATCTAAAACTTATTTCTCTCAGTCTGCCTATTTCATTTAATACACAATCTTGTTTTGACGAATCGTACAAATAGATCTGCTTGTTATCAAAAGTGCTGCCCAGCAAAACGGCATTTTTTAACTCCCTCTTTAGCTCTTGTTTGGATTCTGCAAGAGCAATATTATTTTGTGTTTGAAATATCTCTTTTTTGTCTTTTGGCAAATTGAACAGATGTTTTCTAAATAGCTTCAATAACTGTTTTGGGAGAAGCTTGGTATTTGAAAAAGATTCATACGGTATCTGTTTGCCTATTTTAAAAACTATCTCTTTATGTGAAGATTTAAACATTTCGTGAGGCAGAGATATAGTAGAGATAGATTTATTAAAAAATGACATCAGATAAAATAACTTTGAATTTTTAGCTTTGATAAAAATAGGCAAAACAGGCGCTTTGGCTCTTAATGCGATTTTCAAAAATCCTTCTCTCCATTTTCCATCTTTTATGCCGCTAATATTTGCCTTACTTACTTCTCCGGCAGGAAATATAATAACTGCCATATTTTTATCCATTGCGCCGTATATCTCTTTTAGACTATTTTTATCGATTTTATTATTAACATTATCTACGGGTATTAATATATCGTTTAACTGCTCTATTTTATTTAAAAAAGAATTGGCAACTATTTTAATATCTTTTCGTACTGTCTTGATCGTATCTATAAGTGCCAAAGAATCCAATGCGCCCAATGGGTGATTTGCTATAATTATCACTTTGCCAAATGACGGTATCCGCTCTAGCTCTTGCTTGCTAAATACGGACTTGATATTAAAATGATCTATAACGGCTTCGACAAAACCGAAGGAATCTTTTTGACTGTTCTTATCAAGAAAACCGTTGATCTCTTTTTCGTGAAAAAAATATTTTAAGAATCCAAATATAATATCTTGAAAAATTTTCGGTAAACTTGAAAGCCATGGGTAATGATGTAGTAAAAATGAATCTATATTTAGTCTCATAATAATCCTATTTTTGTTTACATAATAGATTATTAAGATAACAATTTGGTTACATTCAAAACTCTCAAATTTAAAGCAAAGCTTCAAATTAGCTCTTCAGCAGAGGGCTCTCGCAACCTTGTTGCTCTTTAAAACTCTCAAATATATTATTATGTAAGTTTATATCCTACACCCCAAATTGGAGTAAAGTAGTTTTTATCCTCTTTTGGGTCTATCTTTTTTTTAAGACGACTGAGCGCTACATTTATTGTTTTATCATTAAAGTCGCCGTCATCTTCCCATATAGTATCTCTTAAAAAGTCTCTCGTTAAGACCTGATGTGAGTTTTTGATAAAAAGCTCCAAAAGCTTAAACTCAAGATTTGTTAAATTTATCTGCATATTGTCTATCGCAACATCCTGTCCTTTGCAATCTATAACTATATCTCTGTGTTTTAATTTATCATATTGAGATATTCCGCTTCTTTTTAAAACAGCGCTTACTCTTGCTATCAGCTCTTTTGGCTTAAAAGGTTTTGTGATATAGTCATCCCCGCCGCTATCAAAACCTTTTATAATATCGGTATCGCTGTCTTTTGCAGTTAAAAAAATAACCGGTATATCGTATCCCAATTTGCGTAAATTTGCCACAAAATCAGCTCCGTCAACTTTAGGAAGATTTCTGTCCACTATAAGAATGGAGGGGCTTTCTTCTTCTAAAAATTGCTCAACATTATCGGTTGAGAGAAATCCGGTTACACTATAGCCTTCTTTTTGGAATATATATTCCAAAAGCTCTAACACATCCTGTTCATCTTCGATGATAACTATTTCAATATCATTTGGTCTATTTTTTACTTTCATAGTTTTTAATCTATTTTATTTCCATCATACAAAAGATTTGCGATGCCCGCTGCGCGGTCTCCGATCTTTTCAATTTTTCTGATAAGTGAAAGTGTCTCAAAATACTCTTTTGAAAGCTCGTTGGCATTTAACATCTCAATAAAAAGATTTTTTTCTATCATAGAGTATATGTCATCGGTTTTCGTCTCTTCAACGTTTGCTTTTACACACAGGTCTTTCATTGTGGATTTATCATCTTCGTTTATCATAGATACAGCAAATCTCAAAGATTCCAAAGTGGCTTTTTGTAGCAATATAACATTTGGCATAATTTTCTCCAAATGCAGCTCTCCATCATTTTTGATAGGAAAATTTTTCAAAAAACTTTTTGTATTTGATACCGCTCTTACATATTCGTTTGTAACCTTCAGATAAGCAACCATATTTTTAAGATCGCTTGCCTCAGGAGAAAAAAGCGCTAGCGTTGTTACTATTTTATTGTCAATACTGTTTGCCAAATGCGAAACATTGTCAAGTGAGCTTTTTGCATCTTTATACCTGCTGTAATCACCGCTAACTAGTCCTTCTAGTATTACTTCATTGGCAGCAATTATTTTTTGCCCCAATGCGATCATCATATCATTAATCCCTATTACGCTGTTTTCAAATTTTGTTAACATATCAACCAAACCTCCCTGTTATATAGTCTTCTGTTTGTTTTATTTTAGGATTTAAAAATATCTGTTCAGTATCTCCAAATTCTATCAAGTCGCCAAGATACATAAATGCAGTATAATCGCTTATTCGGCTGGCTTGCTGCATATTATGAGTAACTATTGCGATACTTATATCATTTTTTAGCTCCAAGATAAGCTCTTCGATCGCTGCCGTTGAAATCGGATCAAGGGCGCTTGTAGGCTCATCAAATAAAAGAACTTCCGGTTTTAACGCAACCGCCCTTGCGATACAAAGTCTCTGTTGCTGTCCGCCGCTTAGACCCATTGCGCTGTCTTTCATTCTATCTTTAACTTCACCCCAAAGCGCGCTTCCTTTTAAGGCTGTCTCTACTCTTCCTTCAAGCTCTGATTTGTTTTTAGTACCCGCTATTCTAAGTCCATACGCAACATTATCAAATATGCTCATTGGAAATGGTGTTGGCTTTTGAAATATCATACCTACTTTTTGTCTAAGCGATATAAATTCATTCTCTTTTTTGATATTTAAAATATTTTCCATTTTGTCGGTTTCTTCGTTCAACAACAACAATTTACCTTCATAACCGTTTCCGGGATAAAGATCGTGCATTCTGTTCAATGACCTTAAAAGTGTTGACTTACCGCAACCGCTCGGACCAATTAGAGCAGTTATGTGATTTTTTTTGATATCCATATTTATATTTTTTAAAGCTCTGCATGGAGAGTTTGCATAAGTGAAGCTAAAATCTTCAATTTTCATAACGATAGACATTACAATTTTCCTTTTTTATTGTTTGATAAAAATCTACCCATTAGATTGATTGTCAAAACCATTACCGTCAGCACAAAAGAACCGGCCCACGCAAGATCTCGACTTGACTCTTGTGGATCATTTGCTAGATCATATATGCTTACTGTTAGAGATGGGAATGACTCTGTAAGATTAAGCGTAAAATAGTTACTTGTTTCACTGGTAAAAAGCAAAGGCGCTGTTTCGCCTATGATTCTTGCGAACGATAAAAGCAATCCAGTAACAATGCCGACTTTTGCCGCTTTAATGATAATATCCAAAATGACTCTATATTTACTAGCGCCCAAGGCGATACCTGCTTCTCTAAGCTCTTTTGGAACGAGAGAGAGCATATTGTCCGTAGTGTTGATAATGATAGGTATCATCATGATGGCCAAAGATATTGCGCCTGCAAATCCGCTTGTACCCCCCATAGGAATGACGATTATAGCATACACAAATGCGCCGATAACAATGGAAGGCGCGCTCATCATAATATCACTCAAATCTCTAATTACTCTTACATGTTTGCCTCTGCCGTACTCTTGAAGATAAATACCTGCTAACATTCCGATCGGTATTGCTATAAAAGATGCAATGCCGGCCATTACAAATTGACCGACTATTAAATTTCGCAAGCCCCCATCAACCAAATCATTCATAAACAATGAAAAGTGAACCGATGTTATCCCTTTTGCAATCAGTGTAAAAAGTATCCATCCTAAAAATGACAAGCCGACTATCGCTGATAATGTTGATAAAAATAAAACTATTTTATTTATATATAATCTCATTAGTGAGCCTTTCTTAGAAAATAAAATTTAGCCAATGAGATAATTCCAAAACTAATAACAAAAAGTATCAAAGAGAGATAAAAGAGTGAACTCAGAGTCAGTCCTGACGCCTCTCCAAAATTATTTGCCATTGCTACCGTTATTGAAATGGTAGGATCTGTTATATTTTTTGGTAGTGTAAATACAGAACCGATCAAAAATGCAACAGCCATAGTCTCACCAAGCGCTCTGCCGAGAGCTAATATAATAGAGCCAATGATGCCGGCTTTTGAATAAGGAAAAATAACATCTTTTATCACTTCAACTTTCGTAGCGCCCATAGCATAGGCTGACTCTTTTAGAACATCGGGAGTTGTTTTCATACTATCTCTAGTAATTGCTGCCATAAATGGAAGTATCATTACGCCAAGCACAAGACCTGCAGTTAGAAGCGATACTTGATAGCCGCCAAAAATATTTTGAATTATAGGGGCAAAATAAAACATCCCCCACATACCAAATATGATACTAGGAATTGCCGCCAAAAGCTCTATTGCTACACCTACTGGAGCGGCAATATTTTTAGGAGCAATTTCAGCTAGGTATACAGCGATACCCATGGCGATAGGAATTGCAAAAAACATAGCAATGATCGTTGAAAAAATCGAACCAACGATCGGAATAAGTCCGCCATATATAGTTTTAGTCAAAACTTCATCCCCGGCATCATGCTTTTTAACAAAATCAGGTATCTCATCTTCGCTCATAGAATCATTGCTCTCTTCTTTGAGAGGCTTGGCCACGGCATTTTTTTGATTATCTTCGGCAGGCGCTTCAACTCCCCATGATGAATCAGTTATAAATTTAAATCCATATTCGTCAATAGCAGGCTTAGCATTGTTATATAAACTTATAAATATCCCTACAAGTAAAACAAATACTAAAAGAGCGCTTACCAAAGATAGATTTTTGAAAAATTTTTCCATTAAGCTTTCCATAAAGTTATAGAGTTTTAAAAACACACAAAATGTGCTTTATGAAAGTCTAAGCGTACGATAAGTTTAAAGCCGGTTTGCCAAAGAGGCAAACACTGCTTACATACCTTTTGAAGTTAGGTATGAGTTTATTTTTGCAGTTACGTCCGGAGTCAATGGAACAAAACCAAGACCCGCTGCAACACCGTCTCCTTTTTCAAGCGACCATCTCATAAACTTAGCAACTTCTGGGCTTTTTGCAGCGCCTTTTGGTATCAAGATATAAGTTGCAGCTATCATTGGGTATGCATTGGCGTCTTTTGGGTTTGTGATAACAGCATAGAAATCTTTTGCAGGATTGAAGTTAGCCCCCGATGCTGCTGCTTTAAATGCTGTTACGCTTGGAGCAACGAATTGTCCTTTAGCATTTTGAACTGAAGCCATTGCAAGACCGTTGCTTCTCGCATCAGCATAATCAACATAACCTACAGAGTATGGAGTTTGTTTGATAAGTGCGGCCACTCCTGTGTTTGTTTTACCGCCGATATGTTGTTTACCGGGCCAGCTGATAGCTTTATCCGCGCCGAATGAGCTTCTCCACTCAGGCGAGATCATACTAAGGTGATAAGTAAAGTTAAATGTTGTACCGCTGCCGTCAGCTCTATGAACAAAAGTTACTTTTTGATGTGGAAGATTAACGCCTGGATTTGCAGATGCAATGATCGCATCATCCCAGAAGCCTACTTTGCCAAGCGCTATTGCAGCAAGAGCTTCACGAGATAGTTTTAAACTTTTTACGCCAGGGATATTGTAGCTCATTGTAATAGCGCCTATTACGCTTGGAATTTGTACTAGATTCGAACCGACAAGCTCGCCTCTTGTCAACGCTTCATCTGTTCCTGCAAAATCAACACTTTTTGCTTTGATATCTTTAACGCCGGCCGAGCTGCCTTTTTTGATATAGTCAACTTTTACGCCTGTTGCTTGATTGTAAGCTTTGATCCAGCCTTGATATACGCTAAACGGAAATGATGCTCCGCTTCCTTTAATGTCTGCGGCCAAAGCCGAACCTGTTGTAATAGCCAATGCTACTATTGATGACAAAAGTATATTTTTTTTCATTTTTTGCTTTCCTTTTTTGTGATGGCATATAATAAAAAAAAATGATTACATTTTGGTAACATTTAAATTATTTCTCAAATTTGCAGCAAAGCTCCAAATTAGGTCTTCAACAGACAGTTCTCGCAACTAGTTGCTCTTTATGCCATCTATTATTAAGAGTCTAGCTACTCGAATTTATATCCGCTCCCCCAAATAGATTTTATATAACTATACTTATCATTGTCTATCTTTTTTTTCAGCCTTGTTATAGCAACATTTATAGCATTATAATTCAAAGACTCGCTCTTGTCGTGCCAAAAGATCTCATATAGCATATCTCTATCTATAATCTTGGATATATTTTTCATGAAATAAAGAAACATATCATATTCTAGATTTGTTAAAGATACTTCCTTTTTATCGATGGTCACACTTTTACTTGAACAGTCTATCTCTATATCTTTATAGATGTATTTTTCTTTTATATCTAATGCGCCGCTTCTTTTAAGAAGGGCTTTAACTCTAAGCAACAGTTCTTTTGGGTTAAACGGTTTTGTTATATAGTCGTCCCCACCTACTTCAAAACCCTCTTCTATATCATTGTCGCTATTTTTTGCGCTCAAGAAGATCACAGGTATATCATAACCTTTTTTACGCAATATTTTTACAAATTCACTGCCGTCAATTGAAGGCAAATTTCTGTCCATGATGATAAGAGATGGATTTTCTTCATCTAAAAACTGTTCTACCCGCTCGATTGATAAAAAGCCGGTTACACAGTAGCCCTCTTTTGAGAGATGATACTCGATAAGCTCTAAAATATCCTGTTCATCTTCTACAACAACTATTTCGATATTATGATTATTTGAAGTTTTTGATATACCCAAGTGTTATCCTGTAGGATTTTTGGGTATATTGTAGCATAATTTTGTATGGGTTAAAGCGATGCGCCTTTTATAATAAGGAATATTATAGCACCCAAAACCGCTGAGATAGGAACCGTGATTATCCAAGAAGCTATGATCTTCTTGATCATCTCAGTTTTAACATACTGCTCACGAAGAACTTTTTTAAGTTTTTTAACGACTTTCTTTTGTTCTTTTACTGCGTTTGTAAGCTCTAATCTTCCTTTATAGTCACTCTCGTCACAATTTTCAAGTTTGATTTTCAAATCATCATATTTTTCAACTTCTACATGAAGCTCTTTTTTCTCTTCTCCGACCTGCTGCTTTGTTCCGAGCCACTCTCTTAAAAAGCCTACGCCAAAAACAGCCCCTATAGCTATATGCGTTGAAGAGACGGGCATACCAAGCTCAGATGCCACAAGCACTACAAGCCCAGATGCCACAGTAATAGCAAAAACTCTTATTTGGTCAAGATCTGTTATCTCCGTTCCGACCATTTTGATAAGTTTTGCCCCAAAAAGCGCCAATCCTACTGAAAGCCCAAGAGCCCCAACAAGCGTAACCCACAAAGGAAGCGCCACATCGCTTGATATAGTCATATTTGTTATAGCATCATTGACCGCAGCAAGTGGTCCTATCGCATTTGCTCTATCGTTTGAGCCATGCGCAAAACTTAAAAGCGCGGCTGCAAAGATAAGTGGAATATTGAAATAAGTATTTATATTTCCTCTCAGCTCACCTGTTGCTTTTGATATTTTTTTATCAAATTGCGGCTTTACATAAAAATATGTTCCAGCGCCTGCCACTAAACCGATTATAGTAGCTATTAGCAAACTTGGCTTTTTCTCTTGAGGCAAAAATGACAATACCGCAACTATATCTTTCCAGACATTTTTAACGCCTTTGTATATAAGATATGTTACAAAAAGTGTTACCATAAATGCTATAAGTGCCGGAACTATCTTTTTTGCTGCGTTTAGTTGATCCTCTTTAAATACTATGGATCTTTTTATAAAAAGTAAGATCAAAGCAGCGAACAGTCCGCCAAGCACAGGAGATATAAACCAAGATGCTACGATCGAACCTATTTTACCCCATGATACTACGGCAAAACCTCCTGCCATGATACCGGCACCCACAACCCCGCCTACTATAGAGTGAGTTGTTGAAACAGGCGCTTTAAGGTAAGTAGCAAGGTTTAGCCAAAGAGAAGCGGCAAGCAAAGATGCGCTCATTGTATAAACAAATATCATAGTATCGCCGCCGAAAGCATCTTGAGAAACTATACCGTCCTTGATGGTTCCGACAACATCACCGCCTGCAATCATTGCCCCTAAAAACTCAAACGCAAAAGCTATCATTATAGCTCCGCCAAGCGTAACTGCGCCTGAACCTACAAGCGGTCCTACATTGTTTGCAGCGTCATTTGCTCCTATATTCATCGCCATATATGCTCCAAATATAGTTGCAAGTATCAAAAATCCTGCGTTTGGAAGATGACCGAATGAGCTATTTACCCACCATGCGGCAGCAACAACAAACCCAAAAGATAATATTAGTCTTGAAGTGGTTCCCATTTTTTCCCTTTTTTATTTAAATCATTTGCAAGGCAAAGCCTCACTTCATTCAATGTCTTCGGCAGACAGCCCTCGCAACATAGTTGCTTTAAAAACATTCAAAAGTATATAGAAAAAATGTTACTAAAATGTTACAGAAATGTTATATTTATGCTAATGTGTGGGTTTTTTGGTGGGATGTGATGGGTAAATAGCCCGTCATTGCGAACGAAGTGTGGCACTCCAGTCACTGCGAGGTTTTGCAAAAACAGTGGCAGTCCACTCTTTTTTATGGATCGCTTCGCTGCGCTCGCAATGACCGTCACTGTAAAGAAACTGAAATTAATACAATCCAAACTTACCGTCGGCTCTTTTATACATTACTCTCATATTGCCGTCCGCATCATTAAACACGATAAACTGTCTGGACTTTTCTTCTTTTAAATGCTGCATTGCCTCGTCAATATCTATAGGTTTATGGTCATCTAAGTTCATAGGTACGATCTCTATCTCATCTTCGCTGGCTTCGATTTCGCCGACAGCCTCAGCATCAAGACCTAAGTCTCTAAAGCTCATGACTTTATGATTTTTTATCTTTTCACTACATCTTCCAAGCGTTTTTTTAACTCTCTCGATCGCTACATCTATGGCGCTATATACATCTTTGTCTTTTTGAGAAACAACAATGGTATTTTTGTCTTTTAAATTGATAATAAATTCAACTTTATAGCCTTTTTTACCGTTTTTCTCTTCTGATGATATAAGTGTTGAAGCTGAAATGATATCAAGATTGAATTTGTTAAGAGTGTCTATTGCGCTATTCGCATAGTCTTTTATAGCATCTGTCAGATCAAAATGTCGTCCTACAATACTTCTGTTCATAATTATCTCCTTTTGGATACCTAAATGCGTAGATCATATCTACATTTATATTGTATAATTATATGCTTAACAGAAGATAAATGAGTTGTGAGATACTAATCTCACACTACTAACTATTACTATATTTTTTGCAGTGTTCTTCTATGATAAACGATAGGATTTGGGGATACAGCAGTATCATTATAGGTAACATAAACATCAATGATTGCCGCCGCAACAGTATTATTTACCCCAAATGAAGTTACATCTGGATCTGCAGGCTTATTGCATGTCGCAGGAACGCCTGTACCCCCGATATAAGATATAGCCGTACTAACACTGTAGCCGTCAGTTGCAGTTCCAACAGCACCGTTTATATTGTTTACGCAGTTATTGTTGGTTGCTCTATCATACTCTGTAATTGCCATGATCGCAAGTTCTGTATAGCTTTTTGCATAAAGCTGTGCTTGTTCTTTTCTATACTGCATTGTAGTACTCTGAGCAGTACTTGCTACCATATTGAGCGATAGTATAGCAATGGTTGCAAGTATCAGTATGACAAATATAGCCGTGACCATAGAAAATGCTTTTCTCATCTTATGACCGCCTTTTCTTTACATACGGATATAAAATCAGTCGTGCCTCCACCAATTGGCTGTTTGATACATATTTTTATCCTTATATCATTTTTTGATACAGGATTTTGAGCAGCTTTAAAAACAGAAACATTTGTTGCTATTACTTGTCTTCCTATTCCTGCGGTATTAAAATTTTCTCCTCTCCAAGGCTGATAGCCATATCGTAGCTCAAGATCAAAAACATCATTTGTGCCATCTTGATTAATGTCTCTTTCATTCATTGGAACAAGAGCATAGGCGCTCCAAGCCACACCATACATATCAGCTGTAACCTTGGGAGTATTTGGCATAGCCAAACTTGTTCCCGTACTGCCGGTCATTGCAAATGCACATTTATTGTCATATGCTTGACTATTCATGCCCATTGTATCCGGAGAATACCTTATTCCTCCCGGAGCACAGTTATCCGTTTTAAACAAAACTATAGCATCGCTAAGTCCTGCGCCTCCAAGATTTGTGACAACAGTGCCGATATTATCCAAAGAACTTCCCGGTGTCGGACATAATGTTCTTGTAGAGTTTTGCACATCACAGTATCCGCTCCATCCTGGTGTTCCGGTAGCTTCAAAACTATCTCCGTCTGTACCTATCCACTCTACAACACGATCAGTTTGATCATTCTCATCTGCATCACCAAGCTGTATTATTCCTGTATTGTTTGTATTTTTAAAAACAACACTCCATGGCAAGGCATAGCTTAAACGGTTTGATATCTGCTCCAATGCCAACTCGGACTTGAATGCCGCTACACTTGTAGCTTTTTGAGGAATGGTATTTTTAAAGACCTGAGCGATCGTATCCGCACTCATTGAAGCAACAATGCCTAATACCGTTATAACAAATACCAACTCGACCAAGCTGAATGCTTTTCTAAAATTACAAATCTTTTTCATAATTGTTCTCTTGTTGCCGCTACCGATGAGCCTATATTGCAGCTAAATCCGTTTAATGTTATACTTTTCTCAGCCATTGCCGTTGAAGTAAGAGTAGTGGTTACTCTTTTGATGTTTGTAGTACCGCCAGCTGTTACCACGGGATCAAAATTAAAAGTGGTTGCGGCTCCAAGCGTTATGTTATCAGGATAGTATTTGACAGCGGTAGCCATTACTACAGTAGTATCCGCATAGTCTCCGCTATAAGTTGGATTTGTCTGATCCTGATAAACTGCAACCTGAGCTGCCAATCCATCATAATCACCTATATCATCAGTGCCGCTTATAGTTGCTATTGTTGCTTGTTGCGCTATGATATCTCTTGCGCCAGAGTTTAGCGGAGAAGGCAATTGATTTCTGCCGCTTCTAGCCGAAAAACTTACTGAATCTGTTGAGAGTATGGTTGTTTCTGTTGCCGGATTTACAAGCTTATTGTATGCGCTGTCCCATGGTTTTGACATTATGAGATTTATATTTGATGCAACTTCTGAAACAGACTCTTGCATCATGGCACTTTGACTCCCTTTTACGGTTTGAGATGTGATCATAGGAATTGCAAGCATTGCTATACCCATAACAACTATAGAAAATATCAATTCTATCATTGCTACGGCTTTTCTTGTGCTTTTCATTGTCATTACCAATTTAACCTATTTTTAGCATTACCTGAAGCCGGTTGGTTAACTACATTTCCAGTTTTTCCTTTACCCACCCAATTGTATCCTGTATCAACAAAGTTAATAGCAAATTCAGGCAATCCGTTTTTATCTCTATCTTTATTATATCTGAGCCATATGCTAGGATCTACCTGAACTACAACTTTATTTGATCTCTCCGCAGGTCTTAAATATGCTATCTCGACATCAGGCGTGATGCCTGTCGTATTTATTGTATTGCTGTTGAACATGACATTTGCAGAAGGCGATATAGTAGGAGTTCCTTTTTCTTGACTTATCACTCTTAGCTCATCTATCTGTCCATCAGCTTCATTTACAGAATGACCGATTACTCTGTACCACGATGTATCAACAGCAGTAGTATCAAGAACTCCATTGTTTACCAATATTCCACCTGGAGCGCTTGGTAAATAAGCCAAAGTATTAAATTTTGTTTTAACACTATCATCTTGTACTGATTTGCCATTTGGTAGATGTCTTTCAAGGTCGGTATAGACTCTACCGTAAATAAATTTAAACGAGTTATCTGCAATATCAACAACACCGCCGCTAAAGTACTCTTTTTCTTCGCCTATTTTATTTGTACTCACGCCGTCTCTCCAAGCCGTTACTTGAAGATTATCACTGCCTATCAGCGCTGAGCTCAGTTTAACAAACAGTATCTCTATAGGTCTGACTGCCACATAATATAGTTTATTGATATTGTATCTAAGGTCATAAACCAAATTTCCAAGAGATGCATCCAAAAAGTTATCCTTGCTTGCTTGTGTTTGAATTATATCATCATAGTTGCTTCCGTCCGTTGTATCCTCTGTACTTTTTGTAACCACAGGGCTAGCAGATGAAAAACTTCCGCTATTGAAACTTTCGGCAAGATGTAATGAAGGAATGGTATCTCCGCCTTGCAGGATCGTTCCGTCCGTATTTTCCGCTTTTACATCTTTACCATCAAGCTGCGTAGTTGTGTACTGTGTAAATAGATTTACATTTTGCGCCATACATCCTGCAGTAAAGTTCGATACTGTATCGCCTTTGGCGTTTTTAGCTGCCATGGCTCCAGTAAACTGTGCTGCCATATTGTAATCTGAATCAACCTTATCAAGATTGTTCATATAAACCCATTTTGTTCCGTGAGCAGGATATGAACCGTACACAATGCTTTGAATGTCAATTTTGGCAGGCACAAACTTAACTGGTATTTTGTTGAATTTGACGCCGCTATTTACTTCAAAAGACTGAACATCACAGCCAACTCCATTGATTCCCCCTGAAAGAATCGTACTATCTACCGAACAATCATCTCTTCCCGTTGAAACTGATGCTTTATATGGATATCTCGCCTGATCTACGAGCGTCCAATCTTTGTCCACTAAAACAACATCATAATTGCCAACATTATCATTTTCAAGTTTCCATCCAGAAGTTCCGACATCAAATCTTTTATGTGAACTGTCGGCGCAATTTGTTATATCTCCGCTATTATTTACAAGAGTATTGTTAAATTTAATGCCAAAAAACTCTTTTAGAGTATCAAATGTACTGTTTACAACATCTCTAGCATCGCTTGAAATTCTTCTAAAATAATATCCCGCGGGATTAGCTTGATCATTTGCGCTTTTTGCGACCATTTCTACTACATAATCATCCAAAACACCGCTTATGAGATTGTGTATCAATGATGATAATGTATCATTTTTTTTGATTTCTAAGGCTTTACTTTTTGCGCTCAGCTCAACTCCATAAGGACGTACCGAGAAATTATCCCTTGAGCATATAGGTTGAGAATAAAACTTTCTTAAACATTGGTAACATTCTTCATCGATGGAACTGCTTCCACACTCTGTGTCACACCCGTCAACCGTTTTATAGTATGGATCATTAGCGTATAGATCTTTAAAACATGTGCCACTTGTATTTATGCAGTTGTTATTCTGCACGATATCATCAAGTTTCCCATCGCCGTTATAGTCTGCCACAAGCGCCCACATTCTGATACCGGCATTTCTCATTGCATATTTATTATCATCCGCACTAAATGGGAGGTCTGTCGTAATACTGTTTGCAAATTGACTAAAACGCCTTTGACCGTCACTCCATGTTTTTCCATTCGATGAATCTTCGCAAATCCTGTCGAAATTGTATTTATTTTCATCATAGCTTCCAAGACTTTGGAATGACGGTATCTCAAAAGGTTCAACTTCTATGGCGCCGGTAAATGCTGTCCTGACCGTATATTCCCCGCTCCCGTCTTTTGTATAAGCTACCGCCTGTAAAGTATAATCCGTTCCTGTAACTTGCGTACTTAGAGCATAGTCTCCGGGACTAGCATTATACTTTTCAATATTGAACTGATACCACATAGGATTGTATGTAAGTGTTCCAGGACAAACTTCAAGCGTTCCGTCACTTGTTGAATATGTATATTCCGTTAATGTTGTCTGGTCGTCTGCATCAAGAGCTAATGATGCGGTCACATCGACATTCAACTCCAAAGTTGAGCCATACAGCTTATCTGCATCAAAATTTGATATCGCATACAAGCTTTTAAATGGCTCTATGACTCCTTTTTCTCCTCCGCTTCCTGACTTATCGGTTCCTATATAATAAATCCCATCTACATTATCAATATATTCAGCTTCCTCATAAGCATAAACATCCGGATTTTGAACCCAGGCATCTGTAAAAGTAAGTTCAGGCGGATTTGATGATGTAGGAGAAGTTTTATCTAGCCAGTAAGCCTTCATGGAACTTTTTACATATGGGAAGTCTCCTTCTAGGGATCTTATAAATACTTTTGACTGCAATGTTCCGTCATTTTTATGCGGTATAAATGTTCTATCTGTTGCATCTTTTTGCATCAATTCACCGTTTAGAAGCGCACTATAGTCATAGCATAGTTTTGGCAAATACAAGTCTGTTGAAAATCCAAATACGGCAGGAAAATAACCGTCTCCGTTACTTTTTAGAGTTATTTGTGTAGATGTTTGATTATTTGTGATAATATTTTGACCATTGGTGCCTACATTGAATGAATCTATATCTATACCTATCGTATTGTGGCAGCTTGGACTTCTTGTATCAACATATGATCCATCATCGGTAACAGTGGCATTCATGATGTCATCCTGTGGATTTTTACTATCAGACAATTTGGTGGCCACACCTGCTTTATTCGTCAGCTGAATATAATCTCCGGCTGCCGTAACATCTCCTTCTCCTGCAAAAAACAAAAATTTAGAGTTAACATCATCGGCTATCGGAGTTTTAAACCCGCTCAATGTATATGTTTTTGATGTGAATACATCTACTCCATTATTGTCACTGGAAGAGATACCGACATATCCATCAAATATTGTTATATTTTTTGTTGTAGTATTTTTATTTTTATATATTACAACTATAGACCAAGCGCCATATGCACCACCTGTTGGTTTTCCGACTTGGCTTTTTACATCTGCAACCATATATGTTGTGCCACTGACTCCTGCTTTAACATAATCAGTAACATCGGTCATGCCTTGATAATACCATCTTTTTTTTTCTGTGCCAAAATATACCCAATTAAATTTATCGGCTGTCACGTCTGTATAAGTTCCCATTGCCGGTGTTTTTAGCTTCACTGTTTGTGAAGCATCCTGCTCTGCTTGATGGGTCGCATAACCATCAGAAAACTCATAGTACCCCTGCCAATACAGACCTGCCCAGACTATATCGTCACTAGTGGCACCTGTAGGCAGATTTAATTCAGCACTTGTCGAGTTTGATGTAGCGCCATTTGAATCTATATCAATATATTCTACATTTATATTATTATTTCTCGTATTGTCTGCCGCGCAACTGTTCGTAGCAGCATTTCTCATAATAGAATTTCCGATTATCTTCATATCTCCTCTGATATTTGCTTTTTTTACTATAGTGTAGTCTCTTGTATTTGAAGAGGAGTATGGAGATAATGTATCATCATTTAGAATTTTTCCGATTCCTGCATCATCACTGATTGTCACAGGATGAGAGGAAGAACTAGAAGATTTAGCACTTGAAAGTCTTACATTAAATATTTCATCTGACTCATAAGTTGTGTCTGCTATTACCGTAACATTAAATGTTTTTCCGCTACAGCCCCCGGTTGTTGTTGGCTTTATGCTAATAGTACCGCTTGTTGATGTATAATCGCTACCTGCTGTTGCGGTACTGTTGCTTGTAGCATAATTTACGCTATATGTTACATTTTTGTAGCATTCTCCAGATAATGAAACTGTAAAAGTGAAAGTTGTATTAGCACCACTTCCCTCATTCTTGGTTACATCATTTATACTAAAACTAGAATTGGCGCCAAAACCAAAAACTGTCCCAAAAAATATTATAAAAGCTATAATTCTTTTTAAAATTGATAATATATTCATCTTGCACCTCCTAAGGCACCTTTAAAACTCCGTATTTATACCTATTTCTATAATACTACAAAATATATAAAAAAGCAATATATCACGCTCTCATCATAGCATTTTTAACTATCTCTTCATCATTTGCCATATCAAACCATCTAAATTTCTGTCCGCTCTGCATGGAGCCCTCTAGTATATCGCCGCTGTTTCTAAATTCTAGATCAAGCCTTGCTATATCAAAACCGCTTGTAGTTTTGGCAAATTTGGCAAGTCTTTCATTTTGTTTGTTATGGGTATATAGATAACACCGGCTTTTTAGTCCAAGCCTGCCCACTCTGCCTCTGAGTTGATGAAGTGTAGCAAGTCCAAGCCTCTCAGCCCCTACAATAACTACAAGTGTTAAACGAGGTAAAGAGATACCGACTTCAACAACGGTAGTTGCAAGAAGAATATCCCCTTTTTCTCTAAAGGATAGTAAAACCTCATCTTTCTCTTTATCTTTACCGTGAGTCACATATACATTTTCAAAGTTCTTTTCCCAAAAACCTCGCGCCTCATCTATGGAACTGTACGGTATCTGTTCGCTTTTCTCCACAAGAGGATAAACGATTAGAACTTGATGATGCACGGCTATCTCGTCTCTGATGCAAGAGAGTAAAAAAGGAAGATCCTCTTTTGATATGATACTTGTGGATATATCCTTATCAAACGGTGTTGTAGTTATCAAGCTCACATCTACAAGGGCTGAGTCCATCATTGCCTGAGTTCTGGGTATCGGAGTGGCTGAGAATTGGAGCATATGAACCTTTTTATCTTTTTGTGAGACAAGCTTGGATAGTAAATTTCTCTGGTTTGTCCCAAAGCGATGCTGTTCATCAACCATTACTAAATCGATTTGAGGCAAATCATCTTTGTAGAGCAACGCATGAGTACCTATGATAAAGTCGGCATCCTTATGATCTCCTTTATTGTTGCCTTGCATAACAAGCGCTATCTTTATGCTTTTTGGCAAAAATTTAACAGCTTCTTCATATAGCTGTAGCGCTAAAAGTGATGTGGGAGCCATCAATATGCTCTTACTAGGCAATGCCATCACGGCGCTTGCAAGTATTACTATAGTCTTACCGCTTCCGACATCTCCGATAATAACTCTTTTGGCAGCCTTGAGAGGATTTGAGAGGTCAAGCTTTATCTCTTTTATAACATTGCGCTGTTCATTGGTCAGCCGAAATGGAAGCGAATCTACAAAAGAACTTATATCATTTGTAAGCGCTGTGCTTGGCGGAAAATCAACTCTTTTGCCTTTTAGTTTCTTAAAATGATTGTATGCTTCTATGATTTTTAGTATTTTGACTATATCGCTTCTATGTGCTTTATGCGACAAAATATCACTAAGTTTTTTTGGAAAATGCAGCATTAGTATAGTTTGAATTTCCTCTTCACTTAAACCTTCTTTTTTCAAATTTTCGTAATTGATAAGTCTGCCGATCATCTGCAAAATATCACTATTTTTAAATGTTGTCTTGTACTTAGGCGTTATTTTATCTATCGTTGTGATTTTTTTTGGCTGAGATAGCTGCAAAAAGCCGTTAAACTGCGTTAGCTTGCCTTTGATAAAAAGCTCAGCTCCAACACTAAAAACAGTGTAATGATAAGGGGTAACTTTAAAAAGTGTTGCAGTTATAACTCTTTTGAATTTTGGCAAAAATAGATTTATCTGAAGTTTTTCGCCTAATTTTTTAACATTTTCAACACGAGCTAAGACAACGATCTCCTCTCCAACGATCAAAGCTTCCGACAAGGTCATATCGTCATATTGGGCGGGAATCAAAAGCGCCAAATCCAACAATGATGAAAACTTTATTTTAGAAAGTATCTCTTTTTGTTTCAGCATCCGTTACCTCTGTATCTGTATGTTATCAAAAAGATTTAAATTTTGTCAAAAATATTGCAAAATGACATGAATCCTGAATGAGTTTGAGTTTGAGTTTGATGTTAGACTCATTTTTCGTCACTGCGAGACTTTGAAAAAGTCGTGGCAGTCTATATAGTGGATTGCTTCGTTATGCTCGCAATGACAGCACCCACACCCACACACAAACAACAATTTACTTTTTCGCAACTATACCGAATGAAAGTTTCGTAACCTCTTTATGGGATACTATAAACTCATTCATCTCTTTTAATGTAACACTCTCTATAAGCTTGTTTTGTTCGCTGGAAAATCCCAAAGGTCTGCCGTGATAATAATCGTCAAAAGCGCGATTTAATCTTTGCGAAAGTGTTTCAACCCGAAGCGCTTCACTGCCAACTAAAAACTCTTTTGCATCGTCGAGTTCTTTTTGTGTTATGCCTTTTGCTACAAACTCACTTATAACCTCTTTTACTATCTCTTTTGCCTTATGTTCATTTTCAAGTTTTGTTTGCAAATATCCGCTTAGATAGCTTGCGCTCTTAGTTCTTTGCAAGCTTGCATGTGCGCTGTAAGCAAGTCCTCTTTTTACTCTGATCTCTTCCATGATACGGCTGCCAAAACCGCCTCCGCCTAAAATATACTCCATGATCTTTGCTTTGTACTGCTCGCTTGAGCTATAATAAAAATCAAAAGGTGAGCCAAAATATATATATGCTTGCTGTGTGTCGTTATTGTAAGAATACTTTATTATTTCTTTATCCGATGCTTTTATTTTCGGCAAATTTTTAGGCTCTGCGCTTGGAAGCGTTGAGAGGATTTCCTTTGTTGTATTTTTTGCATCATTTAAACCTATATCTCCACCCATTACCATTATCGCATTATTGTAACCTAAGTGTGAATATATAAAATCTCTCATCTGCTCTAGATTTGTTGATCTAATACTTTTTGGAGTTCCTTCGTAACTGCGAGCAAGATCCGTTCCGTCAAAAAGATTTTGCCTAAGAGTTAATGCTCCTTGGTAGTCAAAATCGCTTTTCTTTTGCTCCAGCCATCCAAGTTTTTGCATCTTAACTTTTGAGATGGCATCGTCCGTGTAGTTTGGATCTTTTAATAGCTCCTTAAGAAGCATAACAGCTGTTTTAAATTCACTCTTTAAGCTGCTAACAACAATAACAAAATTTTCTCTTCCGGCATATGAAGATATACTGATGGCTTTATCGTCAAGTTTTGTGGCATACCCTACGCTTCCGCTTTTTTTTGTACCCTCATTCATTAGAGCAGCGCTCATGCTGACAAGTCCATCTTTTTTTGAACTTAGCTGTCCGCTATTACGAAAAACTATTTGCATAGAGACAATCGGAAGAGCTTTATTTTCCTCAAAGATCAAAGGAACTTTTACCCCACTCACATCAACATCCGACAAAACTGCAGCCACGGCAACTCCTTTAAAAAATAAAAAAATAAAAAAAATGATCTTTTTCAAAATCTCTCCAAGATCTCATAAGCCGTATTTCGCTTGGCAGGAAGTTCGCCTATGTCTTTTATGAGTCTTATCATCTCATCTTGATTCATAGCATTTTTTGCGCCGGCGGCTGAGACAACATTTTCTTCCATCATAGTTGAGCCAAGGTCGTTTGCCCCATAAAGAAGCGCTAGTTGACCGATATAACTTCCTTGCGTTACCCATGAGCTTTGAATATTTTTGAAATTGTCCAAAAAAAGTCTTGCAACCGAGAGAAGTCTTAAATATTGATTTGAAGATCGTTTCTCGATTTGTGGGATTTCTTGTTTAAGCTGTGTATTGTCGCTTTGAAATGACCACATGATAAAAGCCCTAAAACCGCCCGTCTCATCTTGAAGTTTTCTTATCAAATCCCAATGCTCTACGATCTCGCGTGTCGTTTCAACAGTGCCGTACATCATTGTTGCAGTTGATCTCATACCTATTTTGTGTGCAGTCTTATGGACTTCAAGCCAAGCAGCAGTATCAAGTTTTTGGGGCGCTATAATATCTCTAACTCTATCGCTTAATATCTCTGCGCCTGCTCCGGGGATTGAGCTGAGTCCCTTTGCTTGAAGGCGTCTCAAGACCTCTTCGATAGTTATATGCGACCTTTTTGCAATGTAGTCTATCTCGATGGCCGAAAACCCGTGAATGATCACATTTGGATATTTTTTGTGGATATGCTCAACTAGATCTTCATACCACTCGATCTCAAGCTTTGGATGAACTCCGCCTTGGAAAAGTATCTGAGTGCCGCCGATCGCAACCAACTCGTCAATTTTCTCATCTATCTCATCAAAACTGAGTATATATCCGTCATCTTCTTTTTCATGACGATAAAATGCGCAAAATTTACAATCAACCCAACATACATTTGTATAGTTTATATTTCTGTCCACTACAAAAGTGGTAATACCCTCAGGGTGAAGCTCTTTTTTTCTCTTCAGCGCCATTTCACCTAAAGTTTTTAAATTGCCGTTTTCTATCAATTCAACAGCTTCATCAATGCTCATTCTTGTCATATGTTTCTCTTGCTATTTTTAAGTTCATTTTAATTATTTAACGAATCTAAAACGCCGTTTATAAATTGCGGCGATTTATCATCTGCAAGCTCTTTAGCAAGCTCAACTGCTTCATTTATAATAATAGCCTTGTCAGTCTTGGCAATGAGTATCTCATAAGCGCCAAGTCTCATGATAGCTTTTTCTATCTTGCCGATACTATTCATATCCCAACTATCTAAATGTTTTGATATTTCGCTGTCTATAGTGCTTAAATTGCTTATTACGCCTGCAAAAAGATCTCTTGAAAAATCTCTTTGTTTATTGCGTATCTTTTGTTCTTCAAGAATGTCGTCAAAAAAATCATTTATAGCATCATTACCTACATCATAAGCATACAAAAGTCCAACAACTGCGCTTCTAGCTTGGTGTCTTGTAGCCATTTACAGCTCACCGTAAAGATTTATAAGCTCGATCAAACCGACCATAGCTTCGGCTCCTTTGTTGCCTGCTTTTGTTCCTGCTCTCTCTATGGCTTGTTCTATATTATCAACCGTAAGCACTCCAAATGTTACAGGTTTGCCGTATTTTAACGTTACGTTTGCCACGCCTTTTGTAGCTTCCGCTGAAACATAGTCAAAATGCGGTGTCGCGCCTCTGATAACTGCGCCTAAGCAGCATACTGCATCGTATTTTCCGCTAGCAAGAGCGCGATCAAGTGCAAATGGTATCTCAAATGCGCCCGGCACTAGTATCAGATCAAGAGTTGCCGCATCCCCGCCATGTCTAGCGTAAGCATCTTTTGCGCCTTCAACCAATCTATCTGTTATAAAATGGTTAAATCTTGCATTTACTATCGCTACTTTTTTTGTAGTATCTACTTTTAAATTTCCTTCTACTATTTTCATAATTATTCTCCTTTTTTTATTTTCTTCTTAAAATATAGCAAAGCTAAACTTTAACTTTACCATATATCTGTCATTGCGATGAGCAAGGCGAAGAAGCAATCTATTTTCTTTGGACTGCCACGCTACGCTCGCAGTGACAGAAACTTTTTCTATTGATCTCGACAATCATTACTCTATTATTTCTCTAATAGCATCTATCTGTCCGACCAACTTTGACAGATCATCCAATTTGATCATATTTGGTCCATCACTAAGAGCGATACTAGGATCAAAATGTGTTTCAAAGAAAAAACCGTCTACTCCAACAGCGGCAGCTGCACGACTCAGGTATGGTATAAATGTACTGTCTCCTCCGCTGCTTGCCCCACCGCTTGCAGGCATCTGTACAGAGTGTGTTGCGTCAAATATAACAGGCGCGAACTCTCTCATGATCACAAGTCCTCTCATATCAACTACCAGATTGCCGTATCCAAATGTACTTCCTCTCTCACACAGCCATATGCCGTACTTTTGCGCATTTTCAAAATTTACCTCGTCGCATCCTCTAGTTTTAAGCACTTTCCCTACCGAGTGCTTCATCGCTTGCGGAGCTAAAAATTGCCCTTTTTTGATATTTACTATAGCATCTGTTTTAGCGGCGGCTACAAGCAGATCGGTCTGGCGGCATAAAAATGCAGGTATTTGCAAGATATCGGCAACTTCTGCTGCGCTTTTTGGCTGACTTGCATCATGAACATCGGTAAGTATTTTATAGCCGAATGTATCTTTTACTTCTTGAAGCAACTTAAGCCCTTCATCAAGACCGGGACCTCTGAAGCTATCTATGCTTGTTCTGTTGGCTTTATCAAAACTGGCTTTAAAATAAAAATCTTTTGTGCAATCCTCATGATAAGGCATCAAGCTTTCCGCGATTCTCATAACATTTTCTCTATTTTCTAGGACACAAGGCCCGGCGATTAGTATCATTTTAAACCTTTTTTATTTGATTAATTTCTTCTTAATATTGTTTTGGCTTTATGCTAACCAATATTCCTGATATTATAACGAGGATTATACCTAAAATTGTAAGAAAATCAGGCAGATTATCCCCTTAAAATAATTCCTATAATTGTTGCAAATATGATATTTGAATAACTAACGGCGCCTATAATACCTGCTTTTGAAGACGAATATGCCTTTGTCATCAAAAGCTGCGGAAATAATAGATTATCATTTTCTATTCTTTTTAATAATTAAAGTAATACAATTTCAAAAAAATTTTGAAAGTTTGCCAAAATGATAAGATCTACGCACGACACGCTGCAGCCAAAGCTAGTCGAGTTTCTCAAAAACCGCAAATATACCGTCAAGGATTTTATTAGTGATATAATGGCCGGTCTAAGTGTAGCTATCGTAGCGCTTCCTCTTGCAATGGCTATCGCTATTGCATCAAACCTGCCTCCTGAGAGAGGAATATTCACGGCAATTGTTGCCGGTTTTTTGATCTCTGCTCACGGCGGCAGCAAATTTCAAATAGGCGGACCTACTGCCGCATTTATAGTAACGGTTGCCACTGTGGCTATGAAGCATGGATACGATGGGCTAGTCCTTGCTACCATAATGGCAGGTATTATTTTAGCGATAATGGCAATTTTTAGAGCCGGTGAGCTTATAAAATTCATACCGCATCCAGTGATTGTGGGCTTTACTTCAGGCATTGCTCTGCTTATTGCATTTTCACAGCTTAGAGATTTTTTTGGGCTGAATGTATCAAAAATACCGCCTGACTTTTTAGAAAAACTTCAAGTTTATATAGCACATTTACATGAAACTAATTTCGTTGCAGTAATTGTAGCAGTGGTTTCAATATTGATAATAATACAATCAAAAAAATATATTCCAAAAATACCTGGACCTATCATAGTAGTAACCATATCAAGTATTTTTGTTATGCTTTTTAACCTTCCAGTTGAAACAATTGAAAGCAGATTTGGTTCAATCCCCTCTATGCTTCCATCCCCGATGTGGCCGGATATCACATTTGAAAAACTAAGACTTTTACTCCCAGATGCTATAACCATAGCTACTTTAGCCGCCATAGAGTCACTACTCTCGGCAGTCGTAGCGGATGGCATGACAGGCACAAAACATAAACCAAATGCGGAACTGTTCGGTCAAGGGGTGGCAAATGTTGCATCTGCTATTTTTGGCGGGATACCTGCAACAGGAGCGATAGCCAGAACAGCCACGAACATCAAAGCCGGAGCAAAAAGTCCACTTGCAGGAATAATGCATGCTGTATGGTTATTTATCTTTATGATAGCGCTTGCTCCTTTTATAGTAAAAGTTCCGCTCGCAGCTCTTAGCGCCATACTAATGATCGTGGCGTGGAACATGGCGGAAATTAAACATTTTAGAGAAATTATGAATGCTCCAAGAGCAGATAGAGTAGTGCTGATAACCACTTTTGCTCTGACGGTTTTAGTGGATCTTAACTTTGCGATACAAGCAGGCATCGCGTTAGCTTCAATTCTTTTTATAGACCAAATGATGAAAGCAACACAAATAAAACAAGTTAGCGGGGAAGAAGAGAATGATCCTGACTCAACTGTGAACAAAATCATACCGTCCAATGTCGAAGTATACGAGATACAAGGACCGCTGTTTTTCGGGATTGCCGAAAAACTTGTCGATACGCTTGCAATATTGGAAGTTCATCCAAAAGCGTTTATTTTGCGTATGCGATATGTACCGCTGATCGATGCAGCCGGTTTGCATGCATTGGATGTATTGCATGGCAGACTCAAAGACAATGGCGCCGTACTGATACTTTCCGGTATAAATGAAAATGTGCATAAATTTATAATACAATCAAAGCTAAATGAAAAGATCGGTAATGAAAATATCTGTGATCATATAGATAGAGCTATAATCAGAGCAAATGAGATCATTGGTCTATAATATTTATTTTTTTCGTAGCTACAAGATCCCCAAAAAGCAATAGATCTTGTAAAATAGCTTTATGCGTAACTCCATTGTTATCCACAGATATCATAAACTCGCCTCTTTTGCTGGCAAATATCGGCTGATTGATGATTACTTTAAAATAATGCTTATGTCCGTCTCCCAGCTCTTTTTGATACCTTGCTATTTCGTCTTTTGAAGGAACCCTGATCTCAACATTACCGTCTTGATTTTCAGCCCCCACAGCTTTAAATCGATACACTTTTGCATCGCTGCCGGGCAAAGCGATTTGTATCGGCGTATTCATATATAGAGACAATAGATCATTTTGGCTATAAAAAGGCAGTTTTTCTGTTGAATTAATAATGATTTTGCCGTCTTTTTTTCTTATAATTTGCTTTGTTACAACTTTTGTTTTGTGATTTATAGTATAAATTTTCTCTTTTGTTTTATTGCCAAAAGAGATAAATACCCTATAGCTGTCAGATATATATTTACCGTTTATTATATGTCCCTCACCAATATGTCTCTCGGTTCTGTTTTTGCTCATAGCTCGAACAATGCCGATTGTTTTAGCGTGTATATCTATACTGTATCTATTGTCTGATTGTGTTAATTTCACATTTGCAACTCCAAGCTCACCAAGCACACCAAATGAAACACCGTAATTGACACTCATATTTTTACTAAAACCGAATGTTGAAAAAAATAATAGAGTTATAAAAAGTAGTTTTTTCATAAAAAAATAGATCCTTTTATTGATTTTCGACATTATATTATAACTATCGTGTGAAAAATGTGAAATTGGTTTTATGGCTTCTTGTGGTATAATTAATTAAAATACAAAGATTATCAATGCAGATGGATTAAAAGAGCGACTAGTCGCGAGAGCTGTCTGTTGGAGACCTAATTTGGAGCTTTGCTTCAAATTTGAGAATAAGTTAAATAGGACATATATGAAAAAGGTAGCCATTTTAGGTCGCCCGAATGTGGGTAAGAGTTCATTTTTTAACCGACTTGCCAGGGCAAGAGATGCTATCACTTCTGATGTATCCGGCACTACAAGAGATATCAAAAAAAGAATAGTAACAATCTCTGAAAATAGAGAATTTGAAGTAATTGATACTGGTGGAATTGATGACAGCAGTGAACTTTTTAGCAAAGTAGCGGAACTTGCTTTCAAGGCTGCCGAAAGTGCGGATGTAATTATTTATATGGTGGATGGAAAAATGCTGCCGGATGAGGAAGATAAAAAACTTTTCTATCGTTTGCAAAAACTAAACAAGCCTATTACTCTGCTTATAAATAAAATCGACAACGACAAAGAAGAGAACGATAGATTTTGGGAATTTTCAACTTTTGGGGCGGAGGATATGTTCGCGGTTTCAGTAAGCCACAATAGAAAATTTAACCCATTATATAATTGGTTAGAGAAACATATACCGCCACTTGAGGAAAAACCTTTGGCATTAAATGAAGAGTTTGACCCTCTTTTTGATGAGCCGCAAATAGAAACAAAAGAAGAAGATAATGAAATAAAAGTAGCTATCATCGGCAGAGTAAATACAGGAAAAAGTTCACTTTTAAACGCTCTGCTTAAAGAAGAGCGAAGCGTAGTAAGTGATGTAGCCGGCACAACGATAGATCCCGTTGATGAAAGTATAACTTACGGCGATCATGACATAACATTCATTGACACGGCAGGGATCAGAAGAAGAAGCAAGATACTCGGCATCGAGAAATTCGCTCTTGGCAGAACGGAAAATATGCTTAGAGAGGCAAATATCGTACTGCTTGTCATTGATGCGACCGTTGGAGTAACGGAGCTTGATGAAAGAGTGGCAGGACTTATAGACAAACATCATCTAGCCTGCTTGATAGTTTTAAATAAATGGGATATAAAAAATGATATCTCATATGAGCAAGCGGTTGAAAATATTAGATACAAATTAAAATTCTTACACTATGCATCACTTATCACGATCTCTGCAAAAACCGGTCTTAGAGTCCATAAAATTCTCGATGAGATTATAGCGATATACAAGCGATACACTATGAGAATACCGACATCAAAACTAAATGAGGTTATAAAAGAAGCCATCAGCCGCCACCATGTACCATCACACAATGGAGCAAATGTTAAGATCAAATTTGCAACACAATTTGACACCAAACCTCCAAGAATTGCGCTTGTTTCGAATTTTCCTGATTTTATACACTTTAGCTATATCAGATACTTAGCTAATTTCTTAAGAGAAAAGTTTGATTTCGAGGGAGTCCCGCTAGAAATAATGGCAAGAAAAAGAGGCGAGAGAGAAGAGGATAGAGAAAGCTAATGGAGACAAAAAGATAATATGAGAGTACTTACGGGGATACAAGCAAGCGGAAAATTGCACATTGGAAACTATTTTGGGGCGATGAAGCCTATGATAAAATTACAAGAAGAAAACGAGCTTTTTACCTTTATAGCAAATTATCATTCTCTTACTTCTTCAACTGATGCCGCATCACTTCGCGATCTTACGCTTGAAGCAGCAGTTGATTATCTTTCCCTTGGACTTGATCCAAACAAAACAACCTTTTGGATACAAAGTGCTGTTCCAGAAGTTCTTGAGCTTTACTGGATACTATCCAAGTTTACCCCAATGGGACTCTTAGAGAGAGCGCATAGCTACAAAGATAAAGTTGCAAAAAATATACCCGCATCTCACGCACTTTTCTCCTATCCTGTGCTTATGGCTGCTGATATTTTACTTCTTGATACCGACAAAGTTCCGGTAGGAAAAGACCAGATCCAACACATTGAGATCGCTAGAGATATCGCCATAAAATTCAACAATGAATATGGGGATATTTTAAAACTGCCCGAGTACGTTGTAGATGACAATGTGGCTACCATAGTTGGTCTTGACGGTGAAAAGATGAGCAAAAGCTATGGCAATACCATAGATATATTTATGGATGAAAAAGCTTTGCAAAAACAGTGCAATAAGATAGTTACATCGTCAACGCCTCTTGGCGAACCGCTAGAATTTGAGAACTGCAATGTTTACAAGATCGCTTCACTGTTTCTGGATGATGATGGAAAGAAAGAGCTTCAGATGCGATACCTTAGCGGGGCCGAGGGTTATGGAAATTTCAAGAAATATCTCAAAGAGCTTATTTGGGATGAATTTGAGGCAGCAAGAGAAAAAAGAGAATACTATCTTGCGCATATTGACGAAGTAAAAGACATACTCTCTTTCGGAGCAAATAAAGCAAGGGGTATTGCTAAAGAAAAAATTAGAACAGTTAAAGATGCTACAGGGTTATGGTAGATTTTTTTAGACTTGCTGATTTTGTAGGAATTATCGCTTTTGTCATTAGTGCGCTTAGCATTTCCACCAAAGAGAGACTTGACATACTTGGTCTTTTTATAATCGCTTTTTTAACTGCTCTTGGCGGCGGGGTGATGAGAGATATATTGGTAGATAGAGTGCCAAGCAGTTTTGCAAACATGGAAAATGTAATTATAGTTATCGGCACTATTTTTGTGGGACTCATGTTAAAACTTCATCAAAAAAATATAGATAGAAATATACTTTTTGTAGTAACTGACAGTATGGGACTAGTTTCATTTGCGATCGCAGGGGCGCTAATAGGACTTAAGTCTGACTTTACTGTTTTTGGCATAATGTTTATAGCTCTTATCACGGCTGTTGGCGGTGGGGTGATGAGAGATATTCTGTTAAATCAAGTTCCTCTTCTTCTTAAAAGTGATTTTTATGGAAGTGTCGCTTTGCTTGTTGGTTTGATCATATATCTACTTGACTATTTTGGCGCGCTAAATAGTCTAACTCTAAGTATCGTATTTATAGTTGGATTTGCGATTAGAATGTTAGCTTTCAAACTTGATTGGCACTTGCCAAAAATAAAAAGCTAAGAGGAGATTGTCATAGAAGTTATACTCTCTATCTCAACAGTTTATATATTTATCATTTTAGGCTTTTGGGCAAAAAAAGTTTTTGATGGGCAGATAGATCAAAATACCCTTATACTGGTTTCCCTTTATTTTCTTCAGCCTATTTTAACTTTTTGGGGACTGACTAGAGGCAAGATTGATAGCAACCTGCTTTTTTCGCCGATTTTATATATTATCATCATAACTATAGCATTGGGAATTACGCTTACAACTTCAAGGTTTTTAAGCCTTGATGATAAAGAGAGATCAATATATACAGTAGCGCCTCTCATAGGAAATACGGCAAATCTCGGCATTCCTTTGGGTATTGCTCTTTTTGGAGTTGAAAGTGTCGGGTATACCAGTATCATAAATATTGCGAATGTGTTTTTTATTTATACTGTTGGGGTATTTTTTTATGCCAAAAGCGAATTTACTATCCAAAAGTCGCTTTTGCAAATAGTTAAAATTCCGATTCTTTGGTCAGCATTAGCAGCAATTTCTTTTAACCTATATGAGATTCCTATAAATCCCCATTTTGATAGATTTCTACAAATGGGCGCTTATGCTACTATTGTTATACAGCTTATGATTTTTGGCATATACTTAGCAAGCGTAAAGATAAAAACCATAGACTACTCGTTTAGCGGAAAAATAATAACTATAAAACATTTTGTTCTTCCTGCTGTTGGATTTTTGGTTATATGGGTATCTGGCGTGGATAAATATGTTGGCGCGATTCTTTTTATGGAACTCATAGTTCCTCTTGCTGTTAATAATGTAAATATGGCTGCTCTTTACCATTATAAACCGCAAAAAGTCACAGAAGCCGTACTTACTACATCGATTTTTTTCATATTTGGAATATTTTTTTATGCAAAGCTGTTTGAGTTTATAGGTTGATAAGTATACAATTTAAAATATTTTTGTGCAAAACAACAAATAAGGGATAAAATGGATAAATTTAATTATGATGTTATCATCATCGGCTCTGGACCTGCTGGAGCATCATTGGCACGAATACTAAATCCAAACCTAAAAGTTCTACTTGTGGATAAAAGGGCATTGGACAATGAGCCTTCAAAGCTTATAAAAAATTGTGGTGGTCTCATAGCTCCAGATGCACAAAAAGCATTAGCATCTTTTGGACTAAGTATCCCAAAATCTGTACTAGTTTCGCCTCAAATGTTTAGCGTTGAGACACTAGACTTTGATAACGATATGGTTCGCTCATATCAACGCCATTATATAAATGTAGATAAAGAAAGATATGATAGATGGCTTGTTTCTCTATGTGGCAAAAATATCAACAAGAGTTTTGGTACTAGATATATAAAAAGTGAAAAATATGAGAATGGTTTGAAAGTTACTCTTCTTAAAGATGGGGTTAAACAAACATTTTCTACTCGTATCCTAGTTGGTGCTGATGGAGCAAACTCAAGAGTAAAAAAAGAGTTTATACCTGTTAATAACATCAAAAAATATATATCAATTCAAGAATGGTTCGAAAATACAGAAGATATCAACCAATTTGTAGCTATGTTTGATGAAGAGATAAGTGATTTTTATTCGTGGATTATCCCAAAAGATGACTATATTATATTTGGTTCTGCTGTGCAGGAAGGCAGAAATGCTACGACTTATCATAACTTGCAAAAGAAAAAGCTAGAAAAATATGGCTATAAACTTGATAATCCAATCAAAAGAGAGGGGTGCTATTTGCTTCGTCCAACTTCTCAAAAATATATAAACTTGGGCGATGGTTGTGTGGCACTCATAGGAGAAGCCAGTGGACTTATAAGCCCTACTTCTGCTGAAGGTATAAGCTATGCTATGATTTCTGGATGCATGCTTGGAGATGCTATTAATGAAGATATAGGTAATTTTTTAAGTATCTACAAAAACAAAGCACAAAAACTCAAAAATAATATATCGAGTAAAATGCTAAAATATCCAGCTATGTATAATAAAAATATACGAAAAATGATATTTAAACTTGGAGTTGGTTCTATAGAGATAAGAGGTAGAAAATAAACTAAATTTTTATATACTCCACTTCATATTTTTTACCTAAGATCATCTCTACCATACTCCCGCTTATTTTGCCGGTAGTAAATATTTTAAGACTGTTTTCATTTTCACATTTCATGGAATTATTACAAAGTTCATTTACTCTTTTTGTGATTGCATGTGAAGTTTCGATCAAGTTTATATCATTATGCATTACTTTTTTTATCGATTCTCCTACAAGGGGATAGTGTGTACAGCCAAGCACTATAGTATCCACTCCGGCTTCTCTCATAGGGGAAAGCCAATCTTCAAGCATTGAAATTGTTTTTGGCGTATCAATTTCGCCGTTTTCTATCTGCTGCACCAATCTCGGGCAAGCCTGCTCAAAGACATCAACTTTATATTGTTTTGATAACTCATCTCTAAGAAGTTTATATTTTTCGCCATTTAGCGTAGCCGGAGTTGCCAAAACTCCTACTTTTTTACTCTGCGAATGAGATATGGCTGGTTTTAACCCCGGTTCTGTTCCTATAATAGTAAGATCTTTAAATTTCTCTCTTAGCGTAGTGATGGCGGCGCTTGTTGCTGTGTTACAAGCGATGACGAGTGCATCTATATGAAATTCATCTATAAAATATTGTGTTATCCTAGTGCTAAAATCTATGATCTGTTCTGTTGTTTTTTCGCCATAAGGAGCATTTATGGTATCTGCGATATAAACTATCTCCGCGCCATGCAAATTTTCAAGCATAGTTTTTACTATTGTCAGCCCGCCAAGTCCAGAGTCAAAAACACCTATTTTCATATTTACCGCCAATCAATGGATTGCGTCGCTTGCTTCTCGCAATGACAAACTCACACTCACAACTATATTATGCGCCTTCATTCATTATAGACAAAAACTCTTCATTGGTTTTTGTTTTTAGCATTTTAGAGAACAAGAATTTAAGCCCCTCAACCTCTTCCATAGTCTGCATTGCATTACGCAGAGCCCAAACTTTTTGTAACATTTCCGGACTTGTAAGCAGCTCTTCTTTTCTAGTTCCTGATTTTGTTACATCAATTGCAGGATAAATTCTTCGTTCGCTTATATGACGGCTTAAGATTACTTCGGAGTTACCGGTACCCTTAAACTCTTCAAAAATTACCTCATCCATCTTGCTTCCTGTTTCAATAAGCGCAGTTGCAATGATAGTCAAGCTCCCGCCCTCTTCTATATTTCTAGCTGCTCCAAAGAATCTTTTTGGTTTATGCAGTGCATTGGCATCTACCCCACCGCTTAGCACTTTACCACTGCTTGGCGTTACGGTATTGTATGCACGCGCTAGTCTTGTAATAGAGTCAAGAAGTATGATGACATCTTTGCCAAGCTCAACTCTTCTTTTTGCTCTCTCTATTACCATTTCAGCTGTTCTTACATGATTTTGAGCCGGAAGGTCAAATGTTGAGCTGTAAACTTCGCCTTTTACAGAGCGCTGCATATCTGTAACCTCTTCTGGTCTCTCATCAACAAGAAGTACCATAAGTGTTGCATCAGGGCTATTGTATGTGATACCATGCGCAAGCTCTTTAAGCAACTCTGTTTTACCTGTTCTTGGAGGTGCGACTATCAAAGCTCTTTGCCCTTTACCGATAGGAGTAAATAGATCGAGTACTCGGCCTGTTAATTTCATAGGATTGTATTCTAGTTTTAACTTGTCATTTGCATAAAGCGGAGTAAGGTTATCAAAAAGAGGTCTTTGTTTTGAGATTTCAGGAGAAAGATAATTGATAGCTTCAATTTTCAAAAGCGCATAATATTTCTCTTGATCTTTTGGCGATCTTACTTGTCCTGTTACGACATCACCGTTTCTAAGTGAAAAGAGTTTTATTTGCGTTCCGCTTACATAAGTGTCATTGCTAGAATTCGCAAAATTCCCGTCAAGCGATCTCAAAAAACCATACCCATCGCTCATAAGCTCTAAAATTCCTGTAAACAGTATATATCCGCCTTGACTTACTTGGGATTTTAAAATCTCAAATATCAGATCGCGTCTAGGGTACTCATGTGGACTTTCAACTTTCATCTCATCTGCTATTTCAAGAAGTTCCGGAAGTGTTTTTTGCTGCAGGTCTTCTATTTTGTAACCTTCAACAGGAACATGTGTTCTATTTTTTTTACTGCTTGTATTTGATTTCTTTGTATTGGTTGATTCGTTCATCTGACCTCTTTGTAGTTAGGTGGGGGTAAATAATAGTAGATTATTATGACACTATTGTCAATTTAGTTTAAAAATTATACAATACTCAATATAAAAAGTAATTTAAAAATAAATAAATAGATATTTGGATAGAATCTATATAATTTACATTAATGGGGGTTAAAGTTGGCTGACGTAAAGTGTACGCACTGTGGTCTTATATTTGATGAAAGCGCAATGATAATAGAAAAAGAAGGAGATAAAACACTCTTCTTTTGCTGTCATGGATGCCAAGGAGTATATCATCTGCTGTCATCTGAGGGTCTTGATACATTTTATAGCAAATTAGGCAAAACCACACTAACTCCTCCAAGAAATCAAAACTTTGAAGACTTAGAAAAATTTAACCTTGACGGCTTTAGAAACAAATACGTCAAAGTCAACAAAGACGGTTTAAATGAAGTTAGCCTTATCATAGAAGGCATCCACTGTTCAGCTTGTGTATGGCTGAATGAAAAAGTTCTTCATAGGACAGACGGCATCATAGAAGCAACCATAAACTATACGAACAACAAAGCAAAAGTGGTGTGGGATAACGACAAAGTCAAACTTTCTCGCATCATCGAGGTTATCAGGTCTATCAGCTATGATGCTTTTGCATACGATCCGGCTTTGCAAGAAGTAAGGGCTTTGAAAATTAGAAGAGATTACTACAGCAGAATACTAGTTGCTATTTTTGGCATGATGAATATCATGTGGATAGCAGTTGCGCAATATGCCGGATATTTTACAGGCATAGAACAAGAACATAAAAATATCTTAAATGTTGCAGAGTTTGTTCTGGCAACCCCGGTACTGTTTTACAGTGGCTGGGTGTTTTTCAGGGGTGCATACTTTGGCTATAAAAACCGCATGATAAATATGGATGTTCTCGTTGCCGCCGGAGCAACGCTTGCCTACTTATACTCTATATATGCGATGATAACCCAGAGGGGAGAAGTTTATTTTGATTCTGTCGTAATGATCATAACTTTTGTTTTAGTCGGAAAATACCTAGAGGTTTTAGGCAAAAAACATGCTGTTGACACGCTTGATCTCTTAACTAGCACTATACCGACCGAGATTGTGGTTATAAAAAACAATCAAAAAAATCTAGTAGCGCTTGAAAATGTCGAGGTAGGAGACATCATAGAGGTAAAAGCGGGTGAAAAGATAGTAATAGACGGCATCATCAAAGAGGGCGCGGCATCGTTTGACGAGAGTTCTCTTACGGGAGAAAGTTTACCGCTTTTAAAACTCATTGGGGATAATATACTCAGCGGCTCTATATGCTTGGACAGTACCATTAGATACGAAGCAACCAAAGACTCCTCATCTTCACTGCTTCACTCCATAGTAACGCTTCTTGAGGATTCTATCACCAAGAAACCCAAGATCGAACAACTTGCAAATAGCATATCGGGATACTTTTCTGTCATCATACTTCTAATTGCGGCTGCAACATTTATAAGCTGGTACTATCTGAGCGATATCGGGTTTGAAAGATCTCTTATTATATCTATCTCTGTGATCGTGATAGCATGTCCGTGTGCATTAGGCCTTGCAACTCCCATGTCAACGCTTATGGGCATAAGCTTAGCGGCAAAGCGCGGTATATTGTTTAAAGAAGCCTCAAATCTTGAAACCTTGGCAAAATGCGATATCGCAGCGCTTGATAAAACCGGTACTTTAACTGAAGGCAAGCCGAAGGTCATAGAGGCAAATTTTTTAAAAGAGTTTGATATCTCTTTGCTTTACTCTTTAGTAAGCAACTCAAACCACCCCATAAGCAAGGGAATAAAAAATTATATCGCTCAAAACTTTGAAAACTTCAAAGAATTAAAGCTGGGTGATATCAACTCCATACAAGCAAAAGGGATAAGCGCAACATATAATGGACAAAAGATATTTGGCGGAAATAATGCCTTGATGATCGATAACGGTATAGCAACAAAAAACATTACAGAAAATCTAGTGTTTAACTTTGCCGTAAATGATGGACTTGTAGCCTCCTTTGAGCTTAAAGATACTCCAAAAGATGGTGCGAAGGAGATGATAGGCAGTCTTAAATCTCTTGGATTAAAAGTAGTAATGCTTACAGGAGATCATGAAAAAAGCGCTAAAAATATTGCAAGTGAACTTGGCATTGATGATATAAAATGGGGATTGCTACCTGCCGGCAAAGCTGAAGTGATAGATGATCTTCATAAACAAAATAAAAAAGTTATCATGGTGGGAGACGGCATAAATGATTCGATCGCATTAGCCAAATCTGATATTGCCATCGCTATGGGAAATGGAGCTGACATTGCCATAAATGTCAGTGATGTTGTGCTTCTAAATGAAAATGTAGAAAAAATAGCAGAAGCTTTGCAGATATCAAAAAGAACGTACAAGGCGATAAAAGAAAATCTAGCACTTTCGATTATTTACAATGTCATAGCCATACCTCTAGCAGTAGCCGGTTTTGTATATCCTTTGGTTTCTGCTCTATCTATGAGCCTAAGTTCACTGATAGTCGTAGGAAACTCTATAAGAATAAAAAGATTAAAATTTAAAAAATAAGGATAAATAGTGAGTAATAGCATAATGATACTGATGTTGACTGTCTCAACATTTTTAGGAGCATTGGGGCTCGCGGCTCTTATTTGGGGGATTAGAACCGGTCAATTTGACGACCAAAGCAAATTTATAGACGGCTCAAGATATGATAATGAAGAAGACTTACATGATGCTGCCATGATGGATGAAAAGAAAAAAGCGCAAGAGGCAAAGAGCAAAAGAGAAAAAGAGTATGGACCGCCTGATTAGACAAATGACTTTATTTTTTCTTTTAAATGTGGAAACGGCTTTACTATTCTCTCTTTAAACAAGCCCCACTTTTTATCACATCTCTTGGTTCCCAAGGGTTTGATATACTCTAATAGTGGGATTTGATTATTATCCCCTATGCCGTCAATCACTATCAATTTAAAACTATTTTCATCATATTTTTTAACCAAAATATTATCCATATCAAGATCAGAAAATAAGATATATTGATCTTTTAGATAGACTCTCAACTCTTCGATCAGTTTAACCATTTTTGCTGTAATATTTTTATCTCTCAAACTCAAATAATATTCTAAATTTTTCGATATTTTACCATCATGATCTCTTACTAGCTCATACAGGTTGCCTTCTCCGAGATTGGTTTTGATATCGCCCTTGAAGTCAGATATCATATCGAACGACTTGCCTCTTTTGTGAAGTCTTTTAAAATAATCTATCTCTCTTTGCGAGCTTCGCTTTCCTCTTTTGGAAGGTATCTTTATGCATAATTCTTCATTTGTTGGATGAATATAGCATTTTCTTCCCATTCCTTCTCCTATAAATAGATCGTCATTTAAAGTAGTTATATATTTTTGATTTGATTTTATATTATTTTCCATTTTCTAATTTGCTAAGATATATTTTTTCTAGCCTCTTTGCTACTACTTTTATATCATGAACTCTTTCTACATATTCACGCCCTTGCTTGCCTATATCATGTCTTTTTTGTGGGGATAGGATAAGTTCTTCAAGCACTGATTCTATAGTATCTGGATTTGCATTTACGATTGGAACCCCATCAGGGTATGTTGATAGTAATGTTTCTTGTATATATGTAACAACTGGTTTTCCCAAAGCCATCCCCTCGCACGCAAATATACCATGTGAGCCAATAAGTAGTTCATCTGCTATTATATCAGCCTGAGAATATATCTTTATGGCTTCATCATGAGTCATATTTTCTACTTGTATATATTCAAATTCTATATTTTTAAGACGCAGAGATTCTAAAGCCTTTTCTATATATATAGTTCCTTTTGTATCCCTATTTGTTGGAGCGTGTACAATTTTTGGTACTATCCTGTCAACATCAGGATAAACAGGCTTAAGTAGTGAAGTATCCACCAACTGTCTTGTGATGTGTATAGTATTAAAATATGGTTCAAGAAAAATATCAAATGAGTTGTCAGCAATTATGACTTCATTTGTTTGCTTCGACCAATATTTTAGACGCTTTATCTGCTTTTTTGAATTATTTATTTCTGGTTCTTGATAATATGGATTTCTTTTATGTTCTATACTATTTATACGTATATCTGAGCCATGAAATTGTATGAAAAATGGTTTGTTGATTAATTTTAGGTATGCAATGTCTAGACCAAATGGCAATAGGTATGATTGATGATAGTGAAATATATCATAACTATGAGCCCATTTAAAAAATCTAAAGGTATTTAATATTTTATTGATAAAACCAAACTTGGTTAGCTCTAAATTGTAATCTCTGCGATAATAGAATTTTGTAGGATATGAAGCACTTTTTGCATTATGACCTATCTCTTTCAAGCCCTGTGTCGAGAGAGATAGCTGTGACGCTATTTCAAATGGCAATTGTATTATATTCATTATCTTAATGTCTCCTCTAGTTTTCTTCTATCAGGAAAGTTTACTAAAACTCCCATTCCTTGTTTCTGATAAACTACCATGCTTCCGACAGCACAAGCAGATACATTTGCTTTTTTTACAACTTCACCTATGTGTTCTATTTTTCCACATCCGCCATTGGCTATAACTGGAACTTGGACATTTTCAGCAATACTTTTAGTGAGTTCTATGTCGTATCCTTCCCAACTTCCTTCTCTGTCAATTGAAGTTATAAGTAATTCTCCGATACCAGCATTTTCAAGCTGTTTCGCCCAATCAACTATTTCTGAATTTTGTTTAACTTTGCCATGATGCGAATAAATTCTTTGATTGCCCAAGAAAGTTTTTTTTATATCCATAGCGCCCACAACACTTTGAACCCCAAAATATTTTGATATCTTTTCTATTAATTTTAAATTATCAAAAGCATTTGAATTTATAACAATCTTTTCAAAACCAATTTCAAATATCTTTTTGGCATCATCTAAGTTTTTAATATTGCCCCCATAACTAAGTGGCATAAAGCATTCGTTTGCTATGTCAGCTAAAATTTTGTAGTTAATATTTCTATTTTCTTTTGAGGCAAATATGTCTAAAAACATCAGTTCATCTACTTCAAGTTCATTAAATATTCTAACCGTATTTATTGGGTCGCCTATATAATTATAACCTTTAAACTTAATTGTTTTGACGAGGCTTTCATTTTTCAAAAGCAAACATGGTATTACTCTGGTTCGTAACATACTTATATCCTCGCAAAATTTTCAAAAAGCTTCATGCCAAACTTATGACTTTTCTCTGGATGAAACTGTGCACCGTAGATATTATCTTTTTGAATTGCACTATCAAAGTCAAGTCCATAATTTGTCTTCAATATTGAGTTTTTTTCATCTTCAACTTTTACAAAATATGAATGTACAAAATAAAATCTAGTCTCTTCAAACTCTTCAAAGCCATCAGTAAGTAAACTTTCATTGGATTTATTTACAATATTCCAGCCCATATGAGGGATTCTATATTTTTTGTCAATTCTATCTTTAAAACTCATAGTTTTAGCATTTATCCAGCCAAGACCTTGTAAATCTCCTTCTTCGCTTGAGTTAGTCAAAAGTTGCATCCCAAGACAAATACCAAGAATCGGTACCTGTTCTTTTAAAGCTTTTTCATTTAAAACTTCTATTAAGTCACTTTTGTTTATCTTTTTCATAGCTGTATCAAAGGATCCAACACCTGGCAAAAGTATCTTTGAAGCATTTTTTATTTTATCCGCATCGCTTTGTATTGTAGCGTCTATCCCAATATATTTGAACATATTTTGGATAGAACCCAAATTTCCCATCCCATAATCAACTATTGTTATCATTTTCCCCCATCCTTTGGCATTGGAAAGCAATATTTGAGATAAAAACTCATAGGCACTAAATTTCCATTTGCTAATATCTTAAAAAGTGGTCTTAACAATTCAAAAGTCTTTTTATATGTAGGGTACTCCTGCCATGATTTTGGTTTTCTTGCCATGATTGTTTCATACTCTTCATCGCTTAGCCCAAGTCTCTTTTTTAAATATTCTATCAAGTCTTTTTCAATATGTGGTGGCGTGTTATACTCTTTCCATGCATCTTCACGACTCATTCTTCCATTTCGCACCATCGCAGAAAGTGTATTGTTTCTCATATCTGTATAAAATTTATTTGGTAAATATACACTATGAAAAAATGCTGTCATTCTATTTTTTAAATGATGTCCACCATAATATTTCCAGTCATATTCATTGATTAAGAATTTCTTTGCATCTTCTTTGTTGTAGTCTATATACCAAAATGGTCTAATTTTTTGAATCTTAGCAAATACCGTCCAAAATAAAAACCGACTTATTGTCATAAGAGGGTATGATTTCATCGGTAGCTTTCCAAACTTTTTATGAAT
>DYMX01000030.1 GCA_020721345.1 Sulfurovum sp.
GAGATGCTTCCACCTGCGCTAAAGAATGCAATATCTATATCACGGCCTTCAAATACAGTTGGCGTTAATTCTTCTATTTTATACTCTTCGCCATTGAACTCTATTGTTTCACCGGCACTTCTTGCGCTTGCCAAAGGCAGCATATTTGCAACCGGAAATTTATGCTCCTCAAGAACTCTAAAAAGTTCCTCACCTACTGCGCCGCTTGCGCCTACAACTGCTACATTGTATTTTTTCAATTTTTACTCCTGCTCATCTAAGTTTTCTTCGCCATTTTCGTCTATCTCTTCTTTTGGACATTTGGCGATACTTACAACTTTATCTTTATTATCAACATTTACTATTATTACACCTGATGTGTTTCTGCCGGCTTTTCTTATAGTATCACTGTCTACTCTTATCATTTTTCCGATACTGGTCAAACACATAAGATCCTTATCGTCTTCAACAAATACAACACCTACAACATCACCTGTTTTAGGTGTTAGCTTCATAGAAATTACGCCCTTACCTGCCCTGCTTTGCTCTCTGTATTCGCTTGCTGTTGTGCGCTTGCCTATACCTTTTTCGCTAACCATCAATATTTCATTTTGCTCATCATTTATAGTTGTTGCGCCGCAAACAAAATCATCAGCTATCTTGAACTTGATGCCAGTAACCCCTCTTGCAACCCTTCCTATCTCTCTAAGCTCATCAAGTTTAAATCTGATACACATACCTTTTTTGGTAGCGATAAACAGATATTGCGTCTCATTTGTTGCTATATGAGTTTCAACAAGTTCATCATTTTCATCAAGATTTATAGCTCTCACGCCGTTACTTCTGATATTTGAATACTCGCTAAGGTTTGTTCTTTTTACTATGCCGTTTCTTGTGAAAAATACCAAACTTTTATCTTCGGCAAAATCGGTAGTAGGGATGATAGCCATGATCTTCCCTTTTTCTTGAAGATTGATCAGATTTACAACCGCTTTTCCTTTTGCGGTTCTGCTGCCTTCAGGTATCTTGTAAACCTTCAACCAGTACAACTGCCCTTTATCTGTAACAAACAGCAGCGTATCATGCGTATTTGATATAAAGAATCTCTCTATAAAGTCATCGTCATAAGTCGTAACTGCTATCTTGCCTTTTCCGCCTCGATTTTGTTTTTCGTATTGTTTAACCGGAACTCTTTTGATATATCCGCGGTGAGTGATGGTTACTACCATCGGCTCATTTGGAATAAGGTCTTCTATATCGATATCATCATAATCATCTACGATCTCGGTCAATCTTTTTGTAGTATAGTTTTCGCCGATCTCTACCAACTCAGTTCTGATAATTTTATTTATCATATCTTCGCTTTTTAGAACACTTTCTAAATATTCGATAGTTTTTCTAAGTTCTGCAAGTTCTGTTTCGATTTTTTCTATCTCAAGACCAGTTAATCTTCTTAGTCTCATTTCCAAAATTGATTTAGCTTGTATCTCTGAGAGATCAAATCTGCTCATTAAGCTCTCTTTTGCCTCACTGTCATCATTGCTGGCTCTAATAATTTTTATAACCTCATCTATATTGTCAACAGCTATTTTCAAACCTTCCAATATATGAGCTCTTGCTCTTGCTTTTTCAAGATCAAATATGGTTCTTCTGATAACTATGGTTTTTCTGTGATTTAAAAATAGGTCAAAAAGCTCTAGTATATTAAATACTTTTGGCTCTTTATTGACGATAGCAAGCATGATTATCCCGAATGTTGTCTGCATTTGAGTAGATTTAAACAGGTTATTTAAAACTATTTCGCTCATAGCATCACGCTTAAGCTCTATAACAACCCTGATACCTTCTCTATCACTCTCATCTCTAAGTTCTGAAATACCTTCAATTTGTTTATCTTTAACAAGCTGGGCAATATTTTCAATTAGTCTTGATTTGTTTACTTGATAAGGAAGCTCATCGATGATAATAGTCTCTTTATTGGCTTTTTGCTCTATGTGAGTTTTTGCTCTTACTTTGATACGACCTCTTCCTGTTTCATAGGCTTCGTTTATACCTTTTCTGCCAAATATTATTCCACCTGTCGGAAAATCAGGTCCTTGTATGATCTGTTGCAGATCTGCGATCGTAGTATCACTGTTATCTATTCTAAATATAAGAGCTTGGATAAGCTCATCAAGTCTATGCGGAGGTATATTTGTCGCCATACCGACAGCAATTCCTGAACTGCCGTTTAGAAGCAGATTTGGAACACGGCTTGGCAATACATCAGGCTCGCTCATACTATCATCATAGTTTGGAACAAAATCAACGGTATCTTTGTCAAGATCTGCAAGTAATTCTTCTGCTATCTTTGTCATTCTGGCTTCGGTATATCTCATAGCAGCTGCGTTATCGCCGTCGATCGATCCAAAGTTACCTTGTCCGTCAACTAGTGGTGATCTCATTGAAAATTGCTGTGCCATTCTTACAAGCGCATCATACACGGAATTGTCACCATGCGGATGGTATTTACCTATAACATCCCCTACTATACGGGCGGACTTCTTATAAGCGCTTCTATGCCCGAGGTTTAGCTCATTCATTGCATATAGTATACGGCGATGAACGGGCTTAAGCCCATCTCTGGCATCAGGCAATGCACGACCGATAATTACGCTCATTGAGTAGTCGAGATAGCTGCTCTTTATGCTATCTTCTATAAGCACTTCTTCTGTATTTTCCGTAAACAAGTTCATTCAACTCCCTTTGTTCTGTCAAAAAGTTTAAATATTATATCTAAGCGAGGCTTAATCGACTATTGGACCATATAAGTCTTACTTTTTAATCAAACATCATATTGTAAGGTCTTGAGAGTTTGGCTGCAAACTCCACCAAACTTATGTTTCTACTTTCCCGTAAAAACTCTTTGCCGTCTAAATATACTATGATAGTCGGAACGCTAAATACTCCGACTTGTGAAGCTATCTCGATATTTTCTTGTGTTTTGATATATACCTGTTCAATTTTAGGAAAATTTGTCTCTATGACCTCTTTTACTTTTGGCTTTAACGCATCACACACAACGCAATTCTCACCACTAAAATACAACATCACTCCATCATGCGTGCCTATAAACTGCTCCAACTCTTCTATATCCATTTTTGCCTCTTTAAAAATAATTGAAATTATAGCTAAAGAGTATTGAGAGCTCTTAATAAAGTGCATAATGGATATGTTAAATTTATACTTCACTATTCATATTTTTACAAAAAGTGCATAATGTATATGCTAAATTGATACTTTACTATGCAATTTTTTCTTTTTAAAAGCTATATTTTAAATATAGAAATATAGAATATAGCAAATATAGGGGTCAGGTGATAGTGATAGCTTAAGTTTATTACGGTATTATTGAAAAAATTATAAAAGGGTTGTCACATGCCTAGAAAACCACGCATTGAAATCGCTGGATTTTATCATATTATTAACAGAGGTGTAGAGCAAAGAGTAGTCTTCAAAAAAACAGAAGATTATGACTTTTTTATAGAACAGCTCTCAAATTTATCAAAAAACTTCAATATAACCATTCATAACTATTGCCTCATGAATAATCATTACCATTTACTAATAGAGACAAGAGATGAGAACCTTTCAAAGTTTATGAGACAATTAAACGGTATCTATGCTATATACTTTAATAAAAAATATAAAAGAAGCGGGCATCTATGGCAAGGAAGATTTAAATCATGGTATGTAACTGATGAAGCATATCTATACACGCTTATACTCTACATAGAACAAAATCCTCTTAAAGCAAAGATCGTGAAAAATATAACTGATTATTCTTATAGCTCATGTCACTATTTTCTAGATGACAACACATCATCTTTTTTAAAAGATTCTTGGATTGTAAATAATTACAAAGATGGCAAAATTGCCATAAGAGAGTTTTTAAATTCAATCGTTGATACTTCTTGTGTTACAAGAACTCAAAACAGCTTCAAGCCTGATAGAAGCTCTGAATATAGATAAAAAACCTAATGTTGAAAAACTAAGAAAGATACTCACAAGTGCAAAAGATATCAAAGAAAGAAATAAGCTTATAGTAGAATGCAATTTACAAGGCTATTCTCAACATATGATGGCTAACATACTTAAATTGGCTCAGCCAACGATAAATAATATTATAAAAAGAACAAAAGGAGAATAGTGTACTATCACTATCACCTGACCCCTATTCTGCTATTCCTTTACATTTGGTATCATTGTCAAAGATTTTTCAAGGTGGCGACTGACCCCTATTCTTTTGACCCCTATTCTGCTATTCTCCGGTGGCTCTTTCAGGAATAAGATGCTAGAATTGTGATTCAGTGTATTCGCTAGAGATGTGAATTCACCTATACTATTCATCAGCAAATATCTAAAAAGGAGATTTTATGTTATTATCGTTATTTCTTTCAAAGGAAAAAAAACTTATTAAACAATGGAAAGCAGAGCATTTGCAAATTGTTGCTTTAGCCGGAAATGTAATTGCGTCATTCTCTAAAAATGATTTAGATGCAACGAAGAAGTATCTAAAAAAATTAAATTCCATTGCTGTCGATCATCTTACGGGAGAGGATATTAAACTTTTTGAGTTGCAGAGTAATTCAAAAGATAACAATCCTCTTGTTGAAAAGATTACAGAATTTAAAGAATCATTTCGCTCTGTCAAACTCCCGCTAATGAAGTTTTTAACACTGTATTCTTCTCCTGCTGCAATATTAGATACTGAATTTTTTGACAAATTTAATGAAATTGTTGATGTGCTTCTTAAAAGGATTGAATTTGAGGAAAAAAATCTTTATTTCCTGATAGGACTATAGAAGTGATAGTGATAGCTTAAGTTTTTACCCTATTCTTTTAAATACAAATAGGATATAGCAAACCTCCACAAAAGCGACTCCTAAAGAGCCTCGTTGTATAATACCATCAAAATATAATCAGGAGTAATCATGGGAAGAGCCTTTGAATATCGTAAAGCAGCCAAAATGAAAAGATGGGGAAATATGTCAAAAGTATTTCCAAAATACAGTAAACTCATAACCATGGCAGCAAAAGACGGAGTACCTGATCCGGAACAAAATGCAAAACTTAGAACTATTATCCAAAATGCAAAAGCAGAAAATGTACCAAAAGATGTCATCGACAATGCGATCAAGAGGGCAAGCGGCAAAGATACAGCTGATATCAAAGAGATAAGATATGAAGCAAAAGGACCTTACGGTGTTCAGCTTATAATCGAATGTGCGACAGATAACCACACTAGAACAGTTGCAAATGTCAAAGCCGTGTTAGTGCGAAATAAAGCTGAGATGTTAACATCAGGGGCACTTGATTTTATGTTTACCAGAAAAGCTGTTTTTGTATTCGACAAAAAAGATACCATAGACATAGAAGAACTTGAGCTTGAGCTTATAGATTTTGGACTTGAAGAGATAGAAGAAGACCTAGAAGCGCAAGAAAATGGTGATGACAAAGCGATCGTAAGAATTTACGGTGATTTTACATCTTTTGGGGAACTTAGCCATGCTCTTGAAAAACAAGGCATTGAAGTAAGCAAATCAACTTTAGAGTTTATACCAAATACCCCTATCGAGATAACAGAAGAACAGATGAATGATGTGGAAGTTTTGATAGAAAAACTTGAAGATAATGATGATGTACAGGTAGTTTATACAAATTTAGCATAAGCGTAACGCTTATGCTTTTTTAGCTCAATGGCACCTCTCCAAATCTATTTGCTCCCGATGTACCTTGCAAAGCAAGTAATACAAGCAGTACAATTCCACCAACATATGGAATGAAAGATATCAGATACCACCATCCGCTTTTGTCCGTATCATGAAGCCTTCTGACTGCTGCGGCAATAGCAGGAACTATCAGCGCTAAAACAGCTAACAAAAGCACTATTGCTCCAAAACTATTTATTTCTCCGGTTTCATAATTTATTATTCCTCCAGTTACCAATGTCAGAACAAGATAAATCAAAAATTGAAACAGCGCAAACCACCAATATTCACTTCTAGATGCCCTGCCGTCAAAGTCGGCATACTTTTGTTTCAAACATGTATTTATAGATTCACCAAATGTCATATGATCTCCTTGTGTTAGTGTACATTTGAATTGTAGTTTAATAATACTTAATAAGATATTGTAAAAAATTTATAAAGATCGTATTGTTTTGTAGAAAATATTTTAAAATAAGAAGTGCAGGCAAACAAGAACACTAAAATTAGTGTCCGTGCTCCTCAACGAAAGCTTCATAATTGCCTTCAAAATCAAGCAGGCTTCCATCAGGAAGTATCTTTATGATACGATTTGCAAAAGCGTCAATCAATTCACGGTCATGAGTTACGCAGATAGCTCCACCTTGATATTCATACAACGCTTCACCAAGCGCGATAATAGCTTCTAGGTCAAGGTGATTGTTCGGTTCGTCAAGAACTAGGAAATTTGCGCTATCCATCATCATACGACTGAGCATCAAACGATGTTTTTCTCCACCGCTGCAAGCGCTTACTTTCTTTGTCTGTTCCTCGCCGGTAAATAGCATTCTTCCCAAACATTTTCTTATCTCGTCAATGTGCCATTTTGGATCAAAATTCTGCACCCATTGAGGCAAGATATCATCGCCGCTGATAAGATCTGTTGCATTTTGAGGAAAATAGGTTGTGTGCACAGTTTGTCCCCAGTTAAATTTACCGCTTGTTGGTTTGAGTTTGCCCATAAGGATTTCAAGCAATGTAGTTTTACCTGCACCGTTTGATCCGATAAGAGCAACCTTATCCCCCTTTTTAAGTTTAAAAGTAACATCTTTAAGCGCCTCTACATCGCCGTAATTATGCGAAATTCCTTCAACCTCAAGCACTTCATTTCCAATATCTCTATTTGGTTTGAACATAATAGAAGGATCTCTTCTTGATGATATCTTAACATCAGCGATATCAAGTTTATCCAGCTGTTTTTGGCGGCTTGTTGCTTGTTTTGCTTTTGAAGCATTCGCGCTAAACCTAGCTATGAATTTCTCCAAATCGGCTTTCTCTTTCAGGGATTTATCTCTGTCTGTTTGAGCTTGTTTTGCAATCAAATTTGCAGCTATGTACCAATCGTCATAATTGCCCGTAAATTCCCTGATATTTTGAAAATCGAGATCAAGTATATGAGTAACTACACCATTGATGAAGTGTCTGTCATGCGAGATAACAAGCAATGTTCCTTCGTGTCTTTGAAGCTCATTTTCAAGCCAACTGATCGTTTCAATATCAAGGTTATTGGTTGGCTCGTCAAGAAGCAGTACGTCAGGCTTCAAAAACAGCACTTGGGCAAGAAGAATCTTAAATTTATCGCCTCCGGTGAGTGAGCTCATAAGATCGTCATGCTGTGAAGCCGGAAACCCAAGGGCTTCTAACAGTTTTTCTATCTTAACATCACTCTCATAGGTCGGATCTTCGTCTGCACATATCATCTCAAGCTCTGCAAGACGATTGTTCACCTCATCACTTTCAAAGTCGCCTTCCATATAAAGCCGCTCTTTTTCTTTTTGGGCATCATAAAGTTTTTTGTTGCCATAAAGAACTGCATCGCGAAGCGTAAAATCTTCAAACGCATATTGATTTTGCCCGAGAACTCCTAGTTTTACACCTGATTGAAGCTGAACTTCGCCATCGGTTTGTTCAATTTCGCCTGATAGAATTTTGATAAATGTTGATTTTCCTGCTCCATTTGCTCCAATCAAACCATATCTTTTTCCTGCATCAAGCGTTATATTTATTTTATCAAACAATACCCTTTTGCCGTATCTTTGAGTTAAATTTACTGTAGATAACAAAACAATTCCTTACATTATATTTTGTGCGTATTTTATCTAAAAGAGATAAATTTATCTCAACCTCTTGCTATATCATAGTTTCTTGGTATTATGCATTTTAGATTTTCGCTAGGGATACTTCTGTTTTTGTATTTTATGCCATTAAAATTTATAGTAACTTTGTTATCTAGATCATCAACATAGAAAACCTGCAACAACTCGCCATTGCTGTTTAATTTTATATTGTAATTCTTTTTCTGATATTTTGCGCTAAATGTCCCATTTGGCTCTTTTTTTGCGCTTTTTAAAACTTCTGGAAGATTAAAACCTTTATTAATAGTATAAAAAGAGACTTGCTCCAAATCGTTATCAACGATAACAACTTCTTTCCCGTTTGTGCAAACCTCTTTTTTGGTTGGTGCCGCATATATCCATTTAAGAAGCGATTTATCAGAGTAAAGCACTCTGCCTTTATAAATTATTTTTTTATTTTTAGGCGAGATGATCTCTTGAGTAAAACTAGAGTCAAATGCCATAGGCAGCTTGATACCGTCTGCACTTAGAAACATTGTAAAAAATAAAAAAAATAAAAATTTGAATTTCATTTGGTAACCTTAAAAAAATATTTTTTATAAAAAATAATAATCTATATAGATTTTGTTTTGCAAATTATTATAAAAAATAGTGAAATAATAGCGTAACAATAATTTTACATTTTTTTGGTAAAATACTTACAAATTATACAAAATATAAATTAAACGGATAGGTATGTTGGGCATCTTAAATAAAATTTTTGGAACACAAAACGATAAAAAAGTAAAAAAACTGCTAAAGAGAGTTGAGAAGATCAATGCTTTGGAAAAAAACTATTTGGAGCTTAGTGACGATGAACTTAAAAATGCTTTTTTAGAATTAAGAACGAGTGTTCAAACCGGCAGCAAAACAATTGATGAAGTATTAAACGAATCATTTGCAATAACCAGAGAGGCAAGTAAAAGAGTCTTGGGTATGAGACATTTTGATGTACAGCTTGTCGGCGGACTTGTTTTAAATGAAGGCGATATAGCCGAGATGAAAACCGGCGAAGGTAAAACACTTGTTGCAACACTTGCCGTTGTTTTAAATGCGATGAGCGGCAAAGGAGTTCATGTAGTTACGGTAAATGACTATTTGGCAAAAAGAGACTCTGAACAAATGGGCAAACTGTATGAATTTTTGGGCTTTAGCACCGGCTGTATAATATCCGGACAATATGATGAGTTTGTCAGAAAAGCGCAGTATCATGCCGACATAACATACGGTACAAATAACGAATACGGCTTTGACTATCTTAGAGACAATATGAAAGTAAGAGCGGAGGAAAAAGTTCAAAGAGAACATAACTTCGCTATTGTTGATGAAGTTGACTCTATTTTGATTGATGAAGCAAGAACGCCGCTGATAATATCTGGACCTGCTAGAAGGGATCAAAAACACTATGAAAGCGCAAACCAAATAGCCCTTCAAATGATACGCGGAGAGAAAAAAGAGACAAGACCCGGTGAACCTGAAGAGACAACGGGTGATTTTATAGTCGATGAAAAAAACAAAGTTATAATAATGACGGAAGACGGTCTAAGTAAAGCTCAAGAGTTATTTAACGTAGAGAACCTATATAGTTTAGAAAATGCGGCTCTTTCTCATCACTTGGATCAAGCTTTAAAGGCGCATTATATATTTGAAAAAGACGTTGACTATGTGATAAAAGACGGTGAAATTATAATCGTTGATGAATTTACCGGAAGACTTAGCGAGGGAAGAAGGTATAGCGAAGGGCTGCATCAGGCTCTTGAAGCAAAAGAAGGCGTTTCTATCAAAGAAGAGAGTCAAACTCTAGCTGAAATTACATATCAAAACTATTTTAGATCATACAATAAACTTGCAGGTATGACAGGAACGGCTCAAACCGAAGCTAGCGAATTTGCTCAAATATACAATCTTGATGTTATATCCATTCCTACAAATATTCCCGTAACAAGAATCGACAAAAATGACCTTATCTACAATACGGAAAGAGAAAAACTAGATGCTGTTGTAAAAAAAATCAAAGAGCTTCACCAAAAAGGGCAGCCTGTTCTGATTGGAACTGCGTCGATCGAAAAAAGTGAAATGATACACACAAGACTTAAAAAAGAGAAAATTCCCCACAATGTGCTTAATGCAAAAAACCATGAGCAAGAAGCTGATATCATCATGCAAGCCGGAGTACAAGGAGCCGTCACGGTTGCTACAAATATGGCGGGTCGCGGCGTTGATATAAAGATCACAAACGAAGTAAAAGAACTCGGCGGTCTTTATATACTTGGTACCGAAAGACATGAAAGCAGAAGGATAGATAACCAGCTAAGAGGAAGAAGCGGGAGACAAGGTGATCTTGGTGAGAGCCAATTCTATCTAAGCTTAGATGACAATCTTTTAAGGATTTTCGGCGGTGAAAAGATCAGAAATATAATGAACAGGATAGGCGTTCAAGAAGGCGACTTTATAGACTCTAAGCTTGTTACAAGAAGTGTCGAAAAGGCTCAAAAGAAAGTTGAAAATATGCATTATGAATCAAGAAAGCATATCTTGGAATATGATGATGTAGCAAATCATCAAAGAAAAGCCATATACGGATTTAGAAATCAGCTTTTGGATCTAGATTTTGATATTGCATCAAAAATTGAAGAAAATAGAGCGGAGCATCTAAATCATTTATTGTATGAATGTGAAATAGACCAAACGATGGATGAATCGGAGTTTAATATTGAAAAACTTCAACTTCTCCTTCAAGAAGAACTTCTGTTTGCTACAGACATAAATGCGCTAAAAGGCAAAAACTATGATGAATTAAGCAGTTTTATATTTGCAAAAATCACTACTCAATACGAGACAAAAATGTCCAACCTTGCAAAAGAACAAAGAGATGAGATAGAAAGAATACTGTATCTTCAAATTCTTGATAAAGAGTGGAGAGAGCACCTATATGAAATGGATACTCTTAAAACAGGTATAGGGCTAAGAGGATACAATCAAAAAGATCCTCTTACGGAATACAAACAAGACAGTTACCGACTTTTCTCAGACCTTATCAATAGAATAAAATTTGAAGCCGTAAAAACTTTACAGATTATCCAATTGGACTTTTTAAATGAAACAGATGAACACGAACAGATAGAAAATATAAAAGATGAAATGTCACAGGATCTAAAGTTATCACAAAACAATTTGAATCAGCCTTCAAACGTAACCAAAAAACCGAAAAGAAACGATGACTGTCCTTGTGGCAGCGGAAAAAAATATAAAAACTGCTGTGGAACAAGCGGACCTAAAAAAGGCTTGTTTGCATAATGAATAAAAATAATTCATTTATTAATTTCATTATAAGGCATTATCTAAAATACGACCGTGATAATCCGTTCATATTTATAGCGGCTATCTTGGCTTATCTTGGCATTGCAGCAGGCATAATGGTATTAATGCTAGCAATGGGAATAATGAACGGAACTCAAAAAGAGTTTGAAAAAAAACTTTTCGTAATGAATTACCCCTTAACTATAACATCTATCATCCCAGATACAATAGACGATAACCTGATATCAAATCTTCAAAAGAACTTTCCTGACCTAAAATTTAGCCCATACTACACAAGCCAGATAATAAGCAAAAATGAATCACTTGTCCAAGGCAGTCTTTTGTATGGTGTCGATTTTGCAAAAGAAGGCGCCATAAATGAGGTGTTTAAAAAAGCAAACAGTACGGCGGATATTCCTTTTAAGATTGTTATCGGTGATGGACTTGCAAATGAAATGAATGTATCAACGGGCAACAAAATAACCCTATATTTTTCAGAACAGCAGGCAATAGGATTTGACACTATGCCTTTGCAAAAAAGATTTATGATAGACGGTGTTTTTAAAAGCGGGTTAAAAGCTTATGACAAAGCGATAATATACACTACACTAGAAGCATTTGAAAAAATACTAGATAGACAAAAAGGTCTATATGACGGTGTTCACATCTACTCAAAAAACCCAATGAGTGCCATAAAAGAGATAGAGCCTACCCTTCCTGAGGGTGTTGTGGTCGAGGGATGGTGGCAGCAAAACGGTAGTTTTTTTGCTGCAATGCAAATGGAAAAAAAGGCTCTATTTCTGGTTCTTTTACTTATTATACTTGTTGCGTCACTAAACATAATATCATCCCTTTTAATGACTGTTATGAGCAGAAGAAGCGAAATAGCGCTTCTAAGAACACTTGGAGCTACAAAAGTAGAAATACGCAGTATATTTTTTAGACTCGGTCTCATAATCGGAATTACCGGACTTATAACAGGCTCCATCCTTGGGGTAATAGGCAAATGGATACTTGAAAATTTTGATATAATCACTTTACCTGAAGACATATATGGTACCACTAAACTTCCGATAGACTTGATGTTTAGCGACTATCTAATGATAATAATAGGAACTTCCGTAATAGTGATAATATCGTCATTATATCCGGCCAGAAAAGCATCGCAAATTGACCCTGTAACCGTTCTTAGAAACGAATAAGGACAGGTATGAAACAACAAAGAAAAAGAAAGGTCGTGCAAAATAAAAAATTTCGAATCAAAAAACGAACAAAAAGAAATAAACCGCTCATGATACTGAAAGCCATTTTCTTAGTTTCGCTTGTATTGTTCGTATTATATATATTTGAATCCATAAAGCCGGAACAAAAGGTTAAAATCGAGCATGGCGGAATATCGCAAGTAGTAGAAGGCTTAAAACAGCAAGGCTATAGTGTAAATATCGTAGATAAATATATTTTGGCTCTTCTTGGAAGTCCAAGAGCAGGAATAATTCTTTTTGAAAAGGATGAAACATTATCCAGAGTGGTTTTTTTATACAAAATTGCCAATACAAAACCGACAGGAGTCGACAATAAAATAACGCTGATTCCCGGAGAAACTCTAGAGATATTTTTTGAAGAAGTAGCAAAACAGATGGATCTAAACAAAACGATCCTTATGGATGAATATAAAAAACAGTCATTCTATAAAGAAGCCGGCATAAGCCCTGATACATATTTCACAAACACAAACATGAACGAAGAAGATCTAGTAGAGTTTTTACTTAAACCGTCTGAAGAAAAATACAGCAAAATGGCAACAAAATATTTCAATTCATACGACAAAGAAAAATGGCAAAATGTTCTCATAAAAGCTTCTATAATACAAAAAGAGGCAGCAAATAAACAAGAGATGCCTATAATCTCTTCGGTGATAGACAACAGAATAGCTAAAAATATGAAACTTCAAATGGATGGCTCGTTGAACTACGGCATATATTCTCATATAGCCGTAACGCCTGAGAGAATAAAAAAAGACGACACCACTTTTAACACATACAAAAATTATGGGCTACCTGCATCTCCTGTGGGCTCTGTCTCCTCTGAAGCCATAGATGCCGCCATCAATCCAAGCAAAACAGATTATCTATATTTTGTAAAAAACAAAGAAGGCGTTCATACATTTACAAAAGATTTCAGATCACATAGAGATGCTATAGAAAAAAGCTATTGATCAATGATACTTCTATTTCCACACGGAAAGGTCTTGCAGATCAAAAAGAAGCAAATCTTTATCTTTGGAATTTTTAAGCTCCATTGAAAAACCTTGCTTAGAAAAAAGAACCCAGTGTTTTGCAGTCAAATTTGATTGTGTTGCTTTTGATTTTAGTTTTGTCAATTCATTTTTGCATACTTTTCTATCTTTGTATTTACATTCAGCCAAAATAACTTCTTTTGACTCAGTAAGTGCAACTATGTCAAACTCATTGTCTTTATCCCAATAACTGCCGGAAAAAACAATATTGATGCCTTTATTGCCATAATAGTCTATAAGAAATTCTTCTGAAAGATGTTCAAAAACAAGACTTCGCAGCCTTTCATAATGCGCTTTAAAATTTTCAATAAACTTATCTTTTTCACCGATTTGCAAACTGTCTCTATATGTCTCAACAAAACCAAACCAAAATCTGTAAAACGGTTTTTTAAATCTAAGTTTTGATTGTATCCTATACTTTTTATGCGAATTTGTTTCAAGCTCTTTTGATGCTTCAAGCCTAATAATGCCCAACTCGGTCAATTCATCTATTATATTTTCACCCAAATGTTCATTGAGTCTTGCTTTTTTAATTGATGAATATATTTTGCCGTCGCCTCTTGCGATTGCCATGAGAACTTCTCTGTAAGGACTTTCAAGTATATATGTAGGTTCTATTTGCGAAGATATAATATCTATTTTATGCAAAAAACTATTTTCAATAAATTCAAAAAGAGTAGCAAAATAGTCAAGCTCCAACTCGCTAACACCGCCGAATATAGAAAAATAATCGATTAATTGTTCAAAATCCAAATATGGATGCTTTTGTGAAAAACTTTGAAATAATTTTTTAATCATAAACCTTTTTGTAAAATATATTAATTTTTATATTTTAACATGTCAAGTTTCACCACGTTGTACCATTCCATTTAAAGCAATAGTATAAAACT
>DYMX01000031.1 GCA_020721345.1 Sulfurovum sp.
GACAGATATAATTGCAGACTCTCTTACTCGAATAAGAAATGCTGCACAAAGAAGACTAGATGTAACTACATTATTACACGCTAACTCTGTTGAAGCAATTGTTTCTATTCTTGTAAACAAGGGCTACCTTGAGAGTTTCACGGTAAACGAAGACGGTAATAAAAAAACTATTTCAGTAGTTGTAAAATATGACGAGAAAGGCAGAAGTGCGATCAATGAGATCAAAAGAATTTCTAGCCCAGGTCGTCGTATCCATAAAGGCAAAGATGAAATCAAATCATTTAAAAATGGTTACGGTACGCTAGTAGTTTCAACTAGCAAGGGTGTACTGCCAAATGACGAAGCATACAAGCTTGGTGTTGGCGGCGAAGTTATGTGTAGTGTATGGTAAGGAGATAGTATGTCAAGAATTGGAAAAAAACCAGTAGAAATAGCAAATGGCATAGACGTTTCACTTAACGGCACTGAAATAGTAGCTAAAAAAGGCAGCCTAGAGAAAAGACTTGAAACTCACGGTCGTGTAGATGTCAAGATCGAAGACGGCAAAGTTGAATTTGTAAGAAACGGCGAAGATAGACAAAGTGCTGCTTATTGGGGTACTTATAGATCATTGTTTAACAATATCGTAATAGGTCTTGATAAAGGATTTACTAAAACATTGGAGATCAACGGTGTTGGTTACAGAGTAAATATCCAAGGCAATACACTAGTTATGCAACTAGGTTTTTCGCACGATATCAACTTTGAGATACCTGCAGGTGTTGAAATTAAAGTAGAAAAAAATATTGTTACAATTAATGGCACAGACAAACAACAAGTTGGTCAAACGGCAGCCGAGATCAGAGATTTTAGACCGCCAGAGCCGTACAAAGGCAAAGGTGTTAAATATTCTGATGAAGTTATTATTAGAAAAGCTGGTAAATCAGCCGGTAAGAAAAAGTAAGGAGTGAGTAGATGTTAAAAAGTATTCAAAAGAGAAAAAATAGACTACAAGCTCAAAGAAAAGCTAGAGTTAGAGGCAAAGTATCAGGTTGTGAAACTATGCCGAGATTGACGGTTTTTAAATCAAATAAATATTTTTATGCACAAGCTATCAATGATACGGCTGGACATACTCTAGCTGCTGTTGATGGTAGAAAAATGGGCTTAAAAGCAAACAAAGAAGATGTTAAGCAAATTGCACAAGCTATGGCTGCCGCACTAAAAAATGTAAATATCGAAACTGTAAAATTTGACAGAAACGGTTATCTCTATCACGGCGTAATTGCATCTTTTGCTGATGCTCTTAGAGAATCTGGTATAAAGTTGTAAGGATAAGAAATGGAAGCGATAAACAGAGAAAATTTCGAAGAATCAATAGTTAATATTGGTCGTGTAACAAAAGTTGTTAAGGGCGGTAGAAGATTTAGATTTACTGCTCTTGTTGTTGTTGGCGATAAAAACGGTACTGTAGGGTACGGTTTTGGTAAAGCCAAAGAGGTTCCGGATGCGATCAAAAAAGCAGTAGACGATGCGTTTAAAAACTTGGTTAAGATCAATATCAAAGGCTCAACAATAGCTCACGATATCGAACATAAATTTAACTCAAGCCGTATTTTGCTTAGACCTGCTAGCGAAGGTACAGGAGTAATTGCCGGCGGTGCAGCGCGTCCTGTTATCGAGCTTGCCGGAATTAAAGATATCCTTACTAAATCAATTGGTTCTAACAATCCAAACAACCTTGTAAGAGCAACAATACAAGCTCTTTCAAGAATTAAAGCATAAGGAGAAGATATGTCTTTACATAATTTACAACCAGCCCCAGGTTCTACTAGAGAAACAAAAAGACTTGGTCGTGGACAAGGTTCAGGACAAGGTAAAACATCCGGTAAAGGACACAAGGGTCAAAAAGCCAGAAAAGGCTACAATGAAAAAAGAGGCTTTGAGGGTGGACAACAACCGCTTTACAAAAGACTTCCTAAGGTTGGATTTACTTCTAGAGTAGAAAAACCGTATGTTATCAATGTGGAAAAAGTAACTGTAATTACAGAACTTGCTGAGATAACAATGGAAAGCATCAGAAGTGTTTATAAACTACAAAAAAGTGTAACAAAAGTTAAACTAATAGGTAACAGCGCCAAAACTCTAGCTTCAAAAATAAAAGATGAAGCAGTAACTACAACTGGGAAATAATATGTCAAATCCTTTAGTACATAAAATTATGATTACTTTAGGATTTTTGTTGGTCTACAGAGTGTTGGCATATGTGCCTACACCTGGAGTTGATTTTGAAGTTATAAAACACTTTTTTGATTCAAATACCAACAATGCCTTGGGTTTAGCCAATATGTTCAGCGGCGATGCAATAAGTCGTCTTAGTATAATTTCTCTCGGCGTAATGCCTTATATCACAGCCTCAATCGTAATGGAACTTCTTGCAGCAACATTCCCTGCTCTCGGTCAAATGAAAAAAGAACGTGACGGTATGCAAAAATATATGCAGATCATTAGATATTTTACTATTTTCATAACTGTTGTTCAGGCAATAGGCGTTTCTATGGGATTGCAAAATATGACAGGTGCTGCAGGACAAAGCGCCATAATAATCGATTCAGCTGTATTTACGGTAATTGCAGTATTTTCTATGCTTACAGGAACAATGCTTCTTATGTGGATAGGAGAGCAAATTACTCAAAAAGGGATCGGAAACGGTATTTCTTTGATCATTTTTGCAGGTATCGTATCAGGTATTCCGTCTGCTATTTCACATACGGTAACGTCTGTTAATACAGGAGAGATGAATCCGCTTTCAATCATAGCGATTTTAGCAATCATGGTAATAACTATACTTGCTATTATATATGTTGAGCTTGGAGAGAGAAGAGTGCCTATTTCGTACTCTAGAAAGACTATCGTTCAAAATCAGCATAGAAGGGTTATGAACTATATCCCGATCAAGGTAAATTTATCAGGAGTAATTCCTCCGATTTTTGCAAGCGCTGTTATGATGTTTCCTTTGACAATGCTGCAATCAAGCAAAAATGAATGGGCTTTGAAAGTAGCTGATCTGCTTTCTCCCGGCGGAATTATTTTTAATGCGGCTACATTTTTGATGATAATATTTTTTGCATTTTTCTATGCATCTATAGCATTTAACTCAAAAGATATATCTGATAATTTAAAAAGACAAGGCGGTTTCATACCGGGCATTAGACCTGGAGAGCACACTAAGAACTTTTTAAATGAAGTTGCAAGCAGACTAACCGGATTCGGATCTTTTTATCTAGCGGTTATCTCTACGGTGCCGTTTATATTTGTAAACGGGCTTGGAGCTAGCTTCTATTTTGGCGGAACGGCAATTCTTATCGTTGTTCAAGTCGCTATGGATATGATGAGAAAGATCGAAGCACAAAGAACCATGAATAAATATGACATATTAGGTCATGTAGGTTTCTAATGGCAATATCCATAAGACAACCAAACGAGATCGCAAAGCTAAAACTAGCTGGCGAGATCGTTGGAAATACACTTCAATTTCTTCAAAACAATATTAAACCAAATATGACACTTCTTGAGATAGACAAAATGGTAGAAGACTTTATCAGAAAAAGCGGTGGCGTTCCGTCTTTTAAAGGATTATACGGTTTTCCGTCATCTGTTTGTGCATCGCTTAATGAGGTCATTATTCATGGTGTACCGACTGATATAAAGGTTAAGGAAGGCGATATTTTGGGACTTGATATCGGCGTGAAATTAGACGGTTATTACGGAGATGCAGCTATAACAATGCCTATAGGTAAAGTATCAAAAGAAGATGAAGATCTGATAGCCTGCTCGAAAGATGCGCTTTATCATGCTATATCTCAAATAAAAGCAGATATGAGATTTAAAGAGCTTTCACATATTTTGGAGCAGTTTATAATATCAAGAGGCTTTGTGCCTCTTAGGGACTATTGTGGACACGGCATAGGAACAAAGCCTCACGAAGAGCCTAATATTCCAAACTACTTGGACGGTAAACCAAATCAGGGTCCAAAAATAAAAAATGGAATGGTTTTTTGTTTAGAGCCTATGGTTTGTCAAAAAAGCTCACAACCGCTTCATTTAGATGATGAATGGTCGGTTGTAAGTGAAGATAGGCTTAGAACCAGCCACTATGAACATCAAGTAGCGATAGTTGACGGAAAAGCAGTGATTCTTACGAATCCAAGTAATTAGTTTTTGGTTTTTGGTTTTTTAACGGTTAGTTATTTACCAAGATTGTAAAAAAAGGAGAGACGATGGCAAAAGATGATGTTATAGAAATTGACGGTAAAGTAGTTGAAGCATTGCCAAATGCTACGTTTAGAGTAGAGCTTGACAATGGTCATATTATACTATGCCACATAGCAGGCAAGATGAGAATGCACTATATAAAAATATTGCCGGGCGATAAAGTAAAGATAGAAATTACGCCATATAGCTTAGATAAAGGCAGAATCACTTTTAGGTATAAGTAATTTTTAATAAAAACTTAGATATAATACCCCCCCTATGTGAAAACATAAGGAAAAACTGCGAGAAGAGTCTTTGTATAATTGGCACTGATTATCCAAGGACTGGTTTGCTTTTATGTGAGAAATCTCAGCAATCCACGCAAAAAATTAAGTGCAAAATTATCACAGGAGTAACCAGATGAAGGTTAGGGCGTCGGTAAAAAAGATGTGCGATGATTGCAAAATTATCAAACGAAACGGCATAGTTCGCGTGATTTGTAAAAATCCAAAACATAAACAAAGACAAGGATAAATATGGCACGTATAGCAGGTGTTGATTTGCCTCAGAAAAAAAGAATGGAGTATGCTTTGACATATATCTTCGGTATAGGTCTTCATACTTCAAGAAAAATTCTTGATGCAACAAGTATTGATTACAACAAAAGAGTACATGAACTAAGTGATGCGGAAGCGGCTTTGATTCGTAATGAAATACAAGAAAACTATACAGTTGAGGGTGACCTTAGAAAAAAAGTTATGCTTGATATCAAAACTCTTATGGATCTAGGTAGCTATAGAGGACTTAGACATAGAAAAGGTCTCCCAGTTCGTGGTCAAAAAACAAAAACCAATGCGAGAACTCGTAAAGGTAAAAGAAAAACTGTCGGTTCAGCGTGATAAGGGGAGAATGATCAATGGCTAAGAAAAAAGTTAAAAAAAGTATAGCAAAAGGTATAGTTTACGTAGCTGCAACCTTTAATAATACGGTTATCACTGTAACAGATGAGATGGGTAATGTTATCTCTTGGAGCAGCGCAGGTTCACTTGGTTTTAAAGGTAGTAAAAAATCTACACCATTTGCAGCTCAACAAGCAGTTGAAGATGCAATGACCAAAGCAAAAGAAAACGGTGTAAAAGAAGTAGGTATAAAAGTACAAGGTCCAGGTGCAGGAAGAGATACAGCAGTTAAATCTATCGGTGCAGTTGAAGGAATCAAAGTAACATATCTTAAAGATATTACACCACTTCCTCATAACGGATGTAGACCTCCTAAAAAGAGAAGAGTATAATATACACAATTTGTGTAATGTGAACAGATAAGCAAAAATGCTTAAATAAAAAAAGATATATTAAAGGGTTTGAGATGGCAAGATATAGAGGTCCAGTTGAAAAACTAGAAAGACGACTTGGCGTTGATCTTGGACTTAAAGGTGAAAGAAGATTAGCCGGCAAAAGCGCGCTAGAGAAAAGACCTTATGCTCCAGGACAACATGGACAAAGAAGAACAAAAATTAGTGAATATGGCTTACAACTTCGTGAAAAACAAAAAGCTAAATTTATGTATGGTATAAGTGAAAAACAATTTAGAAAACTTTTCACTGAAGCAAACAGAAGAGAAGGTAACACGGGTAACTTGCTTATCCAACTTCTAGAGCAAAGACTTGACAATGTAGTTTACAGAATGGGTTTTGCTACAACAAGAGCATTTGCAAGACAACTTGTAACGCATGGTCATATCCTGATCGACGGTAAAAGAGTAGACATACCATCATGTGTTGTTAAAGTTGGACAAAAAATAGAAATTAGAGAAAAAAGCAAAACAAATCCACAAATCGTAAGAGCTATGGAGCTTACAAACCAAACAGGTATGGTTGAGTGGGTAAATGTTGATAAAGATAAACTATTTGGTCTATTTTCAAGAATTCCAGATAGAGAAGAAATTTCGATTCCAGTTGAAGAGCGTTTAATCGTCGAGCTTTACTCTAAATAATAATATTAAAGGTTAATCGATGAGAAAAATTAAAGTTACACCATTTATGCCTACAGAAGTAGAGGTAAATGAATTGGGTACTAATAGGGCTGAAATAGTTGCATATCCTTTTGAAAGCGGATATGCAGTAACCTTGGCACATCCTCTTAGAAGATTAGTTTTAGGAAGTTCTATAGGTTATGCCCCAATATCGGTTAAGATCAAAAATGTTGCTCATGAATTTGATACCATTAGAGGTATGCATGAAGATGTTGCGGTATTTATCATAAACCTGAAAAATATTCGTTTTAAAATTAAAAATGAAGAGACAGATAAAGTTCAGTTAAACTACAGTTTTACAGGACCAAAAGAGGTTAAAGCTTCTGATCTGGTAAATGATATGGTTGATATTATAGACGGCGAATTGCCTCTTGCAACACTCAATGAAGATGCTGAATTGAACTTTACTTTAACTATCGCAAAAGGTATGGGTTATGTTTCAAGTGAAGATCTTGCTGATGATGTTGATGCTGATGCAATAGCGCTTGATGCATTCTTTACGCCTGTTAGAAAAGTAAATTATAAAATTGAAAACGTTCTTGTTGAAGACAGCCCAAATTATGAAAAGATCGTATTTGATATTACGACTGACGGTCAGATAAGCTCGGTTGACGCATTTACAAATGCGCTTCAAACAATGAGCAAACAATTATCTATTTTTAGCGGAGTGTTGAATGTTGATATAAATTCATCATTTGAGAAAAAAAGCGGTGATGACAATCATTTGAAACCATTTTTGAAAACAGTAGATAACTTGGGACTAAGCGCAAGATCCTTTAACTCACTAGACAGAGAAGGCATCAAGTACTTAGGCGAGTTAGTTTTGATGAGCGATATTGAGCTTAAAAATATTAAAAACCTAGGTAAAAAATCATTGGATGAAATCACTGACTGTTTGGCAGAACATGGCTTTGGAAGTGACTATGAAATGGACATTTCTACAAGAGAATCATTAAAGAAAAAAATAGAACAATTAAAAGGATAAGGCATGAGACATAGACATGGTTATAGAAAACTTGGTCGTACATCATCTCATAGAGCAGCATTGCTTAAAAACCTCTCTATAGCGCTTACAAAAGAGGGTCGTATTGAGACAACTTTGCCAAAAGCAAAAGAGCTAAGAAGTTACTATGAAAAATTGATCACAAAAGCAAGTACCGGTGATTTGAATTCACACAGAGCAATTTTTGCTATGCTTCAAGATAAAGAATGTACAAATAAACTTGTAACAGTAATCGCACCTGAGTATAAAGACAGAAACGGCGGTTATACAAGAATTATAAAAACCCGCACTAGAAAAGGCGATGCTGCCCCTATGGCAATAATCGAACTAGTATAAATTACTATTTTATCAAGGGTTTTCCCTTGATAAAATAAACTGCACATAATCACTTATAATAATAACAATCATAAATATATTTAATTTTAAAAAATAGAGATTTTTTTGTAAAATTTTACAAAAAATGGATACTTTATGTTAAATAAAAATGAAATTAGCTCAAACGAACTCATAGAACTTCTTGAAAAAAGAAAAAATGGAGAAGTTGATTTTGTTCTTATAGATGTCAGAGAGGATATGGAGTACAACATGGGCTATATAGACGGCGTCGATATGCTAAAACATACTTCTTCATTTAATGAATGGGCTAGAGATCTATTGGAAAATTTACAGAATGAAAAAGTTATATTCACATGCAGATCCGGCAATAGAAGCAGGCAGGTCGCGCAGATATTTAAAGCCAATGGACACAACGGAGCAATCAATCATAGAGGTGGCATTATCTCTTATGGCGGAAAAATAGCCGGACAATAAGTATTTGCTTGACATTTTTTTAAATTTAGTGTAAAGACAAGGACAGGCAAAATAAAAAGCCTCTATAATTATGATATAATTACACAAAAAGAATAAATCAAGGAAATACATGATTCCTTTTACAGATGAAGAATTAGAACCTGCAGTTAGTAATGTTATAGAAAAAGTTAGACCGTCTATCAAGTTAGACGGTGGCGACATAAAACTGATAGGGATAAAAGACGGCAAGATATATGTACAGCTTCAAGGAGCATGTGTCGGGTGTGCAAGCAGTCCGACAACATTAAAGTATGGGGTTGAGAGACAAATGAAAATTCTCATTCATCCTGATCTTGAAGTTGTTAATGTGCCTATCGGCCACGAAGAAAAATGGAGAGAATTAGGGTGAATAGCGAAAGACTACTTAAGTTAGCAGAATCACAATTTTTAAAAAAAGAATATAAAAATGCACTTCAATCATACGGCGAAATCTTAAAAGATAATCCAAAAATGGATGAAGCAAAAATGGGCGTATATTTGAGCGATCTGGGTTTGGATAGCGATGACGAGGCTCAGGCATTATTTGATTATTACCATACTATAAAAAACAGTAGCGAAGATGCAGCCGAGATAATAAATGAAATTATCGAATCGCTAGACGAAACAAAATATTCTATAAATCAGTTGATATCAAGACAAATGGATATGCAAGCAGAAGCCGATGGCATCACTTATGGTGATTTTATGGGTCTTGTTAAAGAGAAAGGCGATTTTAAAAAAGTATTTGAAAATATTATGTTTTCAACAAAAGTTGTTATTACGTCAAAAGAAGACCTTATAGATCTTATAACAAAGCTAAGCCAAAACGGTTTTAAAGATATGGCTTTGTCGTATTTAGATGATATGTCTAACATATTTCCACAAGATCAAGAGATCCTTGAGCTTTATAAATTATTTTAGAAGGGTAAAAAGTGAAGATACCGTTATCATATCTCAAATACAACTACATAACCGACAATACAAAAGAGATAGATGATGAGACTCTTCTTTTACAAACAAGTCAAAATAGTAAATATATACATGGACTAGAGTGTGAAAGTATCACACCTGATAAACTTATAGAGATATGGGGTCTGAATGAACTTAAAGTTGTGGGCGTAACAGGAACTAACGGCAAAACAACAGTAAGCGGAGCCATATATTCAATTTTGCTTGATCTTGGAGAAAAAGTCGGGTTTCAAGGCACTAGAGGATTTTTTGCAAACGAAGAGAGGTTGGAAGATAGATCAATGACAACACCATCTGTCTTTGAAACAATATATCATATGAAACAGGCCTATGATATGGGCTGTAGATATTTTATCATGGAAGTAAGCTCTCATGCAATAGAGCAAAAAAGAATAGAAGGTATAGAGTTTGCGTTGAAAATCCATACAAATGTAACCGCAGATCATCTTGACTATCACAAAACTATAGAAGAGTACAGAAGAGTAAAAAGTCTGTTTTTTGCAGATGGATCCATGAAGTTGCTAAATAAAGACGATCTTGCGCATTTGACATATAATCCTGTTAATGCATATAGTTACGGGGTTGATAATCCTGCAACTTTTAAAGTTCAAGCATTTTCACTGCAAGAAGGAATTACGGCCTATATAAAACATTTAGAAATAGAAGCAACATTTCACTCGCATATGGTAGGATCATTTAACCTTTATAATCTAATGGCAGCAATCGGCGCAGTATCGCTTTTGACAAACAAACCATTACAGCAGATATGTGATGTGGTCGAGGATTTTGGCGGAGTTGCGGGAAGAATGGAAGTAGTTAGCCGCGATCCTTTGGTAATCGTAGATTTTGCTCACACAGATGACGGAATCCTTCAGGTGCTTCAAAGTATGAAAGACAAAAAACTCTCAGTCGTATTTGGAGCAGGCGGAAACAGAGATAAGCTCAAGCGTCCTCGTATGGGCGCGGCTGTAGGCAGATTTGCAAACAAGATATATGTAACAAGTGATAATCCGAGAGATGAAGAACCCCAAACCATCATAAGCGAGATCGTGGCGGGACTAGAGGGCAAAGATAATGTTAATGTGATAGTTGAACGAAAAGAGGCAATACAAAGAGCTATAGATGAGCTTGGCGCAGGAGAAGCGCTATTGATACTTGGCAAAGGCGATGAAGACTATCAGGAGACAAAAGGCGTAAAGCACCATTTTGATGACAGAGAAGTTGTGAGAGAGTATTTAAACAACTAGCAGTGAGTGTGAGTGTGGTAATAAAATAATGCAAACACGAGGTACTGCACGAGCGAAGCGAACTCAGAGTGTTTGCGATTTTTGTGCTACTTTTATAAAAAAGTAGCTAAAGAAAAAATATAACTCATATATTCTTTTTTGCTTTAGGATACCTCTAAAAACCTTGGAGACTCATAAATAAGCTTAGAGTGACATCACACTTTTTTTGAATAAATTTATTACAAATTTAATAAAATTTAAAAAAACTTTGGTATTATTAGGACAAAATTACTCTTATTTAAGGAAAAACAATGAACTATTCAGTACCACAACCAGCATTTTACATTTTCAAATGCCAGCAAAGCGCGCCTCTGGGTATGCCAAAACCAAGCTGTGTAAGTCAGGCAAGCGCAGAATCTCAACAGCTTTTTATGTATATGGCGCAAAGCTTGATGCAAAAAGGCATCATTTCGACTGTTCAGCCGATACAAACAGGCTGTATGAATAGATGTCAGCTGGGGCCTGTCATGCTGGTAGAACCAGGGCATACCATGTATGTAGATCTAAATAAAGAAAAGATAGACAGGATCATAGAAGAGCATATTATAGGCGGCAATGTAGTTGAAAAGTATGTGATCCCAGCAGAGATGTGGGGAGAGCCGATAGAGCCTAAAACTCTTGTTCAACATTAAAATCACAATTTTTTAGTATAATTACGATAAATTTTAATATTAGAGGACAAAGCATTGACTATAACTATGCTTCAAAGCAAAATCCATCGCGCAACCGTAACGGATGCAAATCTTAATTATGTCGGCTCTATCACGGTAGATACCAATCTGCTTGAGGCTGCCGGTATGCTTATAGGGCAAAAAGTTGACATAGTAAACATAAATAACGGCGAGAGATTTTCTACGTACATCATAGCAGGTGAAGCAGGAAAAGGGGATATTTGTCTTAACGGCGCAGCTGCTAGAAAAGTTCATGTGGGAGATAAGATAATCATCATAGCGTATGCTGGGATGGATCACAAAGAAGCTTCATCATATAAACCAAAATTGATTATATTGGAAGATGACAATACTATAGCGCAACTTCTTGAGGGACTTGAATAGTATTTGTGGAGTAAAAATTACAATTTTTTTACATCTACAAGATAATCAAACTCTTTTGATTTGGATAGGGCTTTTATCTTGAATGAAATTTGAGAGTTTTTTCCGTCAGATTTAAAGATCTTTTTCAATATAGTTTTTATACCCATTTTTTCTCCTTTTATTTTTTTGTTTAGAGTCTATGTCTAAACGAACGAACTATAAAGTAAAATTGTTACAATACGATTACATAAAGGATATGGATTGAGTAATTTAGCAAACGCGATAGATAGAGACTCCATAATGGAACTAAAAAAACTCCTCCTTCAGGGCGAAAACCTAAATCAAACACTTATAGTAGGCGACGAAGAGTATGACCTTGACAGCCCTGATGAGGTAAGTGTTTTAAACTATGCAGTGCGAAAAGGCGCAAGTTTTGAAGTAATCAAATTTTTAGTCGAAAATGGCGCGGACGTATCTGTCGTAGATAGGGAAGGCGTGGGGACCATGGATATCGCTATCAAGTTTAAAAGATATGACATAGTTCAATTTTGCATTGACAGCGGGATAGACCCAAACACTACTAAGCGCAAAAGCGGGATACTTCCTATTATACTTGCCAGCTGTTTTAATGATATTGATATGATCAAACTCCTTCTTAAAAATGGAGCCAAGCTGGACAGAAAAGATAAAAGCGGTATGAGCGCGGCTGCGTATGCATCTAAAATGGGGCAAAAAAGCGTAGCAAAATTTTTAGAAGAGCTAGAAGGAAGCGGAGAGTCAAACGAATAAAAAAAATATACTATTTATAAATGGCATTCCTGATAACAATAAATTAACAGTAGGCAGCATAGGCAAAGACGGTGAAATGCAATGGAAGGGCAGCGGAAGCGCAAATTTGTTTGATTTTATAGGAAACGATCTATTCAATAGGTCTATCGTTGTTTTTGATACAAAGCAAGGATATAAAATTCCGCAACAGACCATTAATGCCGTATTTAACCAAATTGCAGACCCTGATACTCACAAGATCACCCTTTCAAAAGCAGATGAGTTTTATCGGCATATCCCCAAAACACATTCCTTTTTTCAATATCCCTTCGGAAGTGATGAAAACAACACGGGACAATATCTACAGATTGTTCCAAGGGATTGATAAGTTGCATGTCCCCAAAACGGTAAAAATTCAGCCAAAATCACCTGCGGATATCTATGAGACGATCACAAAAGAAGGCTTCAGCTTTCCCGTGATCTTCAGGCAGGCAGGGGACCATGGAGGCATAAGCACTATTGTGAAGCGTATAGTTCGTATAGCCTCAGAGCTTCAAAGAGATATTGCAACAAGCGCTCAAACGAGGCAGATGCTTGGACTAGCGTCGTCTTGCTGATCTTGTATTGATCCAATTTAGTTTTCAAATGTTTTGATCATATAACCAAGTCTGTTTACATTATGTATCAAGTTATCGCCGATTTTATTTTTTATTCGATGCATGAATGTTCTAAGAGTTATGGGATTGATGACCTCGCTCCATAAGGCTAAACATATGGTTTCGTTTGATACCGTTCTGTTTGGAGTTTTGCAAAGCAGGTCAAAAAGCAATATCATTTTTTTATTTAATTCTATTTCCCTACCGTCTTTTATGAGTCTTTTTAGTTCAGTGTCAAAATATATATCTTTTGAGCGCCCGATCGATATTTGTGTTTTTATGGGGTCGTTATGATTGTTTTTTGCAAGAACAAGTTTTATGGCAGTCAATATCTCTTTTTCTTTGTAGGGCTTTATAAGGTAGCCGTGGCAATTTGAGTTTGCCGCATACTCGATCATTTCATTATCTGCATAGGCCGTAAGAAAAATAATAGCAGTCTCAGGAGAGGATGCTTTTAGTTTAACCGCAACCTCACTGCCGCTTATGTTGTCTTTAAGCATAATGTCCATTAGGACAATATCAGGCTTGAGGAGTGGCATCTTTTTTATAGCTTCTTGCCCATTGTCTATTATGTCAAGTATATGAAAATCATTTTTTTGCAATATCTCTTTTAGGTACTCGGCAGCTATCAGTTCGTCCTCAACAATAACTATATTAGGCATTTTTTAATCCCCCCGTGAAATGTTAGCTCATAGTGTAACCCACTATCATAATATACTTCAAGATCGCCGTTGAATTCTTTGGTTGTAAGCCAAATAAGTTTCATTCCAATTCCTTTAGAGTTGTTTATATTGTCCAAGTCAAGATGCTTTTGTCCATTGTCATGATATTTCAATATGCACTCGTCGTCTATTTTTTCACAAGATATATATATTGAAAGCTTTGTGTTATTATCACCGTATTTTAAAGTATTTGTGATCATTTCATTTAAGATCAGACCGATCTTTAGCATTATGTCAAGCGGCAATGACACATCACATGATGATCTGCTACCCAAATTTCAGACAAAAAACTTTAAAGATTCCCAGTTAAAATA
>DYMX01000032.1 GCA_020721345.1 Sulfurovum sp.
CAAGCATTCTTGATGTTGAATCAAGTGGATCAACAGCTGGATATATACCTTTTTCGGCAATAGATCTGTTAAGAACAGTTGTTGCATCAAGGTGAGCAAAAACAGCTGCAGGAGCTGGGTCAGTAAGGTCATCTGCAGGAACATAAACAGCTTGAACTGATGTTATTGAACCTTTTTTAGTTGATGTAATTCTCTCTTGAAGCGCACCCATCTCACGGCTAAGTGTCGGTTGATAACCAACAGCTGAAGGGATACGACCAAGAAGTGCAGACATTTCTGAACCAGATTGAGCAAATCTGAAGATGTTGTCTATAAACATCAAAACATCTAGACCCATTACATCACGGAAATATTCAGCCATTGTAAGACCGGTAAGCGCGATTCTGTTTCTTGCTCCCGGTGGTTCACTCATTTGTCCATAACATAGAGCAACTTTGTCAAGTACATTTGACTCTTTCATCTCATGATAAAGGTCATTACCTTCTCTTGTTCTCTCACCAACACCTGCAAATACAGAGTAACCGCTATGTTTCATAGCAACGTTATTGATAAGCTCCATGATGATAACCGTTTTACCAACACCTGCTCCACCAAATAGTCCAACTTTACCACCTTTTGAATAAGGAGCAAGAAGGTCAACAACTTTGATGCCTGTTTCGAAAACTTCAGTTTTTGTGCTTTGATCTTCAAACGGAGGCGGATCTCTATGTATCGACCAATACTCTTTTGCTTCAACAGGCGCGCCATCATCAACAACTTCGCCAATAACATTAAAAATTCTTCCCAATACTTCTTTTCCAACTGGAACTCTGATACTATCTCCGGTTGCTTTGACTTCTTGTCCTCTGCTAACACCTTCACTCATATCCATAGCAATCGTTCTAACACGACTATCGCCAAGTTGTGCTGCAACCTCCAAAACCAATTTCTGCTCAACACCGTCAACAGTAAAATATGTTTCTAGCGCTTCATTTATCTCAGGCAGATAATCAGTAAAATCTACATCAATTACAGGTCCCAATACTTGTACTACTTTTCCTATCATTTATTTTCCTCTCCTAAAATTATTTCATAGATTCCATACCACTGATTATCTCAATAAGTTCAGTAGTAATCGCTTCTTGTCTCGCTTTGTTATATTTAACAGATAAAGACTTAACCATCTCTTTTGCATTGTTCGTTGCAGAATCCATTGCTTGCATTCTAGCGCTGTGCTCTGCTGCCAATGAGTCTATCAAAGAATAATAGATCGTATATTCTATGTATTTTTTGACCAAAGCCTCAAGTAGAGTGTTATCATTGTCCGGTTCAACTTCTAGTTCAGAAGTTGAAACATTATCAAGATCCAAAGAACTATGATCAACAGGCAAAACTTGTGCTTGTCTTACTTCTTGAGTAATCATATTGACATACCCATTGTGTACTAAGACTATTTTATCAGTCTTGCCGGCTAGATAATCCTCAACAACTTGAGTTATTAATGCCGATGATTTTTCAAAATCAGGCGCAGAACTTAAGCCTGCAACCTGATCTAGCATATCAACACGATTGAATTTATAATAATCAACACCTTTTCTACCAATGGCTCTAAGTCTAAGTTCAACGCCGTTTGCTTGATACTCTTTTCTTAAAGCATTTACTCTTTTGATAGTTTGAGCATTGAATCCGCCACAAAGACCCTTATCTGCTGTAATAAAAATCAAATCTACTACTTTTGGATTGCTTGCATCTTTAAAATACGGCATATCCAAACCTTCAACATTTGTGCTAACCATTTTTTGAGCGATCTCATTTAAAAGCTCGGTCAACTTTGCTGCATAGACTTTAGATTTTTTAGCTAATTCTTCTGTTCTTTTTAGTTTAGCAGAAGAGACAAGCTTCATGGCACGCGTAGTTTTTTGTGTGTTTTTAACACTTTTGATCTTACGCTGAATATCTTTTAAACTTGCCATTTTTTTACCTTTTACGCTTCAAAAGATACTTTGAAATCTTCTATCGCTTTTTTAAGTTCTGTTTCAGTGTCCGTATCAATTTGCTTGCTTGCTCTGATATTTTCTAAAACTAAAGGGTATTTTGATTCTATGAAATCGAGCAACTCCGGTTCAAATTTTGTAACTTTTGATGCAGGAATATTATCAAGGTAACCTTTTGCGCCTGCGAATATAGCAACTACTTGCTTCTCTACCGCAACAGGAGCATATGGTGGCTGTTTAAGAACTTCAACCATTCTTTGACCACGCTCAAGCTGTTTTCTACTATGCTCATCGAGATCACTAGCAAATTGAGCAAAAGCTTGCAACTCTCTATAACTTGCAAGGTCAAGTCTTAGTGTACCTGCAACTTGTTTTGTTGCTTTGATTTGAGCAGCCCCGCCAACACGAGAAACAGAAAGTCCAACATTAATAGCAGGTCTAATACCTGAGTTAAAAAGGTCAGTCTCAAGGAATATTTGTCCATCAGTAATAGAAATTACATTTGTTGGGATATACGCAGAAACGTCACCCGCTTGTGTTTCAATGATAGGGAATGCAGTAATAGAACCTGCGCCTCTTTCATCACTAAGTTTAGCAGCACGCTCAAGAAGTCTTGAATGGATATAGAAAACATCGCCAGGATAAGCTTCTCTGCCCGGAGGACGTCTGAGGATCAAAGACATTTCACGATATGCAACTGCATGTTTTGATAGATCGTCATAAAAGATTACAGCATGTCTGCCATTATCTCTGAAGAACTCAGCCATTGTAACACCGGTATAAGGTGCCAAGAACTGTAATGCCGAAGATTCGCTAGCTCCGGCATTAACAATAATTGTATAATCCATAGCCCCGTGTTCTTCAAGTTTTTTAACAGTTGCTGCAACTGTTGATTGTTTTTGTCCTATTGCAACATATATACATACAACACCGTTACCTTTTTGGTTAATAATAGTATCAATTGCAAGAGTTGTTTTACCTGTTTGTCTATCGCCGATTATAAGTTCTCTTTGTCCTCTACCAACAGGAACAAGAGCATCAATAGCTTTAATACCTGTTTGAAGCGGCTCATGAACTGATTTTCTAGCCATGATACCAGGCGCTTTTTCTTCAACAAATCTTGACTCAGTTGCAGCAATTGCACCTTTGCCGTCGATTGGCTGACCAAGAGCATTTACAACTCTTCCCATCATTGCATCGCCGACAGGAACTTTTAGAAGTTCGCCTTTTCTTTTTACGCTCATGCCCTCTTTGATTCCTGCACTTGTTCCAAGAACAACAACACCAACGCTTGCCTCTTCAAGATTTAAAACAAGTCCTTCTGCACCGTTTTCAAACTCTACAACTTCTCCAGCCATAACATTGTTTAATCCGTAAACAGTAGATATACCGTCAGCTATACCTACTACCTTTCCGATCTCATTGATATCTAAATCAATTTGAAAATTTTCAATTCTCTCTTTGATAATTGAACTGATCTCATCTGCTTGTAATTTAATTGCCACTGATACTCCTTTATAAAATATATTTACTAAAATGCTTGATTAATAAAATCTAAAAGCTGATCTTTAACTCTCTGTTTAGAAAAGTTTACCTCAATACCTAGATCATCTACTGAAACTTTAATACCTTCAATATCAGAATTTATCTCTTTTAGTGAAATAGTTGAACCCGTATGTCTTGAAAGTGTGCTTTCAAGTTGAGATATTTCACTTTTATCAAGCTGCTTATTGCTGTAAATAACACCCTGATAACTATTTGTCTCTTTTTGCAATTTGGCATTTATAATTTTCGATATTGCAGGTATCAAAGACAATCTTTGATTTTCACCAAGAAGCTTAATGAAATTCATAACCTTTGTATCAACTTTATCACCTACTGCATCTAAGATTGCTTTTGTTTTGTTTTCGTCGCTTAAAAGCGGTGAATTCAAGGTAGAGCTAAGTGTTTTTGATTGACCAAATGCGCTTGATAGTCCATTCAAAACTTCTGCAAACTCTGAAATCAAGGCACTGTTTTTTGTAGCAAATATTGCTTTTGCATACTTTTGCGCGATTAAAGCTTCCATTATGCAACCACCTTTCTATCTATGATAGATACGACAGATTTATTGCTAAGTTCTACATCGTCTATGCTTATATTTTCACTCAATATGTTTTGAATTGTATCTTTTAGACTTTTTTTAGCCTCAAGATCCATTTTTTCTTGCATTTGCTTATCAAGAATTGCAATATCTTGAACATTTGCCTGCATTATTTTTTCGCCAAGCAAAACTGCTTCATTTTTTGCGTCTACTACAATACTTTTAGCTTTTATTTCACTATCTTTTACTAAAGCTTGAGCATTTTTCTCTTCTTTTTTTGCAAGCTCAAGTTTATTTTCTATCTCTTTAAGCTGATTTGCGATCCCCTCTTGACGACCTACTAGAAAAGCTTTTAGTTTGTCAGCAATTAGATAATAAAGCAAACCTGTAAAGATCAAAAAGTTCACTGTTCTTGGAAGTATATCCGTTTCTCTGCCTGTAAGAGCAAAATACTTTGTTGCTTCGCCGCTTTCAGCGTGACCGCTTGCCAAAAGCAATGCCGGCATAACTAATAAACTTAAAATTACTAATTTATTTTTCATCCAGCCTCCTTAAATCTTGCTCAATTTTGTTTTGATAGCATCTCTAAATTGAGGTACTTCAGCAAGTATCGCCTCTTTTAATGACTCTTTATCTTGCTCAAAAAATTTAGTAAATTTTTTATATTCACTTTCAAGCTCTTTGTGTTTGGCTTCGATCTTACTATTTGCAACTAACTTTGCTTCATCAATAGCTTTTTGTCTAATTAATGTTGCTTCTGCTTTTGCTTCATTAATTATTTGCTGTGCTTTTGCTTGCATCTCATCACTATTACTAGTTAATTTTTTGCTAGCTTCTAAATCTTTTGCTATCGAACCTGTTCTCTCATCTATAAAAGCCATGAGTGGCTTATATAAAATTTGATTCAATAAAAACAAAAGAGTTATAAATACAACAAAGACAAACAACATTAAAGACGGTTGTATATCAAGCATGTCCTCTCCTCTTTTAATTTCGCATTATCTTACCATTATAGAGGTAATAATCAGGTTAAAAGTTTACACTTTTTTTATCATATTTATAAACTTTTCAAATTCATCTTCATTTTCAAAAGATATCTCAAGTTTGTTTGAACTGATTTTATGTGAAAACGGTAAAAATTCTTTTAATTTATTTGTATGTTTTTTGATGCTAAAAGATGCCGTTTTAACACTTTTTAAATCATTTGTTTTTTGTTGATTTTTATAGTTTTTTATCATCTGTTCGGCATCTCTAACGCTAAGCTTTTGACCTATTATCGTTGATAGCGCTATACGTTGTTTATCGCCGGTCAGTCCTATTAGAACCTTTGCATGACCTTGTGTTATTTTGCCGCCTATAAGCTCTTCTTGGACTTCAGGTATGAGAGAAAGCAGTCTTAATGTATTTGTGATCTGGGATCTGCTTTTGTGTACAACAGAAGACAACTCATCATGCGTTATCTTATGAACTTCCAAAAGCTCACTATAAGAATTTGCTAGTTCGATAGGATTTAGATTTTCTCTTTGTATATTTTCGATAAGGGCCAATTCTCTCATCCGTACGCTATCTATATCTATTTCTACTACTATGGATTTGATTTTTGCCAGTTTTGCAAGTTTATGAGCCCTAAATCTTCTCTCACCTGCAATTAGTATATATCCGCCATCTTTTTTGATCACTACGATAGGCTGAAGAAGTCCGTGTTTGACGACAGACTCACTGAGTTCCTTGAGCGCGCCTTCATCAAAATGCTTTCTTGGCTGATATGGGTTTGGTGATATTAAAGATAGATCAATCTCTTCGACATAAGCATTATTTTTAGCTAATGTTAGCGAATCTAGCTCTATTAGATTTTTACTGTAAGCCTCTTCTACGTCTTCAAGAATGGCTCCCAAGCTTCTTCCTAGCGCCATAAGCTAGCCTTTTAATATAGCTTTTGCTAACTCTTCGTAGGCAACGCTTCCTTTTGAGTCAACAGCATATTCACAAATCGGCTTACCAAAACTTGGACTCTCTGCTATTTTAACATTTCTTGGAACAACTATACACTCTTTGTTTTTCCCGAGATGAAAAAGATTATCTTTAAAATGGTTATTTAGATCTTCCAGCACCTGCTTAGAGAGATTATTTTGGTTTGAATACATAGTCGGCAAAAAGCCTTTTATCTGCAGCTTTGGATTAATGGTTTTTTTCAGCATATTTATTGTGCTTAAAAGCTGCGCCAACCCCTCAAGTGCAAAAAATTCGCATTGGATAGGAATTATTACCGAATCAGATGCACTAAGAGCATTTATTGTGATCGGCCCAAGTGTCGGAGGTGAGTCAATAATGACATAGTCATACATGCCCTTAATTTCAATTAGTTTTGATTTCAAAATCAGTTCGCGGTTTTGTTTTGATGATTCATAATAATCTTTATCAAAACTAACCAATCCTATACTTGACGGTACTAATGAAAGATTTGGGGTATTGGTTTTTAGTATAACTTGCGAAAAACTTTTAGAATCGTTTAAAATATGCAGGATATTAAATTCAAAATTATTTCTATGCAAGCCTAAGCTTGTTGTTGCATTTGACTGTGGATCCATATCTAGGAGTAAAACTTTTTTATTTTTTGCTGCCAGCGAAGCCGCCAGATTAACCGCCGTTGTAGTTTTACCCACCCCACCTTTTTGATTGGCTATGCATATTACATTATTCATCTTAAACTATATACCCTTTCTCCATCAATATCCAATGAACCATCGTCACACAACATGACACTTTCTAAGCTTTTTTTACCAAAAAGTGTATGAGCAAAATAATTTTTGTTCTTAAAAAATTCTATCCTAACATTACTAAGTGTTAGCTTCCAAGTTGGTTTTTTTTCTATTTCTTGCAAAAAATTTTCTAAAATAAAAAATGGGCTCTCTTCAATAATCAAAGTTGCAAAATCATCATTTCTTTCACCCATATTTACGCCTATACCGCACACCAATGTATCTCCAATAACACTGGTAATGATCCCTCCTATTTTGTTATCGTTCAGATATAGATCATTTGGCCATTTCAGCCACACATCTTTATTTGATTTTACTAAAATCTCTTGCATTATTTTACCAAAATATATAGATGCTGACTGCAGCGGCAAATCATCCGGAAGCATAGACAATGGTAATGCGACAGATGTAAACAAGCTCTCTTTTATACAAACCCAGCCATTATCTCTGCTTCCTATTCCGCTTGTTTGATTATCTGTCAAAATACAAACCGGAGGTTTAATGGATCCGTTTTTTATTGCTTCGATCAGATAAACTTGCGTTGAAGGCAAAATATCAAACGAGATAATCTCCAACTTTAAGCCCCTTTCCAAGACAATAAGCTTTTGCGCTCATGGCTTTTTTTGATTCAGGCTGAAGCATATTTATCTTTATTGTGCCCAATTCACATCCGACAATGACACTATCTTGTGTTATATCAAGCAATATCCCTTTCTTGTTTTGAGATACAGACTCTAAAAGCTCAATATCCAAAAGTTTCATCTTATTGCCTAGATAAATACTCGGCCAACCATAAAATGCTCTGAATTTATTATAAATTTCAGTTGCGTTCTCAAGATTCGTCAGACCGTCTTCTTTTTTTATTTTTTTACAGTGAGATGATATCGCCTTGGTCTGAGCAATGGGCATAATATTATCAAAGTTTTTTAACACATCGATCGTAATAGCAGAAGCATCGATACTTAATTGCTCCATTAATGCATCAACTTTCATATTTTGCGGTATTTTAAAATATCTATAACCCAGTACAGGACCGCTATCAAGTCCTTCTTCCATAAGCATAGCAGTAACGCCCGTAAACTTATCGCCATTTAACAAACACTGCTGCACAGGGCTTGCTCCTCTGTAAAGCGGCAACAAAGAGGCATGCAGATTTATACAAGGAGCGATATCTAAAATATTGCGTGGCAGCAATTGACCAAAAGCAGCCACCACAATAAAATCCGGCTTAATTGAAGCAATGGCATCATATACTCCGTCATCTTTCAATCTCTCCGGTTGCAGTATATCTATATCATACTCAAGCGCTGACACCTTAACATCCGGTGGTGTTAACTCCATCTTGCGTCCCATTGGGCGATCAGGCTGAGTAACTACTAAGGAGATCTCAAAACTGCCGTCTTTTATCAATCCGTCTAATATTATTTTGGCATATTCCGGCGTACCCATATAAACTATTTTTTTCAACACCTTCTCCAATACTTAATTATTCGCTTTTAGAATATTATCAAAATTCTCTTTTGATATCTCCCATCTCTTTCCTCTATCGGAGTGCAAGATTATAAGCAGTATGTCTTTGTTGTTATGTTTTGCCCTTGCTATAAGACAAGGACCGGCTTTTGCAGTATATCCTGTTTTTATTCCTATTGCATACGGATAATACTCAAGAAGATTGTTGTGTGTTTTGAGATTGTAGTGTTTTGTTTTGCTTATATCGTATATGACTACTTTTCTATAATTAACCATATCATTAAAATGAGGCAGTGTTATGGCATATTCACTCAGAAGTGCCAAATCATATACCGTAGTTACATTTTCGCCGATATCAAATCCGCAAGGATTGGTAAAGTTGGTATTTTTCATTCCTAATTCTTTGGCTTTTTTATTCATTATAGCGGCAAATTTTTCAACACTTCCAGCCAAATGAATTCCGATCGCCGTTGAGGCATCATTGGACGATGAAACAAGAGCTGCAACTAAAAGGTCTTTCATTAGAAATTTATCGCCCTCTTTTGCTTGCGCCAAATCTAAACTGCTCAACCTTTGTCGCTTCATAAGGCATGGTAACAATCTCATTTAGCCTATTGCTCTCTATTTCCAAAACAGCCGTCATAACTTTTGTTAAGCTTGCAGGAGACATTTTTGTATTTAGTTCTTTGGAATATAGAATATCTTTACTATTTGTCTCTTTTAGCAAAAATGCTTTTGCTTTTACATACGGAATATCTTTTATATTGTTATAGACCATGATTTTATGCGGCTACTTGACTTTGGCTGTTGGCTTTAGATTGTTTAAAATGATATATGGGATTGTCATCATAATGAGCATTATTATATAAACAATCCAAATATATTTTAATCTCTTAATTTTCTTCACAAAATACCTAAAACAATTTTACTATGTATATTATATTCAAATTTTGGTTATATTATGCCCTATAGCGCTATAATACGATATGCAAAATATCACAGAAAATTCTTTTGATGTCATTGTCGTCGGGGGTGGAGCAGCAGGCTTAATAGCTTCAATCATATCTGCTAGAAACGGCAAAAGTGTACTTTTGCTTGAAAAATTATCCGACATTGCCTCAAAACTAAAAGCTACAGGCGGCGGAAGATGCAATCTTACAAACACTTTGTCCAATGATGAATTTATGGCGCGATTTGGACGAGATGGAAGATTTATGACGCATGCGCTGGAGCTTTTCAACCATCAAGATCTAATGAAATTTTTTAGCGGGATTGGTGTTGATACCCATGCACCAGATGGGTATCGAGTATTTCCGGTTTCACACAACTCCAAATGTATCATTGATGGATTAAAATGGGAGATGGAAAGACTAGGTATCAGGCTTATCACTTCTTCGAAAGTAAAAGCCATAATTCATAATGGTGTTCACGCAAGCGGTGTATCAACAGAAGATACAAGCTACCACGCACCAAAAGTCATAATCGCTACCGGCGGATTAGGATACCCTGTTCTTGGGGCAAATGGCGATGGATTGCAGATGGCAAAAACTTGTGGTCATAAAATTACGGACTTATATCCTGCCATGATGCCACTACGCACGAAAGAGAATTGGGTTAATAATTGCCGCGCAGATACTATTTCAAAAGTTACAATAAAAGTAGATATGCCAAAACACAAGAACTTACGGGCATCTGGGGACTTAATATTTACCGCTAACGGCATACGAGGTCCGGTAGTACTTGATTTTGCCAGAGAAATTACTCCTCTGTTAAGTAAGAATAGAGAAGTTCCGATACTTATCAATCTTACAAAAGGACTTAATGAGGAGCAAATAAGAAATCACCTTAAGTCACAAATAACACAACATCCACAAAATTCGATACTGAAGCATATTTCAACACTTCTTCCTATATCGTTAGCTCAAGAGTTGTGTAATTTATTCTACATAGACAGTAGCTATACATGGAACAATGTAGATGGCATCAATCGTGATAATCTGATAAAATTATTGGCTTGGACACCGCTCACAGTGGTTGGACATGATGGATTTAAGATGGCAATGATAACCAGAGGAGGAGTATCTTTAAAGGAAATAGATCCTCGCTCCATGGAAAGTAAAATCATAAAAGGGCTTTTCTTTTGTGGAGAGGTTATGGATATAGACGGACCATGCGGAGGGTACAATCTCCAATGGTCATTTAGTAGTGGGTATCTAGCCGGACTGTAAATCCAATACTAGATTACTTTGAAAGCTTGGGTATAGAGATAATTATTTTACGCCTTAAATAGCGTTCCGCCTTTTTGTACGCCGTCAATCAAAAAGCTTTTTATGTCAGTTAGATCAAATCCGCTTGCCAAAAACATCTCTTTACTGTTTTCGAGCAAAAATTGAGCAGATTGAAGCTTGGTCACTATGCCGCCTGTGGCAAACTCATTATTTGCGCTATGTTCTGCATTCAAAACATCTTCACTTAGAAATGAATGTGTTTTGTACAACACAGCATCATCGAATTTATTTGGATCTTTATCATAATAGCCGGCAATGTCGGATAGAATCACGAGCATATCCGCATCAAAGTGATATGTCACATGCGCAGATAGCCTATCATTATCGCCAAAAACAAGCTCTTCAGTAGCCGTAACATCGTTTTCGTTTATAATAGGCACTACTTTATTGGATAGTAGTACATTTATAGCATTTTTAGCATGTTCAGTTCTTTTTCTAGAATCTAGATCAGCCGCGCTAAGAAGCACTTGCGAACAAATAATTCCAAATTTATCAAACTTTTCTTGATACATTTTAAGAAGCAGTGGCTGACCGATAGCCGCCAAGGCTTGGCGATTTGGTATAAAAGATTTATCAAGTTGAAGTTTTGTATATCCACTAGAAACTGCTCCGGAACTTACCAATATCACTTCTTTGCCATGTTGCTGCAAAGATGCTATTAATTCAACAAGGGACTTCATTCTCTCTTTTGATATTTGAGCATTCTCGGTCAATATGTGTGAGCCGACTTTGATAACGATCCTATTCATTTTCCTGCCTTCGCTCCTTTGACATTTTAACTATATCTCCAAGAATATATTTGATAGCTTTTGTATTTGTATGCGATACTGATGAAATTGGCAAAACAAATAGAGGTGATGTCGGCGTTTCACCAAACTCATACTTTACGCCATAACTTAAATAATTACTATCAAGGTTATCGCTTGCAAGATTTGTATTTGGCTCTAACCCTATGGTAGTCATAAACTCTTTTATCATCTCATTGCACTCTTCTATGCTCAAAGCATCTATTTTTGTTATAGCTATCGCGTAATCTCTTTTACCCAAAACTTGTGAGTATTTTTTTAGCTCTTCAAGTAGTGAGCTAAATTGATACTCCATTTCGCGATAGTTGCTAATATCTATCATGAAAAGAAGAGTGGATGTTCGCTCAATATGCCTTAAAAACTCATGCCCCAACCCTCTTCCTTCGCTTGCTCCCTCTATGATACCAGGGATATCTGCCATGATAAATGAGTCATAATCACTATAATCCACCACGCCGAGACTAGGAATTAGAGTTGTAAATTCATAGTTTGCTACCTCCGGTCTTGCGTTTGAAAGAACAGAAATGAGAGTTGATTTACCGACATTCGGATATCCTACAAGTCCAACATCGGCTATCATCTTCATCTCAAATCGCACCTGTTTTGTGATACCGGGCAGTCCTGGTTGTGCATAAGTTGGTCTTTGGTTGCTTGAGTTTTTAAAGTGCATATTACCTAAACCGCCCTTGCCTCCATCAAGCAATTTTACTTTTTGGTTATTCTCTGTCATATCAAGCAAAAGCTCGCCACTTTCTACATTAAAGATTTGTGTTCCCGAGGGAACTATAACAGTAACGTCTTCGCCGCTTCTGCCATATTTTCTACGACCTTCGCCAGGACGACCGTTTTGAGCTTTTATATGGTGTCTTCCTCTAAGAGATGTCAAGGTATCGGTGTTATTGTCCGTCTGTATATATACAGATCCTCCTCTGCCACCATCCCCTCCGTCTGGACCACCTTGTGGTACAAATTTCTCCGTCCAAAACGATACTGCTCCAGCACCGCCCTTGCCTGAACTAACAGTTAGTTCAACTCTATCTATAAACATATATATATTGCCTTTGTTGTTGTAAATAATAGTATATTTTTATAAATAAAGATACTATTATTTGATTGATAGAATTATACCAAAAAAAGAGAATATTTAGATTGTCATCTTGATGATTTGATGTATTTGTGATATAATGACAAAAACAAAGGATTGAATATGAGTATCAGAACTACGGTTTCACTTGAAGATGATTTATTAAAACTTCTAAAACTCAAAGCTGTTGAAACTTCAACCTCCGTTTCAAATCTGCTAAATAATATACTTTTTGATGCTTTTAGGGAAGATGGCAGTGATTTAGAAATTTTTAGAGATAGAGAAAAAGAGTCTAGCATTTCATTTGAATCATTCCTGCAAGAGTTGAAAAGTGAAAATAGATTATAAGATAGAAATTAAGGCATCAGCACAAAAAGAGCTAAAAAACCTCCCAGACAAAGAGCTAAAAAAAATCATTGAAAAAATAAGCTCACTAGCAACGAATCCACGACCCACAGGATGTAAAAAACTTAGTGGCGATGAGAAATATAGGATAAGAATCGGCAACTATAGAGTGCTTTATAGCATAGAAGACGATATGCTAGTTGTTTTCATTGTAAAAGTCGGGCATCGCAAAGATGTGTATGGGTAAATTATGACTTCGCCCACCCTTTCTACTACACCTATCACAAACAATATAGATTTTTATAGCTGTGGAATTGAATACGTGAGTGCTTAAGAGTTTTTAGACAAATGCACAGATTACCCTAGTCTAATCTATCATACCACATAGAAAAGTAACCTGTCACTATTTTTTTGGATTAGTAATTTTTACTGCCTTCCAGTTCCACGTCCCTCTATTCCTGTTGTAATTCAAAACCGCCAGCCCTTCAACACTATCACCATTTTGCATGTTATAGTGATCCACAAAAGGTCTATCAATGAATATGTCATTCGCTGTAAAGCCTAGTCCGTTCGAAACCCTGACAGTGCTTTGAAATTTTTTGGCAGTAGAAGGGCTGACCTCTTTACTTGTAGGCTGACACGTTAATACTGAATATTGGATTCCACGATCATTCGTATGTGAAGCAAGCTTAATTTCAACGATATCAGCTACATTAAATTTTGTAGCAAAATCTTCGAAATGAATCACTCCATCTATCTTTCTATCAACGATAAAATGAGCCAGTTTTTTATCATGATTGACATGGTCAATAATCCCAATATATTCAGAAAAAACATCCCATTGTTGCGCTTCACT
>DYMX01000010.1 GCA_020721345.1 Sulfurovum sp.
CAGAAAAGAGATTTTAATTGATACCAACGAGGAACATATCTGATCATTTGGTCATTATTATCTAAAATTTGATATTGCATTATAATAAAATTGAACTGTAAGCATGGTCATAAATAGGTATGTATTAAAGTTTAAAATTATTTTGGTATAATTTGCACCTAAAAATTACAAAAAAGGAATCCAATGTTAGAAGGTATCGTTAGAGAGAGTATCGGTAGCGGCGCAGCGAAGCGTCTAAAACGAGATGGTTATCTAATTGCCAATATTTATGCTAATGGCGTAGAAAGCGTTTTTGCAGCATTTAAAAGAGGTGATTTTATAAGAGCGGCCAGAGCTAAAACAACACTTACACTTCCAGTAAGCGTTGACGGCAAAGAGTATAATGCAGTTATACAAGAGTATCAATTTCATCCGGTAACAGGTGATATTACTCACGTTGATCTTAGAGTTGCGCTTCCGAGCGTAGTGACAGATTACCTAGTACCTGTTAAAACGACAGGAACACCAAAAGGCTTAAAAAACAAAGGTGTACTTATTCAGTCTAAAAAAAGATTGAAACTAAGAGGGGCTATCGAAGATATGCCTGCAAACATTACTCTTGATGTAAGCGATCTTGATAGAGATGATTCTATACTTGTAAGAGATATAGAAGTTCCTACAAATACTCGTATCATGGATAGAAGCCATGTTGCGATCTGTGGTGTGATCAAGTCTAAATAATGTTACTTTTTGTAGGTCTTGGCAATCCCGGCAAGGAATACGAAAATAACAGACACAACATTGGCTATAAAGCCATTGATGTGTTACTTGAATCTGAAAATTTTTCAGAAGTATCTAAAACTTCATTTCACGGTAAATTATACAAATCTTCAAATGATCTATTTTTAAAACCATCAACATATATGAATCTATCTGGCAAAAGCGTACAAGCTGTTGTAAATTTTTACAAGATAGAATCGGAAAATATTATAGTAGTTCACGATGACTTAGATCTTCCTTTTGGTTCTCTTAGGTTTAAAATAGGCGGCGGTGACGGTGGGCATAACGGGCTTAAGTCAATTGATGGTATGATAGGCAAAAATTATATTAGATGTCGAATCGGCATAGGAAAGCCTGCACGCAAAAGTGAAGTTGCAGGCTATGTTTTGGGTGATTTTAGCGACAATGAAAAGATAGTGATGGATAAAGTGCTTGATTTTTTAAAAGACGCTATAATGGATATTGATCGTATGTCATTTTCGCAGTTTCAATCAAAACACACTTTAAAACCGATAGAGGCTAACAAATGAAACTCTATTATCTTTACATTTCAAAGCACTTTTTGAAAAACTTTATAGTTATACTGCTTGGCATTACTATAATGTTTGTTTTGATAAATTATCTGACATACGGCTCTAGAATCAGCGGCGCCTTCAACCAAAAGATATCATATATATTTTACAGCTGGGAACACTCCTTGTCTGTTTTGTACCCTCTAGCGTTAGTATTTGGAGTCATTGCCACAAAGATACAACTGGTAAAAAATAATACAATGGGTGCATTGTATTCATTTGGATATACAAATAAAAGATTGTTTTTGCCTATACTTGCCATAGCAATGACGGTATATATGATTTTCTTTTTTCTACAAACAACATCTTTTGCTTATGCAAAGGACGATGCCGATGCTTTTGTCGGAGCAGGAACTAAAGTCAGCGCAGCTCAAAAGCTTTTTTTAAAATATAACGATACATATGTGTATATCGACAAACTTGATCCAGTAGCCAAAAAAATATATGGATTGTCTCTTTTTGAAATTAAAGACAACAAGATCAAATATACTATGAAATCTCCTGTTGGAGTGTATAATGGTAATTCTTGGACGCTTAAAAACGCTGTTATGAAAACAAATTACTATGACGGCGATCTTCTCCAAAGGTATGGGATAAAAAATTATACAAACTTTGATACGCTTAATGGATACAAGCCAGCCGTAATTGATACCGTTGGTGATGATGGGGGCTCCATGAGGCTTGTCGACGCCTATGAGACATATAAACTTTTAGTTTCTCAAAATATAGACACAACTAAGATAAGAGCATCGGTATACAATAAAGTCATATCACCAATGTTTATATTTGGCCTTATAGTCTTAATATTTTTTAAAATACCTTATTTGGCTAGATATGAAAATATGACGCGTGTTGCATCCATTGCCATCTCTGTCTCTTTGTTGATCTGGGCAAGTTTTATAGGTATAAATTTCCTTGGATCTAATGGGGTTATATTGCCTGAATTGGCATCTTTCGTACCTATTGCCGCACTCTCTTTCTTTGGGTTTAAAAGCTATTTTGCCAAAGAGATGCTAGCTTAAAATATTTTTAGATAAAATATAAGTATTAAATTTAGGAACAAAGACATTATGAACATAGATTTTTCTTCACTTGCCGCAAAATACGGTACGCCATTATACATATATGATTTTAATTATATTAAAGATAGATACGATGAGCTAAAAGAGGCTTTTTCCGGACAAAAAAATATTATAAACTATGCCGTGAAAGCAAACTCGAATCTCTCTGTTATCTCTCACTTGGCCGCGCAGGGCGCTGGCGCCGATTGCGTTAGTATAGGAGAGGTTAAAAGAGCGGTAATGTCCGGAGTTAATAAATATAAGATCATTTTTTCAGGTGTAGGCAAAAGCGATGAAGAGATAAGAGAGGCATTGAATCTTGATATTCTGCTTATTAACCTTGAGAGCGAAGGAGAGATGAAAAGGGTTGAAGCAGTTGCCTCCGAGCTTGGCAAGATTGCTAGGATATCCATCAGGGTCAATCCAAATATAGATCCAAAAACCCATCCTTATATATCAACAGGGCTGCACGACAATAAATTCGGCGTCGAGATAGATATGGCAAAAAGAATGTATATCTATGCTAAAAAATCCCAATTTCTAAATCCTGTCGGAATTCATTTTCATATAGGATCACAACTGACAGAGCTTGAGCCGATCTCTGAGGCGTGTCAAATTGTTGCCGATTTGGCAAAAACATTAAAAGCCATTGATATTGATATTAAGTTTTTTGATGTCGGCGGAGGGCTTGGAGTCGTTTACAGCGATGAAACAACTATGAATGTGCAAGAGTATGCCGATATGATAAAGAGCGTGACTAAAAACCTAGATGTTACGATTCTTTGTGAGCCAGGAAGATATATGGTAGCAAATAGCGGATATTTTTTAACCAAAGTGCTATACGAAAAGAAAAACGATAAAAAAAGATTTGTTATAATCGACGGTGCCATGAACGATCTGCTTAGACCGTCCTTATATAATGCCTACCACAAAATAGAAGCTATAGCCAAAGCAGGAGAAGCAAGTGCTGCCGATGTTGTCGGTCCCGTGTGTGAAAGCGGAGATTTTTTGGGCAAAGATGTTCTTTTGCCACCATTAGAACATAATGATCTGCTTGTGGTTAAAAGTGCAGGCGCATACGGATTTAGCATGTCAAGCAACTACAATACAAGAGGCAGGGTTGCAGAGGTTGCTCTAAGAGACGGAGCTGATAGGATCATACGCAAAAGAGAGAGTTTTGAGGATATGATAGCATCTGAAAAAGAGTTTTTGGTATAATCTATCAAAGGAAAAGAAATGGATTTAGAATCATTAAGAGGTCAGATAGATCAAATTGACGATGAGTTATTGGAACTTATCAATAAAAGGATGGAAGTTGTCCATTTGGTCGGAGAGTTAAAAAACAGTTCAAAGTCTCCAATATATAGACCAGAACGTGAACAATCTATCTTGACAAGACTAAAAGAAAAAAATGCAAATATGCACGGCAGACTAAATGACAAATCCATAGATGCTCTGTTTTTGGAGCTTTTTGCAGTTGCTAGAAATCTTGAACTTCCAGAAGCTGTTGCATATTTAGGACCGGAAGCGAGTTTTACCCATCAAGCAGCTGAGGTTAAATTCGGCGCAACGAGCACCTATTTCCCGATTGCCTCTATTGAAGGTGTTTTCAGGGAAGTGCAAAAAGGAACCGCGAAGTTCGGGGTTATTCCGATAGAAAATAGCTCAAACGGGATTGTAAGCGATACGATACACGGTCTTGATATGTATAATCTAAAAATAGTGGCGGAAGTGATGATAGATATACATCTTGCTTTTGCTTCATTGAATGATAATATCCACAATATAAAAACGATATATTCAAAAGATATTGCATTCGAACAATGCCGTAACTTCTTAGAAGACCTTGGATTCAATGAGGTTGCTTTGATACCGGTTGAATCTACGGCAAAAGCAGCAAAAATGGCTGCAAGTGAGCCAAATTCGGCAGCCATTTGCCCTGACATCGCCGCTAAAATGTATAATCTCCCGATAAGATTTAGTGATATAGAAGACAATAGCAATAATAGAACCAGATTTTTTATAATAAGTGATTTTGAAAATGCTCCTTTCGGAAATGATAAAACATCTTTATTGGTAAAGCTGCTTAACAAGCCTGGAGCTTTGGTGGAATTTTTGAATGATTTTGAAGAAGCAAAAATAAATCTAACAAAAATTAAATCACATATCGTTGGCGGTGAGTCTATATTCTTTATAGAATTCAACGGGCATAAAGATGATATTGTTATTAAAAATATACTTGATAAACATAAAGAGAGTATCAAAATTTTGGGGTCATACATAAAAGAGGTAGAGGATATATAGATGAAATTTAATGAAACATTAAAAGATATTACACTGTATGAAGCAGGGAAGCCGATAGAACTTGTTGTTAGAGAGTTCGGTATAGAGCTCGGGAAAGTCGTAAAACTGGCTTCAAACGAAAATCCATTAGGAACTCCGCCGTCAGTTGCGAAAGTTTTGAGCGAATATTCTGCAAAAGCTCATTTGTATCCTGATGACAGTATGTATGAACTAAAAGAGTCTTTGGCTAAAAAATACGAGGTAGATCCAAAAGAGATAATCATAGGCGCAGGAAGCGATCAAGTGTTGGAATTTATATCAAGATCACTTCTTTCAAGTAATGACAGCGTTCTTATGAGCAAGGTAACTTTTGCAATGTATGAGATATATGCAAAACAGATGGGAGCAAAAACAATAAGAACTCCTAGCTTTGTGCATAAAGTGGATGAATTTATATCATATTACAAAGAGCATAAACCAAAGATCGTTTATCTTTGCATTCCAAATAATCCGGTCGGCGACTGTTTGTCAAAAAAAGAGGCTTTCGAGATAATAGAAGCAATTGATAGTGATACGCTAGTAGTGGTTGATGGTGCCTATATGGAATATGCAGCCTATAAAAACAAGGACTATCTAATAACACCGCAAGATACTCTAAAATATGACAATGTAATATATCTTGGAACCTTTTCAAAAGCGTATGGACTTGGCGGAATGAGAGTCGGATACGGTATAGCAAAAAGCACTCTTATCAAAGAAATTGCAAAAATGAGACCACCTTTCAATATTACTTCACTCTCTCTTGCAGCTGCGGTCGAGGCATTAAAAGCAGAAGAATTTTTAGAAGAGACTTGCAAGCTCCATTTTGAGCAGATTGTAAGATATGAAGAGTTTGCTAAAAATAATAACATAGAGTACATAGACAGCTATACAAACTTTATAACATATATGTTTGATGACTCTTATAATTCCACAGTCATAGCAGATGCGCTTTTGAAACAAGGCGTAATTATAAGAAATCTTGCAAGTTACGGTTTGAACGCTATTCGTATAACGATAGGCACAAAAAAACAGAATGATAGATTTTTTGATAGTTTTTTGCCGCTTTTGAAGAGATAGAATGGAAATTAAAAATTACACGCTTGATGAGCTTGATGAGCTATCTGCCAAAATAAGAGATAGGATATTAAATGTTGTCAGTAAAAACGGCGGACATCTTAGTTCTACCTTGGGCGCAACAGACTTAATAGTTGGCATGCACTATGTATTTGATGCAAAAACAGATCCATTTATTTTTGATGTTAGCCATCAGTGTTATGCCCATAAGCTTTTAACGGATAGGTGGGATGAGTTTGATACATTAAGACAATTTAACGGCATTAGCGGATATACAAAGCCAAAAGAATCGCCATTTGATTATTATGTTGCTGGGCATAGTTCGACGTCTATATCAATTGCAACCGGAGCCGCAAAGGCAATAGCTTTAAAAGATGAAGATAGAGTGCCGGTTGTATTGATAGGAGACGGCTCTATGAGCGCCGGTATGGTTTATGAGGCACTAAATGAACTTGGGGATAGAAAATATCCCGTTGTTATTATACTAAATGATAATGAGATGAGTATATCAAAGCCGATAGGTTCAATTAGTAAAATCTTATCCCAAAGTATGGCAAGTCCTTTTTACCAAAAATTTAAAAAATTCATCGATAAATCGTTGAATGGGCTTGAAAGCGCCAAATATCTTGCAAAAAGATTTGAAGAGTCTTTTAAGCTTATAACACCGGGTGTTATATTTGAAGAGATGGGCGTAGAGTATATAGGACCGATAAACGGTCATAATATCGCAGAAATAATACAAACTTTACAGATTGCCAAAGAGCTTAAAAAACCGGTTATTATTCATGCTCAGACAATAAAAGGGAAGGGGTATGAAATAGCCCAAGGCGCAGGAGCCGGCAAAGAGCATTGGCATGGGGTAGGCGCATTTGACCTAGAAAGCGGTGAAATTTTTAAAAAATCATCATCAAAAAGCGCCACCTCTATTTTTGGTGAAACTCTGCTCGAATTTGCACGTAAAGATGAAAAAGTTGTCGGTATCACAGCAGCTATGCCAAGCGGAACAGGGCTTGATATAGCAATGAAAGAGTATCCGACAAGATTTTGGGATGTAGCGATAGCAGAGCAGCATGCGGTCACTCAGTGTGGCGCATTGGCAAAAGAGGGTTTTAAACCTTTTTGCGCTTTGTATTCTACATTTTTACAAAGAGGATATGACCAGCTTATTCATGATGTTGCCCTAATGGATGTAGGTGTTGTTTTTGCGATCGATAGAGGTGGGATCGTCGGAGAAGACGGTGAAACTCATCAAGGAGTATTTGATATATCATTTTTGAGAGCTATTCCAAATATGACGATTTTTGCTCCATATAATGAAACAACCATGATGCTCTCTATGGAATTTGCAAAAGAGATGAGAACACCTTGCGCATTTAGGTATCCAAGAGGCGCATTTATTGCGCAAGATCGCGCTTCTTTGCCTTTTATTTTGGGCAGATCGGTTGTTTTACAAGATGGAAGCGATATAGCGTTTATAGGATACGGTAACGGCGTTGGCAGGGCTATAGAAGTTGAAAAGTTGGTTGATTTTACTCCAACTGTTGTGGATTTGAGATTTGTTAAACCGTTAGATGGTGAGGTTTTGATGAATTTAAGCAAAACTCACAAAAGCTGGTTTGTCTTTAGCGATAGCGCAAAAATAGGCGGAGTAGGGTCTGCAATATTGGAATTTTTAAATGTTTCAAGAATTAATGATATAAATTTAGTAACTTTTGAGTATGATGATACTTTTATAACTCATGGAGCAACAAGCGATGTTGAGTATTCTTTAGGATTAACTCCGTTGCAGTTGTCGCAAAAGATTAAAAAAACTTTAGAAGGAAATATATGAGCAGTAGATATATATTTACTAGCGAGTCTGTAACTGAGGGTCATCCAGATAAGATGGCCGATCAGATAAGCGACGCTATATTAGATGATATTTTATCAAAAGATACTAATGCCAGAGTTGCATGCGAAACACTTGTCAGTAATGGATTTTGCGTAATTGCGGGAGAGCTTAAAACTACAGCCTATTGCCCTATGCAAGAGATCGCAAGAGAAGTTATAAGAGAGATAGGCTATACCGATGCAAGTTTTGGATTTGATTATAGAAGTGCAGCGGTTCTTAATGGCATAGGAGAACAAAGCCCAGATATAAATCAAGGCGTTGATAAAAGCTGCGGAGAGATAGGCGCAGGAGATCAAGGACTTATGTTTGGTTACGCATGTAATGAAACAAGCGAGCTTATGCCGCTGCCTATATCTTTAGCGCATAGATTGACATCAAAATTAGCCGAAGTTAGAAAAAACGGCAGGATACCGTTTCTTAGACCTGACGGTAAAGCGCAAGTTAGCGTTATTTATGAAAACGGTAAACCGGTCGGCATTGATACGATCGTAGTATCGGCGCAGCATCATGATGATATTCCTGAAAATATTATCAAAGATGCTATTATGCAAGAGGTTATAAAAGAAGTAATTCCAACGCATATGTTAAATGACAGTATCAAATACCACATAAATCCGACAGGACGATTTGTCATAGGCGGTCCTCAAGGCGACGCCGGACTAACAGGCAGAAAGATCATAGTGGACACATACGGCGGAAGTTGTCCTCACGGTGGTGGGGCATTTAGCGGTAAAGATCCGACAAAAGTCGATAGAAGCGCAGCGTATGCGGCAAGACATATCGCTAAAAATTTAGTTGCTGCGGGCGTTTGCGATAAAGCAACGATACAGCTGGCATATGCGATTGGCGTCGTACGGCCGGTTTCGATCTATATAAACACACATGGCACTTCAAGCATAGATGAAGCGGATATTACAAAATGTGTTGAGGAACTTTTTGATCTATCTCCGAAAGGTATCACAAATGCACTCGATCTACTTAAGCCAATTTATCGTAAAACGGCGGCTTATGGACATTTTGGAAGAGAAGATCAAGGTTTTGGCTGGGAGATGCTAAATAGAGTTAATGACATAAAAGAGTACTTTAAGATATAAAGAGCGTTTTGCTCTATGGATTTTAAAATCAATTATGCCAATCAAAAATAAAAGGAAAACAATATGCAAATTTATGTAGGAAATTTATCTTATGGAACAACAGACGAGTCACTAAAAAATTTATTTGAGCAATACGGTGAAGTCGCATCTGCTAAAATTATCACAGACAGAGAAACAGGAAGAGCAAAAGGCTTTGGTTTTGTAACAATGAATGACGATGCAGCGGCTCTTGAGGCAATAGATTCTTTAAACGGTAAAGATTTTGATGGCAGAACGCTTAGGATCAACGAAGCAAAACCAAGAGAAAACACCGGTTCAAGAGACAATAGACCAAGAAGAAATTTCAACGATAGATACTAGTCTAAACATATGAGTTGTGTATAGCTAAATAAAATGTTTTTAAATATGATTTAAAACATCAAATCTAGACTTTACACCCTCTTTTATCTCCTATTTACCCATAGTCAATCATTCTATAAGTATGTGTTAAGAAACATATTTGAAAAAAGCCAAAGAATTTATACAAAATAAAGAAAATTTTTAAAAAAGATTTGATATAGTGGTATTCGAAATTGATTTAAGGAGAAAACAATATGGCTGTAATGATTACAGATACCTGTATCAACTGTGGTGCATGTATAGATGAGTGTCCGGTTGAAGCGATCGTTGATGAGGATGAGAACCCGACTGGTGAAGAGATCTATTATGTTTATGCTGATAAATGCGTAGAATGTGTTGGATATCACGATACTCCGGCATGCGCAGAAGCATGTCCAACTGAGGGTTGTATCCAATGGGATGACGCAACTGACGGTATGCCGGTAAGCGAAAACAGAAAATCAAAAGGCACTCCAGTAGTAGAGTAAATGCCTGCCTGCCACATCTCGTGGCAGTTTTTTTATCTTCAATTTATTTTTAATCATCTTTTATGTATAATAATGCCTCGAAAATCCCAAACAGTTATTTTTAAAATAAAACAGGGAAAAACAAACAAGGATAAAGTAAAATGGAACAAACATTATCGATCATTAAACCTGACGCAGTTGCTAAAAATGTTATAGGTAAAATTTTAAGTAGATTTGAAGATGCAGGACTAAGAATTGCAGCAACAAAAAAACTTCAACTCACTCATGAACAAGCAGAGGCTTTCTACGAAGTACATAAAGCCAGACCTTTCTATGGTGAGTTGGTTAGCTTTATGATCTCTGGACCGGTTGTAGTTTCAGTATTAGAAGGTGAAAATGCAATGACAAAAAATAGAGATCTTATGGGCGCAACAAATCCAAAAGAAGCGGCAGCAGGTACAATAAGAGCAGATTTTGCAGACAGTATAGATGCAAATGCTGTTCACGGAAGCGACTCTTTGGAAAATGCTAAAAAAGAGATAGCATTCTTCTTTAAGCCTGAAGAGATTTGCTAAGCGGAATTTCTTGTGGAAATCTCATTTGACAAAATAAGCGCAACTCCAAAATCATTTAGTCTAGCGCTGGATGATGTTGTACTTAGCGGCACATTAAGTAAGATCGATTTCAATACGGTCAAGCTTAACGGTGAGCTAAATGGGAATCTAGAAGTGTGTTGTGATAGATGCGGCATAGTTTTTAAAACCGCTATAGAGCAGCCCATAAACCTAGAGCTTAGTCAAAAAGCCAGACAAAACAAGGATAATTTGGATATAATAGAGTTTTTAAATGGAACTATTGATTTGGAGTATATGCTTCAAAGTGAAATAGATTCTATAAAAAGTTCATACCATTATTGCCAAAAATGTGATGGTATAGAAGAATTTGAAGTCGAAATTTAAATAAAAGGATAATTAAATGGCAGTACCTAAGAGACGAGTTAGTAAAACTAGATCAGCAAAAAGAAGAACACACTACAAGTTGACTCTTCCAATGCCCATAAAAGACAAAGATGGAACATGGAGAATGCCTCACCATATGAACATGACTACCGGCGAGTATAAAGCAAACTAAATGATAAAAATAGCAATAGATGCTATGGGCGGGGATTTCGGTCCCGAGCCTATTATAGATGGTGTAGTACAAGCTCTTGAAGAGAAAAGATTTATCCCTATTTTGGTTGGCGATAAGTTTCAAATACTCTCATTTTTACCACAATACTATCATGATAAAGTTGAAATAATTCACACTAGTGATGTGATAAGCATGAGCGACTCATCAACAGATGTACTAAAAAGAAAAGAATCATCTATATATAAAGCTGTCGAGCTTGTAAGAGGAAAAAATGCGTCGGCCGTAGTATCAGCAGGTCATAGCGGAGCGACTATGACAGCAGCAACTCTTAGAATAGGCAGGCTTCCGCATATTTCAAAGCCCGCGCTTGCTACACTTATGCCAAGCCTTGGCAAAAATAAAACTTTAGTACTTGATGTCGGAGCAGTTGTTGAGTGTAAACCGCAAAATCTATATGAATTTGCCATTATGGGAGAAGCTTATGCAAAAAGTGTTATGGGTATCGAAAATCCAAGAGTAGGACTTTTAGCAAACGGCGAAGAAGAGAGCAAAGGGAATGATCTTACAAAAGAGACATTTCCTATGCTAAAAAAGTTTGATTGGTTCATAGGAAATGTAGAAGGTCGCGATATATTTAACGGACATGTCGATGTCGTCGTATGCGATGGATTTACCGGAAATATTTTGCTTAAAACAAGCGAAGGCGTAGCGTCTACTATTTTTGCATTTATGAAGCAGTATATCAGAAAATCACTTCCGGCAACGCTGGGCGCTATGCTGATGAAAAGAAAAGTATTTGCTAATCTGAAAAAACAAATTGACTATGCAGAGTACGGCGGAGCTCCGTTATTGGGAGTTGACGGATGCGCTATCATAGGGCATGGAAGCTCAAACGCCAAAGCCATTAAAAATGCTATATTTCAAGCCATAAATTACTGTGATTCAAACGTAAACAATACAATAGAATTGCTGCTAACAAACAATATAGACAAGTAAAAGGATAAAGTAATGGCCGTATATGCTAGTTTTAGATCTATTGGAGCATATGCGCCTGAAAAAATTTTATCAAATAGTGATTTAGAGAAAATGGTAGATACTACCGATGAATGGATAGTAAAAAGAACAGGGATCAAAGAAAGACGTATTGCCGATAAGCATATTTCAACAAGTGATATGGGTGCTATGGCGGCTCGTGCTGCTATTGAGCGATCAGGGCTTAGCAAGGAAGATATAGATCTTGTAGTTTGCGCGACAGTTACGCCTGATTATTTCAATATGCCGTCAACGGCTTGTATCATAAGCGATAAAATTGGAATTTCAAATGTTCAAGCATTTGATATAAGCGCAGCTTGCAGCGGTTTTGTTTACGGACTATCAATAGCGAAAGCTTTTGTGGAGTCCGGAATGAAAAAAAATGTTCTTGTGATAGGAGCCGAAAAATTTAGCTCGATCGTTGATTATACGGATAGAAGCACTTGTATATTATTCGGTGACGGCGCAGGCGCGGCTGTTATTAGCGCAACTACAGATAAAAGCGAAGCATTTATAGATATACATGCAAGCGCTGACGGCTCATACGCAGATTTTTTAGTGACTCCTGCTCCAGGCTCGGTTCATCCTGCAAATCAAAAAATGTTAGATGAAAAATTGAACTTTGTTCAAATGAAAGGCAATGAAACATTTAAGCTTGCCGTTAAAACATTAACTAAAGATGTTGTAGATATACTTGAACATAACAATATAGAATCTTCCCAAATAAAATATTTTATTCCTCATCAGGCAAATTATCGTATCATTAAAGCAGTCGGTGATGCGCTTGGCATGAGAGAAGATCAAGTAGTGCTTACAGTTCAAAAGTACGGAAATACATCTGCAGCCTCAATTCCTATGGCAATAAATGATATATTTGAGTCAGGCAGACTAAAAGAGGGTGAGCTTATGCTGCTTGATACATTTGGCGGCGGGCTTACTTGGGCAAGCGCGCTTATTCCATTTGCCGGAAAAGTTAAATAGGAAGTCTTATGACCATTGGCTTTATCGGCGACATAGTCGGCAAACCGGGGCGAGATATGATAGCCGCCAATCTAGCTATGCTCAAAGTTGATTTCGGCATAGATCTTGTTATTGCTAATTATGAAAATGCAAGTCACGGATTTGGATTGAGCGCTAAAAATGCGTCTGAGCTTTTTGATTGCGGTATAGATGTAATGACAGGCGGAAATCACAGTTTTGATAAAAAAGAGATATTAGCGCTTTTTGATTCGCTTCCTATCATCAGACCTATAAATTATCCGGATGAAACTGTCGGAGAGGGTATTTTTGAAGCAATGGTAAAAGGTACAAAAATAGCGGTTATTAATTTGATGGGGCATTACTGTATGCCGATGGTGGATAATCCATTTACAAAAATCATCAAAACCGTTGACGAGTTGGAAAATAGCGGATATAAGCATATAATCATAGATATGCATGCCGAAGCAACAAGTGAAAAAAATGCGCTTTTACATATATTAAAGGGACGCGTGAGCGCCATTATCGGCACTCATACGCATATAGGCACAGATGATCTTATGGTTGCGGATGGATGTTGTTATGTTACCGATGTTGGCTTAACGGGGTGCATGGATGGTGTTATCGGTATGGACGTAAAAGCCCCGATAAAAAGATTTTTAAGTGGGGTCGGCGAGTATTTTGATGTTCCGAAAGATTGCAGAGCTATACTGCAAATGATCATATTTGATTTGGACGCAAACGGACATACTTTTAATGCAAAAAAAGTGAAGCTTTTTGATAATGGAAATATGATAGCTACTAACGCTATTTTGATATAGTTTTTTAAAACTATATCTTTTGCACAACTGTAACTTTTTTTGGACTAAAAAGTTCAATGGCTTCTTTTACCATCGGCTCATTCATGAGATCCTCGGGATTTTTTTCTTTCCCTGCTTCGTTTGCAGCTTCGGGCATGATGCATGAGCTTGGCATCTCTATATCTTCTATCATTGAGCCGACTTCATTTGCACATTCATCTTTTTCTTTTCTGTTGTCTTCTATCTTTTGCGCATTCAACTTTGGACTTTCATCAAAATTTTGTTTTTGCGCTAAAGGTGTATTTTTTATTTGCGTTGTGCTTCCAAAAATATCTTGAACAAATTTTCTAATAACTCCAAAACCGGCTTTTAGTTTTTCCTTGTCGTCATCGTTTGCGCTTGATATCCAGTAAAGCGTATTGTCCTCAAATTTATCAAAAATAGTTGTTCTCTCAAAGCAACTGCCAAGAACAAAATCTCTATCATAGATCTTTGCCACCAAATCACTGAAAAGCTTTTGATGAGTTGTATTTTGTGTGTAAATCTGGGTGTGTGTTTGAGTTTGGGCGTGGGTTTGTGAAACTGTTGAGGCGCTAATATTTTCGTCACTGCGAGATGATTTATCATCGCGGCAGTCTATTTGAGTGGATTGACCTTGAGCAGAGCTCTGCGAGATTTCATGCCGCACTTCGTTCGCAATGACATAGGATGGCAAAGTTTGAGTTTTCGGCATTAAGTGTATATCCTTTTGCAACTCTTTTATGAGTGAATCAATATCTCTTAGCTCGAGTGATTCCATCATTTTAAACAGTGTCAAATATAAAACAAAGTCACCATCTGAACCAAGTTTTAAGAGTTCTTTCGAGTTTGCTATAACCCTAAAGAAACGCTCAATTATAAGTGGTGAAAGAAGCTTATCGTGTGCAAACATCATATCTTTGATAAAAAGCGTAAGCTCATCAAGTATTATTTCACACTCATATTCTGAGGCGAGTTTTATAAATTCATTCATTTTTTCCAAATCTTTTGACAGGATCGAAGAGATAAGATTTTTTAGATGACTCGGTTCTATGATGCCTAGCATGCTTGTGATAGTGGCTACATCAACAAAATTTTTACTATATACGATAGCTTGATCCAATAGTGTCAAAGAATCCCTGAGGCTCCCTGCGCCGCTTCTTGCTATTATTTCTATAGCATCATTCTCGTACCCTATGCCTTCAAGATTTAAAATATACTCAAGATGACTTACTACAAGGTTATGTGGTATTTTTTTAAATCTAAAGTGTTGCGTACGAGAAAGTATGGTTGCAGGAAGTTTAAGGGGATCAGTTGTTGCTAAAATGAATTTAACAAATGGCGGAGGTTCTTCAAGCGTTTTTAAAAGCGCATTGAATGCCTGAGGAGTTAGCATATGCACTTCATCTATGATAAATATCTTATATCTCGCGCTTGATGGTCTATATTTGGAATGTTCTATGAGCTCTTTTATGTCATCGATCCCTCTATTGCTCGCAGCATCCATTTCGATGATATCCATATGGCGGTTTTCGTTTGCCATGATACAATTTGGACATTCGTTGCAAGGAGCGGATGTTTCTCCTTTGTCACAAATAAGCGCTTTTGCAAAAATTCTTGCAGTTGATGTTTTACCGCTTCCTCTTAATCCTGAAAAAAGATATGCATGAGATAGTCTTTTTGAATCAAGCGCAAGTGAAAGTGTGCTGGAGATGGAGTCTTGACCAATTAGGTCAGAAAAGAGATTAGGACGATATTTTCTTGCTAGTACTAATGACAAAATATCCTCCTTGATGTTAAATAAATTGACACAAAAACTTATTAGATTGCCACGCTTCTTTGAAGCTCGCAATGACAGTCATTGCGAGGAGTTTATGACGAAGCAATCCATATTTACATAGTATTTTGTGTCAATTTATTTATATAAAATTATATTCTATTTTTACTAAGTTATAGATTTTTAATTTTTGCTATTTGATCTCTAAGTCTTGCAGCTTCTTCAAATTCCAAACTCTTTGCAGCAACTAGCATTTTTGTTTTTAGCTCATTCATTAGTTTCTGTCTCTCACTCTTTGGCATCTTGTCAAGTTTGCTTTTTTTATCAAATATCTCACCGTGTTCTTCAAGCTTTAGATTGGTATCGAGTTCTCTTATGGTAGTGCGAGGTGTGATATTATGAAGTTTATTGTATTCGATCTGCTTTTCTCTTCTTTGTGACGTTATCTCTATCGTCTCTTTCATAGCATTTGTCATGCGATTGGCATACATTAAAACCTTGCCGTTAGAGTTTCTAGCAGCCCTCCCTGATGTTTGAATAAGTGAAGTAAGAGATCTTAAAAATCCTTCTTTGTCGGCATCAAGAATTGCAACGAGGCTGACTTCAGGCAGATCAAGCCCCTCTCTAAGCAGGTTGATACCTATGAGTATATCAAACTCTCCTAAACGCAATGATCTAATTATTTGATTTCTCTCTATAGCATCAAGATCAGAGTGCATATATTTGGCTCTTAGCCCAAGGTCGTTGTAGTATTTTGTAAGCTCTTCCGCCATTTTTTTGGTGAGTACGGTTATTAAAACTCTTTCACCTCTTGCAATGACGCTTTTCATCTCATCGTATAGATGTTCTACTTGATTTGTGCTTGGCGCCACTTCGATAGGGGGATCTAAAAGTCCTGTCGGTCTTACAACTTGCTCGGCGACTACGCTTGAGTGTTCCATCTCCCAATTTGAAGGAGTTGCTGAAACAAAGAGATAATGAGGGGCTTTGTTGATAAATTCATCGAACATCAAAGGACGATTATCAAGCGCGCTTGGAAGCCTGAAGCCATACTCTACAAGTACCTCTTTTCTGCTTCTATCCCCAGCATACATTCCGCGAAACTGAGGTAAGCTCACATGCGATTCATCAACTATGAGCAGGTAGTCCTCGCCCATTGCTTCAAAGTAATCTTGTAAAGAATATGGAGTTTCTCCCTCTTGTTTACCGGTTAAGTGTCTTGAGTAATTTTCTATTCCCTTGCAAATTCCGGTTGCTTCAAGCATCTCTAGATCAAACTCTGTTCGTTGTTTGAGCCTTGTATACTCGACCATGCGACCTTCTTTTTCATAAAATGCAAGTCTAGATGCTAGCTCTTCTTCTATATTTTTCATAGCAATGGCAAGTTTCTCTTTTCCAACTATAAATTGATTTGCGGCATATAGCGTAAACTCTTTTACCCTGCCATCTTTTTCGCCTGTGAGCGTGTCAAAATAGTACATATCTTCTATCTCATTGCCAAAAAATTCAACTCTCAAAGCCGCCTCTTCATTGTAAGCGGGATAGATATCCACGATATCACCGTTTACTCTAAAATCACCTCTGTCAAAATAGTTGTCATTTCGCCCATAGCCCATCTCTACAAGTCTAAGCAATAACTCTTTTTGGGTATATGATGAGCCGACTTCAAGGTTTTGTACTATGGAGCTATACTCCTCAGGCGATCCTAAGCCGTAGTTTGCCGAAACCGATGCGATTACAATTACATCTTTGTGGCTTAGAAGTGATGCCGTGGTGCTTAATCTCAATCTCTCCAGCTCTTCGTTTATGGAGCTGTCTTTTTCTATAAAAAGGTCTTGCCTTGGGATGTATGCTTCAGGCTGATAGTAGTCATAATAACTTATAAAATACTCTACATGGGCTTGCGGGAAAAAGCTTTTGAACTCGCTGTACAGCTGAGCAGCTAGAGTTTTGTTGTGCGTCATGATAAGGGTCGGTTTGGCTGTTTTTTGAATGACCTGAGCCATCGTGTATGTTTTACCTGAGCCAGTAACTCCAAGAAGGGTTTGGTATCTATTGCCGCTCGTGATAGAATTTACAAGTTTTTCAATGGCTTCGGGCTGATCGCCTGAGGGCGTATATGCGCAGCTTAGTTCAAAATCTTTTTTTTTCATTATATGGTTCTTTATTTCAATTTATATTTTTTTGTCATTTTATTTTTCACTCACTCACACCCATACTCACCCACAACACACACTTAAATAATTTATGTTATTATATCAAATATAACAGATCAAACCAAAGGCAGAAAATGAGCGCGCTTGAAAAGCTGAGTGAAAAGATAGCAACACTAAAAGCATCTCAAGATGAGTTAAGGTCTAAAAACGAAGAGCTTGTATCAACTATATCCCAGATGCAAAAAGAGATAGATACTCTGAAGAGTGAATTGGCAGAAAAAGATGAAGAGATAGAGTCTATCATAGCAAAAATAGAAGATTTACTGGGGTAGATGATGGAGAAAGATTTTAAAAAAGTTTCTGTTACTATTGCGGGTACGAGATATGAGTTTGCGCTTGAAGAAGAGTTTGCAAAATTTGTTCTTGATATTTTTAACAAAAATGATATTTTTACAGATCAAGACAATCGCCCCGATAAGTTACTCAAAGCTTTTTTGACCATTTCAAAAGAGTATTTTGAGTATGAAGAAAATATAAAAGCCCTTATGGACGAGATCGAATAAAGTGATTATACAAATAAACTTTATTATTTAAAAATAATTTCATAAATACTTGACATTTATTTATAAAAAGTATTATAATTTAAATCAGGATATAGGAGTTTATCGTTTATCCGAAATTTTATTTTTCAAAGGAGTTATTATGAGAAAAGGTTTTACAATGATCGAGTTGATCTTCGTAATCGTAATTATAGGGATTTTGGCTGCTATTGCAGTACCAAGAATGATGGGAACTAGAGATGATGCAAAAATATCTGCACAATTATCTTCTGCAAAACAAGTTATTAGTAATCTAGGTGCGGAATATACTGCAAAAGGTATATTGGAGGATGCAACTGTTACAGCTGCAGATAATGGTCTTGACTGCTTTACGGTTGCAAAAGCAGCTGTGGGAGAAGGAAATCTTACTCTTGCTGTTGCAGCAAAAGATGCTACAAGATGTCCTACTGAAGTTGAAGATGCTTTAAAAGTAGAAGCAGAAAAAAATGGTCTTACAGAAGCTGCTGGCGCTGAAAAAGTATTCACATTTAGTGGAAGCAACATAGTAAGATAATCTTTCAAAACAAAGGAGTACTTTTCTCCTTTGTTCCTCTCGCATTTATTATAACTTCTTTTATTCTTTTGTATTTTTTATCTTATTTGATGTGTGTTGATTTTAATTATTTTTTTTAAAAATGTAATTCTAATTTTTAAATATATGATATAATAAATTTGTAAGCTAAAATCATTTTTTAGATAGAGGGGTTGTGTATGAAAAATGGATTTACAATGATTGAGCTTGTATTTGTGATAGTAATTATAGGTATTTTGGCAGCAGTTGCAGTACCGAGATTATCGGCAACAAGGGATGATGCTAAAATATCCAAAGAGCTTGAGTCCGCAAAACAGTCAGTTTATAATTTGGGTATGGAATATACTGCAAAAAATAGTTTGGATGCTGCAAAAATTACAGCCGCTGATAACGATCTTGATTGTTTCACGATAACAGATGAAGCGGGGGATGGAAATATTTCATTGGATGTAGAGGCAAAAAGCGAGAGCCGTTGCCCTGATAGTATTTTGAATGTTGTTCGAGAATCGGCGATAAAGAATGGGCTAATAGCAAGAGATGGCTCAAAGCAGGTTTTTGACTTTGGCAGGATTTCGGTAACTAGATAAGCATATTTTTATTTATTTGAAATTATATAATATAAAAAAGGAGTTAGGGATGAAAAAAGCATTTACAATGGTTGAGCTTATTATGGTTATAGTCGTTATAGGGATACTTGCAAGCATTGCTGTTCCGAGACTTGTTGCCACAAGGGATGATGCAGAGATAGCAAAGGCAACAGCAACTGTAGCATCTGTTAGAGCAGCGCTTTCAACCGAGAGACAACTTAGGGTTTTAAGAGGTGATTTTGCGCCGGTAGATTCACTTAATGCAGATGGCAATGGAGCATTTTCTACTTTTGGTAATGGCGCAGGCGGAGATACCGGCAGAACGGTTCTTGAGGGTTCTGTAGCAGCTTGTGCCAATGCAGCTGATACGGGATGTTGGGCTGCAGCTGCGCCGACATACACCTATAGAATGCCAACAGGAGTTGGCGGAACTGTTGCGTTTTCTTTGCAAGATGCAGGAGGAAATTATGACGGGCGGTTCACTTGTGACACAGATGATGAGAATTGTCAAAAGCTTACACAGTAATTTGATTTAAGTGTGTGAGTTTCTCTCGCTCCCATGCTCCTGCGTGGGAGTGTATATCGGCGTTTTAGAATTCAGTATGCATTCCCAAGGAGACCGTGGGAACGAGATAAATCGATTTTGTGATATAATAAGCCTATAATCAATTAGGATAAAAAAATGAATAAAATATTATTATCTAAAATAAAAGAAAAAAAATTATCACTTATAAAAGATGGATTTGAAATAATAGGAGTATTTGGCTCATACGCCAAAGGCAAAGAGACTAAAAACAGTGATATCGATCTTTTGTATGATATAAAGCCTTTGTTTATTCAAAAATATGGTGGTTTTGAAGCATTTGCTAAAATAAATGAGATAAGAAATGAATTAAAACAAGACTTGGGGCATGATGTAGATCTGGCAACTATAGATAGTAATAGTAGAACTTTTAAAAAATTTGCACTAAAAGATGTAATCTATGTCTAGCATAAATGAGAAATTAATATTTATATTAGAAAAAATAGACGACTTGGTTTTGTACAAGGAGTCTTTTTTAAATGCGCATGATATGTTAAATAATAAAATGGCATTTGATGCATCATTGATGTGTTTGCTTCAAATCGGCGAAACACTTAATAAATTGAGAGATAGCGCTTATAGAGAATTGTTGCCCATAAAAGGCACATATGATGTAAGAAATTTTATAGCGCATGACCTATGAAGGCGTCAATAAAGCTATAATCGAGGACATAATAAGGGTTCATATACCAAAATTGAAAAGTACGATCGAAAATATCTTAGAGCAAAATTGTTAAAGGCTTATTATATTTTACTACCAAGTAGCATTATCAAAATCATCGGCTCCGTTGTTAACCTATGCAAGTGAAGCGAAACTTGAGATAGGTACTGTGGTAAAAGTTCCAGTCAAAAGTACGGTTAAAAGTGCCGTGGTTCTTGAGGAAGTAAAAAAGCCCGAGTTTGAAACCTCTGAAATTTTAGAAATAACCCCACACTTTTATACCCAAAAGCAGCTCATTATTGCCAAGTTCATATCAATATACTATTTTTCTACTATTTCAGAAGCTTTGGCGCTTTTTGTACCGTTTAGGAAGTGTATGAGTGAAACTGTCATTGCAAACGAGGTGAAGCAATCTATTATTAAAAATGTTGATCGCCGCGACTTTGCCTACACAGCTTCACTTCGTAAAGACCGTTTCGGTTCCAAAGCTACAAACGATAAGCAGTTATCGTTTGCTAAACGCTTTTCATCTCGCGATGACGGTATTTACCAACCAACAACCATTCACTCTCTACCCACACTCACAAATAGATTTTGTGATATAATAATTTATTAAATTGCAGTGAAGGAGTTTGGTCATGCAAAGATTTACAATACAAGTACAGGATTCTTTTGTTAATGATTTTATACTGTTTTTAAATAGATATGGAAGCAATATCAAGATATTAGAGTCAAAAAATAGTTTTTCAGATAAACATGAAAAAAAAATCCAAAATAATAGCAAAAATGATATTATAAAAGCTCAAAATATATCCATGGAAAAAACATGGGACAATGATGCAGATAAGGCTTGGGATGAGTTATAAAAAAGGAGATATTGTTCTTATCAATTTTCCTTTTACTGATCTTGCAAATTCTAAAAAAAGACCCGTTTTGATCATATCCGATGAAAGCAGTTTAAATGACATAGTATGTTTTCAGATTACATCAAGATCAACTCAAAATAATTTGATGCTAATAAATAAAAGTGAAATAGCAAGCGGTGAGTTAAAGCTTATATCATTTGTAAAATATGATAAGTGTTTTACATTGGATTCAAGTATCATAGATAAAAAATTAGCCTCTGTCAATGATGAATTTATGAACAAGTTAAAAACATTATTTTGTAAAACCATATTTTAGGACACTCTATATACTATTTTCATTTAGCATTATCAAAATCATCGGCTCCGTTGTTAACCTATGCAAGTGAAGCGAAACTTGAGATAGGTACTGTGGTAAAAGTTCCAGTCAAAAGTACGGTTAAAAGTGCCGTGGTTCTTGAGGAAGTAAAAAAGCCCGAGTTTGAAACCTCTGAAATTTTAGAAATAACCCCACACTTTTATACCCAAAAGCAGCTCATTATTGCCAAGTTCATATCAATATACTATTTTTCTACTATTTCAGAAGCTTTGGCGCTTTTTGTACCGTTTAGGAAGTGTATGAGTGAAACTGTCATTGCAAACGAGGTGAAGCAATCTATTATTAAAAATGTTGATCGCCGCGACTTTGCCTACACAGCTTCACTTCGTAAAGACCGTTTCGGTTCCAAAGCTACAAACGATAAGCAGTTATCGTTTGCTAAACGCTTTTCATCTCGCGATGACGGTATTTACCAACCAACAACCATTCACTCTCTACCCACACTCACAAATTCTCAATTTGATGCTCTTAATGAGATAAAAACTCATCAAAGATCACTCCTCTTTGGCGTGACGGGTTCCGGTAAGACAGAGATCTTCATTCATCTTATAGCAGATGCTTTGCAAGAAGGTAAAAATGTGATCCTGCTTATGCCAGAAATCTCCCTAACGCCGCAAATGAAAAAAAGACTTACAAAATATTTTGGCGAAGAAATAGTTTTATGGCATTCTAAGTTATCCAAAAAACAAAAATTAGATATATTGGATGGAATTTATAGCGGCAAAGTTAGAATTGTAGCAGGGGCAAGGTCAGCTCTTTTTACGCCTTTGGATAATGTGGGACTTATCATAGTGGACGAAGAACATGATGATAGCTATAAGGCTATGACAACTCCTAGGTATCACGCTAGAGATGTTGCTGTGATGATGGCTGAAAAATTAGATGCCAAAGTAATATTGGCCAGCGCTACTCCGTCTTTGGGATCTTATATAAATTATCCCATTGTGAGACTAAAGGTCACTTATAACAAAAGTGATAAAACATATAAGTTCATTGGCGGAGATAGCATAAATAACCACATATTGGGCGCCGTAACACAAACGCTAAAAAATGGCGAACAAGTTATCCTGTTTTTGCCGACACGAGGCAATTTTAAATATCTACACTGCCCGGCATGCGGAGATACCCACAAATGCCCGTTTTGTTCAGTCGGTATGGCACTGCATAGAGATAGCCGCCACTTAAGATGCCATTACTGCGGATATAGTGAAGCAATAATCACCAAATGTACAACTTGTGGATATGAGCCTCTTGTCTCGAACAGGATAGGCACAAAAGAGGCGGTGGAGATAATAGGTGAAAATTTGCCAAATGCAAGGATAGCTCAGTTTGACAAAGACAGCATAACAACTCCCAAAAAACTTGACTCTTTACTGGATAGTTTGTCAAAAAAAGAGATAGATGTACTTGTCGGTACACAAATGATAAGCAAGGGGCATGATTATCCAGATATTACACTCTCGGTTATCATGGGCATTGATCATATTTTAGGGCTTGCTGACTTTAGAGCCAAAGAGCGAGCTTGCAGTTTGATGTTTCAGATAGCGGGACGAAGCGGCAGGGACAAAGATGCTTTGGTGCTTATACAAACACAGTATAAAGAGCAGTTTGCGCCGTATTTGAGTGATTATGAACTCTTAATTAAAGATGAACTCGAGTTTAGAAAAATGGCTTTTTATCCGCCATTTTCTAGAATAGCTAGAGTTATCATTGAAAATAGAGATAAAGAGAAAGCTAAAAATTTAACTAATTCTATAGGTAAAAAATTGCGAGAATTTGATAGAATAGAAATCATGGGAGAGGGCAAAGCTCCTATTGAGAAAATAGCAAATAGATATAGGTATCATATAATAGTCAAATCAAGCTCTCAAAAAGAGCTTTTGAAGGCTTTGCATAGTGTTAATGTGGCAGGTGTTAAGATAGATATGGATGCAATTGATTTTTCATAATTGCCTAAAGAGTATTTTTTTGCTACCTTTTTAGTAAAGGTAGCGCCAAAAGCGTAAACACTCAGAGTTCGCTTCGCTCGTAAGGTGCTTCGTGTTTACATTATTTAAAATAATTTTGTCATCGTATGCATCCTTAGAAGCAGCACGAATTCAAGCGAAGTCGCAGAAGTAGTGCGTCGCGATTTGCTTACGATGACGCTTTTCTTTTGTTACTTTTCTTTATAAAAAGAAAAGTTATACTTAATTGTGATAAAATCATAATAATTTAGAGTGAAAGCAGTCAATGAAAGATAGATATCCAACCAAAAAAATATATGTAGGTGGTGTTGCGGTCGGTGGAGATGCTCCGATATCTGTTCAATCAATGACATATAGCAATACATCAGATATCGCATCAACAGTGGAACAGATAAATAGGCTTCATTTTGCAGGCGCTGATATAGTTCGCGTTGCAGTCCCGACCATGGAAGATGCGCTTGCTCTTAAGGCTATAAAAGAGCGCTCAAGCCTGCCTATAGTCGCAGATATTCATTTTAATTATCGTCTTGCACTAGAAGCCGCCAAGTGGGTTGACTGCATCAGGTTTAACCCAGGCAATATCGGCGAAAAAAGCCGTATAAAAGAGATAGTAAAAGCATGCAAAGAGAGAAATCTGCCTGTTAGGATAGGTGTCAATGCCGGCAGCTTGGAAAGCGAATTTGAAAATAGATACGGTGCAACTGCTAAAGGCATGGTTGAGAGCGCATTGTACAATATAAAATACCTTGAAGATCTTGATTTTACTGATATTAAAATATCACTCAAAGCCAGCGATGTGGATAGAACGGTGGAAGCTTATCGAATGCTGAGACCTCTAAATAACTATCCTTTTCATTTAGGCGTAACGGAAGCAGGGACTATTTTCCATGCAACTATCAAATCCGCGATAGGTTTGGGCGCATTGCTGCTTGACGGCATAGGCGATACTATGAGAGTCTCCATCACGGGAGAACTTGAGGAGGAGATAAAAGTAGGCAAGGCAATACTTAAAGACAGCGGCAGAGTAAAGGACGGTATCAATATCATCTCTTGTCCGACTTGCGGCAGGATAGAAGCTGATCTGGTAAGCGCGGTTGCGGAAGTTGAAAAGAGACTCTCGCATATTAAAACTCCTCTTGATGTGTCGGTAATGGGTTGTGTGGTAAATGCCATAGGCGAAGCAAAGCATGCCGATGTGGCGATCGCATATGGTAAGGGAAGCGGGCTTGTAATGGTTCGAGGTGAGGTTGTAGCAAAACTCGAAGAGAGTAAACTTGTAGACAGGTTTGTAGAGGAAGTAGAAAAAATGGCAAAAATAAAAGAGGCAAATTAGATGGAGCATATGTACAATCTAAATATAGAAAGAGCAGTTTTAAGCGCGATCATATTTGATCCGAAAATATTTGAGGATATCGCTGTTAGCTTGAAAGTTAAAGATTTTTATCTGCCGTTTCATCAATATATTTTTAAAGCCATGGATGAATTAGCAAGGGAAGATAAACCTATCAGTGAAGAGTTTTTGATATCTAAACTTCAAGATATCGGCAAATTTGACGAAACATTGATGCTGGAGATATTATCGTCAAATCCGATAACAGATACAAAAGCATATTCTGCTGAAATAAAATCAAAGTCCATAAAAAGAGCTATCGTAACGCTTGCTACAGAGATAAAGAAAGTAACGGTAGAGGATAATTTGCCAAGTGATGACGTTATGAACTTGGTAGAAAAAAAGCTTTATGAGATAACGCAAGAGAGTATAAACGATGATTTTAGAGAGTCAAAAGATATAATAGTATCAACACTTAAAGAGATAGAAGAGAGAAAAAAACAAGGTAATTCAAAACTTATCGGTGTTGATACTGGGTTTTTAAATCTAAATGATAGAACCAGCGGTTTTGGTAAAGGGGATTTGGTCATAGTTGCGGCTCGTCCTGCTATGGGAAAAACAGCACTAGTTTTAAATATGGCGCTAAAAGCGATAGAGAGAGATGAAGGGGTAGCTTTTTTTTCACTTGAGATGCCGGCAGAGCAGCTTATGCTAAGACTATTGTCTGCTAAAACATCTATTATGCTGCAAAACCTAAGGCAAGGCAATCTAAGAGACGATGAATGGACTAGAGTAGTAAGCGCTACAAATGAGTTAGGTCATAAAAAACTTTTTGTTGATGACGGCGGATATGTGACCATTCATCATGTGAGAAGCAAACTTAGAAAATTAAAAACAAAACATCCAGAAATTACCATGGCGTTCATTGACTATCTTCAGCTGATGAGCAGCGAAGGCGGCAACTCATCCAATCGCCAACAAGAGATCTCAGATATTTCTAGAGGGTTAAAACAGCTTGCGCGTGAACTTGAAATTCCCATCATTGCGCTTTCTCAGCTAAATAGGGGACTTGAGAGCAGAGAAAACAAAAGGCCGATGCTGAGTGACCTTAGGGAGTCTGGAGCCATAGAGCAAGATGCCGATATAATCCTTTTTGTTTATCGCGATGATGTCTATAGGGAGGCAAAAGAAAAAGAGCGAGAGATGAAAGCTAAGGCTGAAGGAAAAGAGTTCAAAAGCGAGTATGTCAAAAAGCCCGAAGAAGAGACCGAACTGATCATTGGAAAGCAGAGAAATGGACCAACCGGTACTGTGGATCTTGTGTTCCAGAAAAACTTTACTAGATTTGTGGACGATCTCTCAAAAACTAAAAAAACATTTCACGGTATTGAAGTAGAGTTCCAAAAAGAGGGCTCCATAAGTTTGCCTCCTATCTAATCAGATGAAGATATCAAAGCCGCAATTTTTTTTAACAAATAAGTCTTTTACTTTGACAATATTGTTTTTTACGGCGCTTTTGCTTTTAAGGCTCGGATTGGTATATAAAGATTATCAGGAATTCAAGCTTAAGCCGTTTTATTTTACCTATGCCAATACGCTAAGTATAGAAAATAAACCAAATGCCATGTATCCACATACACTTTTAAGGCTGCAAAGCGACAATGGTTTGGAATTCTATACAAAATCATATGACATTGTGCCTCATGATACAAAAAGAGTCAGGGTTGAGATTTTTCCGGATTCAAATATAACTTTTTTAAAATTCTTGGGGGCATTTTTTGTAGATAGCAGACTTAAAGAAGTTGTTCCTGTAGAGAAAAGTATCAAAGACAAGGTTGTAGAGAATATCAAAAATCAACATAATGACAATCTCACTTCAAATATATATCCGGCTATATTTTTCAATACACCGTTATCAAAAGAGATAAGAGACAAAGTTATCGTTTTGGGGGCAAGTCACTTAATAGCTCTTAGCGGGTTTAATCTTACGATTTTATGGGGTGTTGTTTTTGGTATTTTAGCATTTTTTTACAAACCGCTTCAGAGTAGATTTTTTCCTCATAGATATACCGTTATAGACCTAGGGCTTATCTCTCTTTTATTTTTGGGAGCTTATGTTTGGTTTGCAGATTTTTCTCCATCTCTCATACGCGCGTATGCCATGGTTTTATTTGGTTGGCTGATACTTATTATGGGACTTGAACTTGTCAGTTTTTCATTTTTGGCTTTTATTGTTACTGTTCTTTTGGTCATTTATCCAAAATTTTTAGCATCGATCAGTTTTTGGTTTTCTGTCGCAGGAGTGTTTTATATAATGCTTGTGGCTCATCATACAAAAAATATAAACAAATATTTGATTGGATTTTTTATAATGCCTATATCTATGTTTTTGCTGATGCAGCCCATTGTGCACTCTATATTTGGACAAACATCAATGTATCAGCTTTTGTCAATTCCTCTTGAGCTTGCTTATGTCATATTTTATCCTCTCATGATGTTTTTACACATAGTGGGTTTTGGAGGAGTGTTAGATGTATGGCTGGTTTGGCTTTTGAATTTTGCGCCAAGCGAACTGAAAGAGAGTATATTCCCACTTTATTTGCTGATAGGTTATGCTGTTTTGTCTCTCGCTTCTATGTTTCATAGATATCTATTTTTTATACTTTTAGCTTCGGCTTTTATCTATTCTCTCTATCTCTTCATCTTTGTCTAAAAGAAAACAAAATCTCATACCATGCAAAAATATAGCCCACGATATATATATCCATAAAAAGAAAAACAACACGATACTAATACTTCCATAAATGGTTGTATATGTTTGGTTATAGTAAATATACAAAACAAAAGCTTTTTTTGATAAAAACCAAACAAAAGAGGCTATAAATGAGCTTGAAATTGATGCCTTTAGAGAAACGGGCGTATTTGGTGACAGCTGATAAGAGATGAAAAATATACCCCACGTGATAATAAAGGGCATTAATGAATCGATCAAGAAATCGGATTCTATGTTTTCTCCTATAAAAAATGATGCATAGGTTGATATACTTATTCCCACAGATATAATAAATAAAAACAGCAGATAAATCTTAAGAGCGCTCCAAAAATCTCTTTTGTTTGTTTCAAAGATGTCATTAACGATATAATCATATGTTTTAAAAAACAGTGTTACGGCAAAAATAACATATATAAATCCAAGCACGCCAAGCTGATCGGCATTGTTTAAAAACTGTTCCAGCGAGTCTAATATATATTTTGAATTAGATGGAACGATGATCGAAAAGAGATAAATTTCAAATTTTTTAAATAACAGATCAAATATAGGCATTGACGTAAAAATATAAAGGAAAATCGCCATAAGAGGGATTATAGCAAAAATCGTATCCCAACTTAGACTTGAGGCATAGTAGCCGATCTTATCATCGAAAAGTTTATAAAAAAAATCTTTTATAAATATATAATAGTTTCTAAGGAGTTTTTTTAGATTTTCGTTCATTGTAACTCCTTGTTTGTTTTTAAAGTCCCATTTTCCCCGGATTAAGAATGTTGTTAGGGTCAAATGCTTTTTTTATAGATCTAAACAGGTCCAATTCATTCTTGTTAAATGCAATTTCCATAAACGGAGCTTTGCTTAGTCCTATACCATGCTCACCGCTTAAGGTTCCGCCCATATCAACAACAAGTTTAAATATCTCTTCGATCGCATGATGTCCAAGCTCCAACTCTTTTTCATTGCTGCCGTCAACCATTACATTGACATGTATATTGCCGTCCCCTGAGTGTCCGAAACATGGAACTTTAAAACCGTATTTTTCTCCTACGGCATATATAGCTTTAAGTGCTTCTGGGAGTTTGCTGCGAGGCACTGATATATCTTCATTTAATTTTTTTGAACCATATATCGTAATTGATTGAGATGCGTTTCTTCTCGCATACCAAAGTTTATCTCGCTCTTTACCGTCGTCTGCTACCACAAAACTGCTTGCGCCGTTTTCTTCAAATGATCTTTTAAGAGTATTTAGCTGAAATTCGACTTCTTCGCTGACATTTCCGTCAACATCTCCAATGAGAAGCGCGCCAGCATCTTCAGGCAAGTCAACTTTTATCTTTTCTTTGAGCGCTTTTACTACAAGTGAGTCTAGAAATTCCATCGCAACGGGATCTGCTCCTGCGGCAAGTGATTTGAAAACGGCATTCATGGCATTTTCAACACTAGGGAATATTCCCATATATGCTTTTGTAAAACGAGGTTTTGGTATAAGCTTTAGCGTTATCTCGGTTGTAACCGCAAGTGTCCCTTCGCTTGCTATGAGAATGCCTGCCGTGTTGTATCCTGCTACATCTTTGATGGTTTTTTTGCCCGCTCTTATAATATCCCCATTTGGAAGCACGGCGCGCATAGCCATAACGTAATCTTTTGTTATGCCGTATTTTGCCGCTCTCATACCGCCGGCATTTTCATTTACATTTCCGCCAAGCGTTGAATACTCTTCACTTGCAGGATCAGGCGGATAAAACAGTCCAACTTCTTCAACCGCTCTTTGCAGATCTTTATTTATAACTCCGGGCTGAACAACCGCCACAAGATTTTGCATATCAATTTCTAAGATCTTGTTCATATATTTTTCAAGCGCTAGTACAACGCCTCCGTTTGCAGGAAGCGCGCCGCCTGTAAAACCGCTTCCTGCACCTCTTGGCGTAATTACTATTTTATGCTCGTTGCAATATTTTAAAACTTTACTTACATCTTCTTCGTTTTTTGGGAAAACGACTGCATCGGGCTCATATTTTGTTCTTGTGGCATCATAACTATATGCGATAAGGTGAGCTTTGTCGCTATAAACATTTTCGCTGCCTACAATCTTCTTTAAAGCATCTATATGTTTAATATCTATCAATTTATTTGCTCCATTAGAGTATAATAGTCGCCGTCTACGACGCTTCCGAACCAGCCACTCCTAACTTTTTCAAAGTGGCTAAAGAACGGTGTTTGCGTTTGTGATTGCATACCAAATGGCTCTTTAGAGATTATTTTTTCACTTACCGGATCATATATAACAATGCCGTCTTTTTTTACGATCGCTATAAGTCCGACTTGGTAAGACCTTGCAAAAGATGACAGATTTTCTTTTGTTGGAACGCCGTCTTTCTTTTGAGAAATAAATGCAGCGTAATTGTCAGGATTTATCCAATGTTTTTTATACTTTGATGTTATTTCATTATATGTATTTTCATTTGGAGCAAGGAGAAGTACATTGTCATATAGATATCCGCCTATAACCTTGTCTCCAGCAACTACCTTCGTAGCAATTTCAGGCAAATTGCTATTTTCCATCAATGGGTTATCTAGAGTTGTCAATGTTCCGTTATCGTTTTGTACAACCGCCGTAGTTGCAGGACTTGCGCCATCTTTGTACGTGTGAAGGATGATGCCGCTCATGCCGTTTTTAGGAAAAGCGGGTGAAACTTGAAGAGTATTGTTGTTCACGTTTATAATTGTGCTTTGTATTGTTGCAGGGAATAAGTCCGCAAATAGCGGCAATGATAAAAATAAGCCTATAAATATTTTAAACATATGTTTTCCTTGTTTTTTTTGTTTTATAATAAGATTATACTAGCCAAATGTTAAAAATTGGCTCATTTATAGCTTGTTTACCTTTTTTGGTTATAATTTTGTACTTTGGATTTGGATAAGCTGGAATTTTTATGACAAGAATCATTTTATTATTATTTTTAATCGCTACATCGATTTTCGGTAATGTTGTTACAAAACAGAAATGGAAACATGGGCAGAAATTTACAAATTATTTACAAATCAATAATGTTTCGCTTGATCTTCTTAAATCTCTTGATGAGCTTGAAAAGCAGGTTGTTGGAGACATAAGGGGAGGTCAAGTCTTTTATGAAGTAAAAGATGACAGCGGAAAGCTGGTAAAATCTTACATACCAATAAGCTCAACACTACAGATAAAAATCGCAAAAAACAGAACAAATGAATTTAGATTTTCAATTATTCCTATTAACTTTAAAGAAGATATTTATATCGGAAATATAACTATCAAAAATAGTATTTGGAGTGATATAACAAGCGGGACACACAATAGTAATTTAACAAAAAAGCTACAAAAAGCCCTCGAGGGCTTTTTGGCAGGCATCTCTAAAGGCGATAATATAGCATTTCTTTATTCGCAAAAATCTCTTGCAGGATTTTTATCCGAAAGTCCAGAGATACATATAGTAAAAATAACAAAATCAAACAAAGAGATGTTTGTATATATTGATGAAGAAGGGAATGGCAGAAATGAGCTTTTTGAGAGCGTATCTTATGTTATTGACAAGCCAATCATCGGAAAACAAACTACAAAAAAAGTCGATATGAGAAGCGATGCAAAAGTCGAAAAATTCGCTTATCCGGTTAGGAATCCTAGGATAACATCACATTTTTCATACGGAAGATATCACCCTGTTTTACATTATGTGCGACCTCATTTCGGTACGGATTTTGGAGTTAAAAGAGGAAACCCTGTGATGGCAATAGGCGACGGCGTCGTAATATCCGCAGGATATGACGGCGGATACGGGAAGGTTGTAAAAGTTCAACACAGCGGAGGCTATATGTCTTTATATGCGCATTTGGACGGTTTTAGGGCGAACGTAGGGGATAGAGTAGGCAGCGGCGATGTCATAGCTTACAGCGGCAATACCGGAACAAGCAGCGGACCTCATTTGCATTTAGGCATATATGTAAACAATTCCCCGATAGATCCTATGAGCGTTATAGGAAAAGAGTCATCGCCGGTTGATTTCATCTTGGATCGCGTGGCTGATGTTGTAAGTACAAAAACATATGAAACCAAAAAGATACCTATTGTAAATGCAAGTAAATATCGAGAAATGTTAAATTCTCGTTTAAATAGCGGAGCGCAGACATATGATTGGAGCAGTGATGACGATACAAAAGCAAAACTCTCCGAGGATGATTTTGAATGAATATAACAAATTTCTCGCTTGAACCTCTAGAAAATCCAAAATTTGTCTTTACATCTTTGGCGCTCTATGAACAAGACGGAGTAAAGAAGAGTTGGGAGATAGTAAAGGCTCATGATAGCGTGGCTGTTCTTTTATATCATAAAGATAAAAATAGCTTTGTGTTGGTTAGTCAGTTTCGTCCGGCAACTTATGCCAATGGTCATGATAGCGGCATAAGCTTGGAGCTTTGCGCAGGGATTTTAGATAAAGATATGAGTTTGCCTCAAATTGCCAAAGAAGAGATATTTGAAGAGTGCGGATATGATGTAGATGTATCAAAAATAGAAAAGATCGCATCTTTTTACACATCTGTGGGTTTTGCCGGGAGTAAACAGATATTGTATTATGCAGTTGTCGATGAGAGCATGAAAGTCGGCACAGGGGGCGGTGTGGATGATGAGTTTATAGAGATAGTCTATATCGATGTAAACGAAGCAAGAAAAGTTATTTATGATGATAGTATTATCAAAACGCCAGGGCTTATGTTTGCTTTTTGCTGGTGGCATGAAAAGAGGCAAGGGAAAGTTTAAAGGATTTTAAACTAACTTGATTATAAAGACATTGTATCCGTCTTCATGTCTGTATTTTAGTTTCAAATTTATTTTCTCAAGTATATTTTTAACTATATAAAGCCCTAGCCCAAAACCGCTATTTCTTTTTTCTCCTTGAGAAAAAGGTTCTGTATAGTATCTTAGCGGATGTTTTAATTCTTCGCCTTTTGAAATGATCTCTATAGCTTCCGGTGTTGTTTGAAGTTTCACTTTTTGATCTATACCATACTTTATGCCGTTATCTAAAAGATTTTTAATCGCTAAACTTAAAAGTTTAATATCAGTATAAATAGGACGATTATCAATATTCTCTATCATGCGCTCTTTTTCGTTTAAAAGTAGATTTTGACCTATCTTTATTGCATTATCTATTGTTGTCATCTCGAAGTGCGGCTGAAAATTTTGGGCTGTTAATTTTTCAATGGTAGCAAGTTCGGCTATAAGCTCATTCATTCTATCAAATGATCTTATTAGCATATTTTTTGTATTTTCATCATCTATCGATTCTGTTAATATCCGTCCTTTTGTTATAGGGGTTTTAAGTTCATGCATGATGTTTCTCATGAAAAGATTTTTTGAATCGCTTAGATCATTTATACGCACAATCGCATTATCAAAACTTTTAGCAATTTTTCCTATCTCATCATCATTTTTATATCTTATTCTTTTTTTTAGATTGCCTCCGGCAAACTCTTCGATGTCACGGTGCAGTTTTTTAAGAGGCTTTAGTTTTTTTAGTATCGCATAGTATAGCAGTATCAATATACCTATTATGACTACAGACAACCCAACTGCTATTGTTGAAACATAGTTTTTGAGACGATTGTCTTTTAGCATCAGGCTAAACCCGAGTCTTTGAATATAGATATAATGTCCCGATGGAGTATCGAAGATCTTTATATTTCCGATTGCCGATTCTCCGCCAAAAATTGTAGTTCCAACTTCTTCTATCTCTTGTTTTGTTTTTAGCAGATCTACATTTTGAACATTAAATTCGTCATAAAGTTTATCAAGCTCTACATCCGTCATATCCAATTCGATATTTGACAAAAATGCATCTGCAATAAGTTTATGATGGTACATTTCGTCTATTTTTGTCTTATTTTTATTCCACGATAAAAATATAAAAACAGTAGATATAGCAATAGCAATTGCCAATGAAAATAAAATATGTATAAAAGAAGTTACTGAAAGGTTTTTCATTGACGCGTTGAGAGCATATAGCCTATACCTCTTACGGGTTTTATATAGGAATGTTCACTATCTATTTTTGACAATTTCTGACGAATTCTTGAAATTATAACATCGATATTTTTTATAGAGCTTTCATCATCAATATGTTCACTTTCGTACAAAAGATGCTCTCTTGATACCGGAGAGTTCTTGTTTTGAAATAAAATAGACAACAGATCAAACTCTGCCGCTGTTAGTTCTAGCAGCTCGTTTTTAAATATTGCCATTCTTGTTGTAAAATCAATTTGAAAAATAGATGCTGATTCTTTTGGCGCAGATATAGTGTGCGTTCGTCTAAGAATAGTTTTTATTCTAGTGACCAGTTCTCTAGGATCATACGGTTTTGGCATATAATCATCCGCGCCTCGCTCAAGCCCTATGACCTTATCTGTTATATCGTCTCTTGCTGAGGATATAATAATGGGGATATTTGATATCTCTCTTATTTTTGGAATTACCTCTAAGCCGTCTATCTCAGGAAGAGTAAGATCCAATATAATAAGATCAAATTCATTTTGAGTGATCAAAGAAAGCCCCATAAAAGGCTCCTCTGCAATCGTAACTTTCATATCATGCTTTGAAAGATAATTGCTTAAAATTTGAGCTAACTCTAAATCATCTTCTATTAGTAGTATCTTGATTATAGTAACTCCTTTAATGTTATAATATTATTATACCCATAACACCTTGACGATTCACATAAACCCTCTTCTTGATATTTGAGCTTAGCATTTTTTTGGCATCGTTCGGCGATATTATAGGCGTATTTTCAATCTGTACTATAACATCCCCCTTTCGAAAACCGGCATTCGCCCCAATGCTTGCAGGGTCAATTTCTGTAATTATAGCACCTTTTTTAGACATTAATCCAAGTTTTTCTTGCATATCGGAAGTAATAGAGCCCAAGCTCAAGCCTTTCACTTTTATATTTAACTGAGCTATTGCTTTTGCTTTATCTCCCAGTGTGAGATATATGATCTTGTTTTTTTTGTCTCTCTCAATTGTTAGAGCTACTTGCTCTGCAGGTCTTTTTTCCCCAATGATTCTTTGTAATGTTGAAGGTGAATCAACTGCTGTGCCGTTGATGGCTACGATAAGATCACCTCTTTGCAGTCCTGATTTTGAAGCCGGACTATCATTTTCGATGTCGGCTACAATAGCTCCGCTTGCAGCATTGTAAAATTGTGATGATTTTTCATTTAGGGAAGAAAGGTTTATCCCCATATAGCCTCTGCTTACTTTACCGCTTTTTACTATTTGAGTTACTATATTTTTTACCATATCAACAGGAATAGTAAAACCTATGCCGTCATTTCCGCCGCCTTTAGAAAATATTGCAGAATTTATGCCGATGAGGTATCCTCTGCTATCAACTAAAGCTCCTCCTGAATTACCGGGATTTATAGAAGCATCGGTTTGGATAAAGTTTTCGTATTGATTGATTCCAAGACCGTGTTTGTTTAATGCCGATACGATTCCCTGCGTTACCGTTTCTCCTACGCCAAACGGATTTCCTATCGCAAATACGATATCGCCTACTTTTACATCTTGGATATTTGCCATTTTAATCGGACTTAGGTTTTGAGCGTCTATTTTTATTACGGCTAGGTCGGCTCCTTTGTCGGTGCCTATAATTTTTGCGGTATACTCTTTTTTACTATTCGGCAATGTTACCTTGATCTCGTTCGCTCCGTCGATCACATGATTATTTGTTACTATAAAACCATCTTTTGTCAGTATTACGCCTGAACCCAAACCTCTTTCAACTTTTTCATTAGGAATTGAACCGTATCTTTGACCGAAAAAATGTCTAAACAAAGGATCATTTAGCATCATTTGAAGTTGATTGTTGACAACTTTTGTTTTTACCGATATGTTTACTACCGCACCCATAGGTTCTTTAAGTATATCGTTAAATGAAACTATTTGAGCCGCACTTGGAACAATTCTGCTTTGAGGAGCAGCAGGCGCTTGTAAAAATACCGGTTCGTTGGCATTGGCTTGACTTCCAAAGTATAGCCATGTAGAGCCTATTATTGTGATAGCGCCAAAGGATATCATAATGGTTTTATGTATTTTAGGAAATTGCATTTTTTCTCCTTTTTTTAAATATTTTCTTCTTGCTATCAGAGCAAAGCTCTTCATGCAATTAATCTCACTAAAGTTTCGGCTAAAACCTCAATATGATTTTATGTAATTATAAACCTAAAAGGTTAATTAAATGTAAATGCCAAAATGATATAATACTTAAATATTAGTGATAAGAGGTTTTATGGAGTATTGGCAATCTATATATGAGCATTTTGATCCTGTAGCGCTGAATTTAGGTTTTATAAATGTTCATTGGTATGGCATTATGTATGTATTAGCGCTTGTAACGGCACTTTGGTTTGCAAAATGGATAAATACTCATGATAAGATCAATGTTCCTGAAAATATAATTGATAATTATTTTATATGGGTCGAGATAGGCGTTATTTTAGGAGCGAGATTAGGTTTTGTGCTTTTTTATGATCCTTCATATTACTATATATCCCATCCACTCGCTATTTTCAGTCCATTTGACGAAGTTGGAAATTTTACAGGCATCAGAGGTATGAGTTACCATGGAGCTGTTGTAGGAGCTTTGATAGCTACTGTTCTTTACGGATTGAAAAATAAGCAATATGTTTATAAGCTTTTGGATATTAGCGCACTTGGAATTCCTGTTGGGTATGTATTTGGCAGAATAGGGAATTTTTTAAATCAAGAACTTGTCGGAAATACAACAACCGTTCCTTGGGGAATATATGTAGATGGTGTCCTTCGTCATCCGTCGCAGCTATATGAAGCATTTTTAGAAGGCATTGTGATAGCTGTTATTTTATTTTTAATTAGAAATAAAAAGTCTTTTGACGGTTCGCTGATCGCAATTTACGGAATGCTCTATGGCGCCATGAGGTTTATTGTTGAATTTTATAGAATGCCAGACATTCAGCTGGGGATCGTTTATTGGGGTATGAGCATGGGGCAGATCATGAGTTTGTCCATGACCATCTTTTTTGCCGCTTTGTATATTGTTTTGATGAGGATATCTGTAAAAACTATTTAAATTTATGAAAAATATGTCTTTGGATTAACCGCGCTTCTATGAAGCTCGTAATGACGGTCATTGCGAGAAACCGCGAGCGATGCGTGGCGGGACGAAGCAATCCATTCTTTTTACAATACTGATAAAATAGATTTATTGGGCGCTTTTTTTGCTTGCAAGTTCGCTTAAAAACTCTTCTAATGAATATCTTTGTCTGTACTGAGGTATCATTATGTGTATTAGAATATCTCCCAAGTCAGCCACTACCCATTCATCGCTTACATCAGAAGCTAAAAATTGCTCGCCAAGTGGCTTGAGTTCATTTTTCAGGTGATCAAAAAGTGCCTGTGTATGTTTACCTCCAAGTGAATTGGCTATGATAACTTTTTTTGCTATATAGTCAGTATCATCGAGATTAAATACTTCTATATCTTCAGCTTTTTTATCATCCAATACTTTTACTATTTGGTCAACTCTAGTTTGTATATCTGTCAATTTATTTTCCTTCTAATTGTGTTTTTACGCTCTGCTTTATTTTGTCATCGATATATATCAAATCACCATTTTCTCTGATCTTTGTAGAGCTGATCGGCATATCAATCTTTATGACTTTATATCGTTTAAGCAAGCTAGTATCCAAGCAAATCTCATCTCTGGTGAATACGATCCATGTAATTGTATCATTGATCCACTCAAAATTTCGCCATTTCGCCAAATCTTTCAGATTATCGGCCCCTATAATAAGATATTTTGTATCGTAAATCTTATTAAAATACTCAAGAGATTGGTACGTATATAATATTTTATTATCTATTTCGTATGAACTGACCTCTATTTTTTTGTCACTAAAAACATCTTTGCACCATTGAAGTCTCTGCTCCGGTGAAGCTGATGATCTATTTTTGAGTGGATTTTGATATGCCGGTAAAATGATCAGCAGATCAACATCAAGAACTTCTAAAACTTTTTTAGCAATAAGCTGATGAGCTAAATGGGGGGGGCTAAAACTTCCGCCAAATATTGCAACTCTAAGCTCTTTAATCAAAAAATAACCTTAATTTAAGTAAAATTGCTCATATTTTATCACAATAATAATTAGGAGATACTATGGCGGTAAAAGTCGCGATAAACGGACTTGGACGAATAGGCAAATGTGTTGCAAAGATCATATCCGATAGAGATGATATAGAGCTCGTAGCGCTCAACGCAGGCGGCGGTAGCGATAGTGAAATAGCTTATGGTCTTAAGTTTGACAGCATTTTTGGTACAAGAAATGATGTGAAAGTTGAAGACGGCTATCTTTATATGGGAAATACAAAAGCAAAAATTTTAAATAGCCGTGATCCGAAAGAGCTTGATTTTGCTTCATTTGGCGCCCATGTTGTGCTTGAATGTACGGGTGTGTTCTTAACTGCCGAATCTGTACAGCCATTTCTTGATAATGGAGTAAAAAAAGTTGTTTTTTCTGCTCCAGCGAAAGATGACACTGCAACTTATGTCATAGGAGCAAATGAAAATGAATATAAAGGTGAAAGTATAGTATCAAATGCCAGCTGCACTACAAACGGTCTAGCGCCACTGGTAAAAGTGCTTGATGATGCTTTTGGTATCCAAAAAGGACTTATGACAACAATTCATAGCTATACCAGCTCGCAGCCGATACTTGATGGAAAACCGAGTAAAAAAGATATGAGAAAAGGCAGAGCAGGGGCGGCAAATTTGGTTCCTACTACAACAGGAGCTGCTAAAGCTATAGGCAAAGTATTGCCAAAACTAAACGGTAAACTAAACGGTCGATCTATAAGAGTTCCAACCTCTGATGTATCTATCGTAGATTTGACTGTAACTTTGGAAAAAAATATCACTCTTGATGAGGTTAAGCAGGCTTTTGAAACAGCAAGTGCTACAACACATAAAGGTATTTTGGGAGTTGATCATGAATATAGAGTTTCTACCGATTTTATAGGAGAGGCTACAAGTACGGTTGTGGCAATGGATACCATACAAGTTATCGGAGATAATATGGTAAAGGTGCTTAGCTGGTATGATAATGAGTGGGGATACTCATGCAGGCTGGTTGATATGGCTGTGCTAGTAAGCAAGAAGTAATTAAAGGAGAATTTTTTATGCCAAAAACTATAAAAGATATCAAAATAGAAGGTAAAAGGGTTTTTATAAGATGTGATTTTAACGTTCCAAAAGACGATGAAGGAAATATCACGGACGATAGACGAATAAGGGAAGCCTTGCCTACTATCAGATATTGCTTGGATAGAGATTGTAAAATTATCCTAGCTTCTCATTATGAAAGACCGACACCCGGTGTTTATGAAGAGAAGTATTCTTTAATGCCGGTAAAACTTAGGCTCAGAAAATTACTTAAATTAGATAATGAAATAAAAATGGCCAATGATGTAGTAGGACCTGATGCAAAAGAAAAAGCAGCCAATTTGCAGCCAGGAGAGATATTGCTTTTAGAGAATCTAAGATATGAAGCAGGCGAAACAAATAATAATGAAGCTTTTGCAAAAGAACTCGCAAGTCTAGCAGATGTTTATATCAATGATGCATTTGGCGCTTGCCACAGAAAACACGCTTCCATATACGCGCTTGCCCAGCAGTTTGCGCCGGAAAATAGAGCTGTCGGCTTTCTTATGAATAAAGAGATAAACTTTTTTCATAAAGTTATAGATAATCCGACAAGACCATTCATAGCAGTAGTTGGGGGCAGTAAGGTTTCCGGTAAACTTGAAGCTCTTGTAAATTTGGTAGAGAAGGTTGACAAGATCTTGATCGGCGGTGGAATGGCATTCACTTTTTTAAAGGCAAATGGTCTTGAGATAGGAAAGTCATTGGTTGAAGACGATTTGATAGAAGATGCAAAACGTATTATGCAAAGAGCAGAAGAGAGAGGCGTAAAGCTATATCTTCCTGTTGATCTGGTAGTTGCTGATAAATTTAGCAGTGAAGCGATGATAAAATACCTGCCTTCTCAAGAGATCCCTGCTGATTGGATGGGGCTTGATATCGGTCCTGCTACAAGCAGGCTATTCCGTGAAGCTTTGAATGATGCTCAAACAATTATGTGGAATGGACCTATGGGTGTTTATGAGATAGATAAATTTTCAAAAGGCAGTATTCAAATGTCTCACAATATCGCGCAAAGCCACGCTATAACAATAGTCGGCGGAGGTGATACGGCAGATGTTACTGCGCGCGCCGGAGATATAGAAGAGATGAGTTTTGTAAGTACCGGAGGGGGAGCTAGTTTGGAGCTTATAGAGGGTAAAAATCTTCCCGGCATTGCGGTCCTTAAATGATATTTGCCGCAAACTTTAAAACAAATCACACTAGGACTTCTACCAAAGAGTATCTTGCAACACTAGAATCTCTTGCTCAAAACAGTAGTGATGAATTTTATCTGTTTCCCCCATTGAGCGCACTGCAATCACATATCGGTAAAATAACAATCGGTTCACAAAATGCTTATCCGACAAAAAAAGGAGCATTTACAGGTGAAATAGGATTGGAGCAGCTTAAAGAATTTGAAATTAGAACCATTTTAATAGGACATAGCGAGAGAAGGGTATTGCTTAGTGAATCGCAAGATTTCATTGCAAAAAAGTTTGATTTTTTTAAAAATAACGGCTTTAAGATAATCTACTGCATAGGTGAACCTCTTGAAATTAGAGAAGAGGATGAGTTAAAGGTAATAGAGTTTTTGGCCGAACAATTTAACGGTATTGATACAAGCTATGAAAATCTTATAGTTGCATATGAACCTATTTGGGCTATAGGAACAGGCGTGAGCGCAACAAATGAGCAGATAGCATCAACTCATCAAGCTATCAAAACAATATGTGATAAACCACTTTTATACGGCGGAAGTGTAAATGCGGCAAATATCAAAGATATACTTAAGATACCAAATGTAGATGGTGTGCTCGTTGGTTCAGCATCATTGGATCCACAAAACTTTTTTAGTTTGACAAAATAATTTTTAAAATTTTCTTCATATTGATGTAAAATATTTTTTAAGCTCTAAAGGAATACAATAGACTATCAATATCAAGAAGAGGAGAATGTTATGAAAACAAATAAGATGTTTTTATCTATGGGGTTGGCTTGTTTTTGGTTTTAACAGGTTGCGGCAAGAACGAAGACTCAAATGTAACATGTGATATAAATAAAACAGGCGCTAAAACATTAAATAGTGATTCGCTGGCACAAAAAGTTTTAAGTTTGGGAATTAAGCCTATACCGGCAGATGAGCAAGAATTGAAAAAACTCATTGAAAATTCTAAAAATCCTATAACTGAAGCAAAAGTTGAGTTGGGAAAAAACTTTATTTTGATCCAAGGCTGTCAAAAAGTGATCTAATCAGCTGCAACACTTGCCATAATCTTGCAACAGGCGGCGTGGATGGAGTTGAAGCTGCAATTGGTGACGGATGGAAAGCAAATCCTCATCATTTAAATTCCCCAACGGTTTATAATTATGTTTTTAACAAAGTACAATTTTGGGATGGAAGAAGCCCGCACTTGGAAGATCAGGCACAAAGACCAATTCAGGCTATGCCGGAAATGGCAGCATCAAAAGAACTCTTTGACGCTATTCATAAATACATCACCTCGTTCTTTATACGAGCTAAACTGATCTAGACTTGCTGCAGCAGGCGCAAGAAGGGCAACGGAATTTAAGTCGTGATCTTTATCTATCTCTTTTACTGCATTCGCTATTGTTTTGCAAGGCGAGGCTTTGAGAGAAAATTTTTCTGATAACTTGATAAGCTTTTCTTCATTTGCTCCGATAGCATAAATAGTAGGATTATATGGCTTTATATCGGCAAAAAAATCATCCAATTCAACGCCTTTATCATCACCGCCTAAGATCAAATGAAGCGGTCTGTCTCCAAAAACCTTGATTGCTTGCAGCGCGGCATCGACATTTGTTGCTTTAGAATCATTTACCCAGAGTCTGCCTTTGGCATCCTTGAACTCTTCTTGACGATGTCCCTCAATCACAAAACCGTTTATTAGCTCATAATCAACTTCATCAAACAAGGCTTTTACGACAGCCATCGCAAGAATGGCATCTTGCAAGAATGCGCCCTTAAATCTTATTTTGGACATATCTATATCAAAATACTCACATAAGAATTCATTAGTGTCGTATTCAACTACAAAAGCGTTGGTGTGAGGCAGTTCTAAACCTTTTGGAATGAGAGCCATTTCTCCTTCTCTCATTGTAAGCAGAGGTTTTAGTTTGTCCGCCGTGTATCCTTGTGCGCTTCTATGCCAGTCAAGATGATCCGGTGTTATAGGCAATAGCAGATATATGTTCGGCGATGCTTTATCAGTATAATGTAATGTAAATGAACTGGTCTCTAAAACCCATATCGGAGCATTAAAATCAAGCTCTGCTAAAGGAGTTCCTATGTTTCCTCCGCTAAGCGCACCTTTTTTTTCGAGCAAGTGCGTAAGCATTTGGGTAGTTGTGGTTTTTCCGTTTGTTCCGCTTATCCATATATTAAATGGCTTTTTATCTTCAAAACCTAAAAAATAATCATATTCACTAAGCAGATTTTTTGCACTCATTACCAGTGGATGCGAAGGTTTAAAGCTCGGCGTCATGACTTCCAACTCACTTGCACTCGGATCAAAAAGGTGTGAAGGCAAGATATGATTTCCTGAGTCATCAAAAAAAGGTTCATTGGTATTGTCATCAAAAAATGTACAGCCTCCGTCGTGAAGCTTGGCTATTGCTTTTGTTGTTTTTCCATAACCCAAAAGGGTCGGTTTTATCTCATTTTTATACATTGATGTCCATTAACGAAATTTTAGAGTAATAAGAGCTAGTACATTCGCTAAAAATGCAACCATCCAAAATCTTACTATTATTTTATTTTCTGCCCATTTTTTTAGTTCAAAATGGTGATGAATAGGAGCCATCAAGAAAACTCTTTGTCCTCTAAGCTTATAGCTTCCGACTTGCAGAATTACCGATACTGTTTCAGCAACAAATACAGCGCCGATAAGTATAAGCAAAACCTCACTTTTTGCTAAAATGGCAAGATATGCTATAAAACCTCCGGTCGCAAGGCTGCCGGTATCTCCCATAAATATTTCGGCCGGATAACAATTATAATAAAGAAAGCCTATGAGCGCGCCGATATAGGCTCCTATTAGTATACTAATTTCTCCGACATCACTAATATGAGGTATAAGTAGATAACGACTGAGTTCCGCATGTCCTGTTGCGTATATGATAAACCCGAGCGTCGTAAGAGCAAGGGAGGACGGAACCGTTGCAAGACCATCTAATCCGTCTGTTAAGTTTACCGCATTTGTAGTTGCTAAAAAAACCAAAACCCAAAAAGGAATTGCCACATAATTCATATCAAACAGAGGAGTTTTCAAAAAAGGTATATAGAATGTTGTTGGAAAGTTTTTGTAGTACAAAAGTCCGACCACAATTAGGGAGATAAGGATCAGCAGCCCCATTTTACCTTTAGGCGTAAGTCCTTTTAGGTTATTTCCTGAAGCAACTTTGCCATAATCGTCTTTAAAGCCAACAAACGCAAAACCGATAATTGTTATAAGACCACCCACTAAGTATATATTTGTAAAGTTACCGGCAATCAATGTTGCTATTACTGCTGAGAATACAAATATCGCGCCGCCCATAGTTGGGGTATGTTTTTTGCCCTCATGCGCAGGTACAAATTTATTGATAGGCTGATTTGCTTTTTTTGCTGTTGCCCAGCGAATATATCTCGGCATTAAAAATAAGGCAAGAGAAAGAGAGAGAAAAAAAGCAATCCCGACTCTGACGGTAATATAGCTAAAAAGTTTAAATGATAGAAATTGTGACAACAAGTAAAGCATCTTATATCTTTGTTTTAAAATTTATATCTTATTTTACAATTATTTCAATGAAAAAAAGAAATTATCAAATTAAATAAAATTTATTTTACAAGAGATGTCAAGTTTTTAATATTTAATAAAGGCATATTGTATAAATATGCCTTTATAATTTTAGAAATTAAACCAATCCTTGCTCTATCATAGCATCAGCCACTTTTCTAAATCCTGCTATATTTGCTCCCATTACTAAATTTGTTGGATCTCCAAATTCAGCAGCTGTTGCACTAGCATTTGTATAAATATTTTTCATAATTTGAGCCAACTTTGCATCAACTTCTTCAAAGGTCCAATTCGTCATAGAAGCATTTTGTTGCATTTCAAGTTGACTTGTAGCAACTCCTCCAGCATTGGCAGCTTTACCTGGACCATAAGCAATTTTGTTTTCTACAAAAATATCAACCGCTTCAGGAGTTGAAGGCATATTGGCTCCTTCGCTGACGCATATACAGCCATTTGCAAGGAGAGTTTTCGCATCTTGCGCATTAAGTTCATTTTGTGTAGCGCTTGGGAATGCTGCAAAACAAGGAATGCTCCAAACGCCATTTGTTCCTTCTTTGTATCCCGAAACAGGTGTGTATTTTGCATTTGGTCTAGATTTAGTATATTCATTTAATCTTACTCTTTTTGTTTCTTTCAACTCTTTTAAAAGCGCTAGGTCAATTCCATCTTCATCATAAATCATTCCATTTGAGTCGCTACAAGTTATAGGAAGCGCCCCTAATTGATAAAGTTTTTCTATGGTATAAATTGACACATTACCGCTTCCGGATACTACACATCTTTTGCCTTTGAGAGTTTCACCTCTATCTTCAAGCATATATTTTGCAAAATAAACAGCGCCATATCCGGTTGCTTCTGTTCTAGCTAAAGATCCACCCCAAAGAAGTGATTTGCCGGTAAGTACACCCTCATAAGAGTTGGCAAGTTTTTTGTACATTCCAAATAGATATCCTATTTCTCTTCCCCCTACGCCTATATCGCCGGCAGGTACATCAGTTGTTGCGCCAATATGTCTATACAGCTCACTCATAAATGCTTGACAAAATCTCATGATCTCATTGTCGGATTTTCCTTTTGGATCAAAATCACTTCCACCTTTTCCTCCTCCGATTTGAAGTCCGGTTAATGAGTTTTTGAAAATTTGCTCAAAACCTAAAAACTTAATAACTCCTGCATTTACACTAGGGTGAAATCTTAGTCCACCTTTGTATGGACCAAGAGCTGAGTTAAACTCAATTCTATAGCCTTTGTTTATATGGATCTCACCTTTGTCATCAGTCCAATTTACTCTAAATAAAATTTGTCTCTCCGGCTCCACAATTCTCTCTATAATTTTATGCTCTTGGTATTTTGGATATTTTTCCATAAGAGGTCTTAACGACATAAGAACCTCTTGAGCGGCTTGATAAAACTCAGCTTGAGCCGGACTCGTTCTAGCCAAATAATCACATACTTCTCTAACATATCCCATTGTATTCCTTTTTTAATAATTTGTTTAGATACAAATTCTATCCAATAAATATTTACCAAAAGATAAAATTAGAAATTTTTTTATAAATTTTTGTAAATAAAAATAATTCAAAGTAAAATCAAACTTTGATATAACTT
>DYMX01000033.1 GCA_020721345.1 Sulfurovum sp.
ATTGCATCTTTGGGGCTTGCGGATGGAGTGGTGCATGCCTGCCTCCTGCTTGTATGGTAAACGATGGCTCGTCCCAGCTTCGTACCCTATTTCTAGACATAAAAATAGTCGAAAAACTACCTATTGCATATTCATGATTTGGCAAATTACATTTTTCATTATTGGTATAGTTTTTATTCTTTGCCGGCAAGGCACTGTCTTTTATGTCCCAAATCACATCTTTTAGTGTTCTTTTGGTATCAAACTCTTTTGGAAATTCAAATCCCATGCCCAAGTCATCCCTGTAACCTACAAAAAATACCCTTTTTCTATCTTGCGGCACCTTGTAATCATGTGCATTAAGCATCTTAAACGATAGTTTATAACCGCTATCTTTGAAATGTTGTTTGATATTTTCTAGTGCACTGCTATGACGACCTGCCAACATTCCTGATACATTTTCAGCCAAGAAAAATAGAGGTTTTTTATCTCTTAAGACTCTAATAAATTCAAAAAATAGTTGTCCTCTTTTGTCATTTATACCTCTTAAGCTTCCTGCTTCACTCCAGCTTTGACATGGAGGTCCACCGATGAGTCCAATAGCTTCAGGAATTTCACTTGATGGGATATTTACAATACTTCTTCTATCAAGTTTTATAGAGGAGAAATTTGTCTCAAATGTTTCCCAAATTTCTTTATCATATTCGTTTGCCCATATTGTATTAAAGCCAGCTTTCTCAAAGCCTAAGTCTAAACCGCCGGCACCTCTGAAGAGGGAGATTATGTTCATGCTATCAACTTTCAAAAATATTGATTACTTCATTAATTTTATTGACTAATTTTTCTTCTCTTTTTTCTAAAATTTTTATATTCCATTTTTGCTCATTTAAAATATCTTGAGTTATTGTAAATGAAGTAATGACATTATCTTTATCTTTATAAATTTTCTTTTTAGTTTCAAAATCATCATTTTGAGCTTGAATATTTTTTCTCAATGATAATAATGTCAAATTAGCAAGTGCATTTGTCCAAGTTTCTCTTTCTTCTTCATCAAAAATATTCTCCCAATATTCGTTTGTTGTTCGTGGCAATATATGTTCGAGGTGTAGTTTGTTGGTTATTGGAATAAATGCTTGATGTTGAGCATCTGTTGAGAAATATTCAATTAGTAGCAGTATGGGTTTATCCCAATTTCTACCGTAAATGTAGCTTCCAACTAATTCATCTGTATAGCTTTCTGTAGTTGAATAGTATTTTAAATTCTCTTCTATTATGTTTTTTATGTCATTTAAACTCTTACTTTCTTTAACTGCCTTCAAAATATTAAATGATGTCTGCTTTATCCGTGCAACCGTTGCACCTGCAACCCAATTCTGATAATAGTATGCTACAAGATAAGTCAATAAAGTATCAAATTCTTCATACTTCGTAAATTTTGCAGTAATCAATATACTTGTCCAATATATTTTATGTTGTAAATATTTTAAGCAATAAAGATATTTATCTTGTAATCTTAATACATCAATATATGCTTTTGAAAAATTACTAATTTCTTTTATGATTTCTAGTGCTGTCATTTTTTCTTTTTCAAAAACACTTAATAATTCTTTATCGATTCTGCTTTCAGGATTTTTCGCAATTTTGTAGTACAAATATGTAGTGAGCATGTCATCAAGTGAATGATTGTCAAATTGCAACCCACTTATAGTATCTTCCCAACTTCGCTTAAATGTTTTTCTATCTTCATCACTACTAAGCTTTTGCATTAATGAAGATTTTAAAATATCAGTAGAACTTAGTGGCATTCCCCTATCATTTAAAACATTAAAAATTTGTATAGCACTATCCTCATTTGGACAAGTAATGACTGTTAAAACTACATTTTCAAATAACCACACAACAAAATCATTAATCTCAATCTCTTGATTTTCTTTTAATAGTTCTTGTAAAAAGTCTCTAATGTAATGAGCATTTTTTAAATATCTGTTTTTTGATAGGTCTTTATCTTTTTCTACTGTTTTTGTATCTTGGAAAACTATATTTTTTAGTACAGTTTCTTCAAAATCCAACTGATATTGTTCGTTAGTCAAGAATCTTAATTTGCGTTTATTTTCTTCATATTTATCTTGTATCGATTGACTAATATAGTCTTTTGCTTTATTGCTTAAATTATCAAAAAACATATCTCTAATAACACATGCCAATATTGTAAATGTTGTAGTTCTTTGTTGTCCATCAATAATATCAAATCTTTTATCGCTTTCATTTTTAACTAAAACTAAGGAACCACAAAAATAATTTTCATCTTTTGATAAGTTGTAAGCATTGAATAAATCGCTCACCAAATCAGAAACATTTTCTTTATTCCATGAATAAGGTCTTTGATAATCAGGTATTTGATAAAATTTTTCATCATCTCCTAATATTTTTTTTATGCTCATAATTTCAGCTTTTATTTCCATATTATTTCCTCGTAAATTATATTTTAAACACCAACAACTTCCCATCCATCAACTGAATAGGATTATTCGGATTTCTTCATTTGAGTTTAGTACCAATTGTATGGCTGAATCTCTAAATTCTCTTGTGTGTTGACTGTTTCTCATCTGTTCCTCACTTATATTTTATTTTAACTGGGAATCTTTAAAGTTTTTTGTCTGAATTGGGGGTAGCAGATCATTTATAAATGCTTTGATGATATTTGACACAAGCTTGCCTTTTTTTGATTTATTTTATAATCTTATCCAAAAACTATATAGAGCTAAATAAATATGTCAAAATGACATATTTTTTATTTGCTGACAAAAGAAGCAATAAGTCCTATGATTCCTCCAAAAACGCCGCCCCATACAACAAGCCAGCCAAGATGTTCACTAATAAGTGTTTTTATGAGATCTTTTACCATGGCTGGAGTTAATTCGTTTAACCTGTTTGTGACTATTATCTCTATAGAACTTATCAAGTCTCTTTGAAAACTTGTGCTGTTTATATGGTTTCTTATCTCTTCGTGAAATGAGTTTGACTTTACAATTGACACCAATGATACTTTGATCTTATCCAAAAACTGCTCCCTAAAAGACTCCAATACACTTTCGCCTCCAAACATACCTATCATGCTGCCAAATTTTGACTCCATGATAGTGCTTTTCAAAGCATCAAACGCTCTGTTCATGTCAGCATTCGCAACAACATCTGATATATCTATCTTCATCTCTTCAGTATTTAGAAAATTTTGAATATTTTTTTTACTAAAAAACTGTTCCATCGTCATATTTTTGATAGATTTTTTAAAAACTTCAAAATTAAGCTCAATAATGCCCGAACCATACAAAAATGGTACTTTTTCAAATAACATATAGATTGCAAGCCAATTTGTAATAGCACCCGAAAGCGCATAAAATCCCGTATCAAAAAGATGTTTTGACAAAATTGTCGGAACAAAAAAAGATATTGCCACTATCAAAAAAGCTACTAAATTTGTCAAAATTGATTTATCTATCTTCATAACCTCATCCTTAAAGTAAAAACCTATGAAATATTATCTCATTTTTTTAAAACTTTTAAACACAAAATATATTATAAAAACTTGAACAATAAGCAGCATATAGTGCAATTGATAAACTTGCTCAAAATTGTTTTTACTATCATAGACCTTGTAAAATGCGTACGACAATCCCATTCCGGCAATATAGCCTATCTGTTTGTAACTATCTAGCTTGGTAAGAAGCGACGCATCTCTCAAAAAAAGTGTTTCTGCGCGAAACAGATAACTGCCGAATGTAAAAATTATCTGATAAATGATGTAAACAAATAGTGCTAACATATAGTTGTACGGCAATAGTAAAAAAATAATTATCATTACAAATAATACAAATTCTACAAAAAGAGAAATTTTAAAAAACCACTCTATATTTAATATCTTATAGTACAAATTGGCTATCAATAACGTCCCAAGCGCCAATACAACTCCGCCGACAGAGTAAATTTCCGGTTTCAATGGAGCATAAATGGTAAAAATAGAACCTATACTAAGCCCCAGAAAGAGGCTGTTTAACGCTTTATAAGTAAAGAAATATTTTGGAATTAAATTCATAATAGTTTAAAATTTATATTTGATATCTGCATATATACTTCTGCCTTCACTATTGTAATTATAAATGCTTTGATACTCTTTGTCAAATAGATTTTTTATATGCAAACCCAAATCAACATTATCATTATACTTTTTAGTCAAATTAATATTCCAAAGAGTGTAGTTGCCGCTTGGCATATTGCCATACGATACCCTATCCCCGATATAGCGTACGTTTAGGCTTGCTATCGTACCTTCATTATAAAAATAGTCAGCAAACAGATTTACCTCATCCTTTGCCCTATTATACAAAGGCACTTCACTTGCATCTTTCATATCAATAAGATGCGTATAGTTTGCCCTAACTCTAAAATTATCATATATATTCAAAGTAGTTGCAGCCAACTCCAATCCTTTGATATTTTCATCTGCACTATTGTTGTAGTATCCCCAATTTGTATAATCATATACGATATCATCTTTTATCTTATTATCAAAATAGGTTAAAGTGACAAAATCTTTATATGACAAACTCATATCATAACCATTCACAAAGCTTGGCTTTAGTATTTCGCCAAAAACAGGATTTGCCAATTGATATACCGAAGGGGCATTCAATGAAGTATAATAATTTGCTCTAAATGAAGTATTATCTAATATATTATATTTTGCACCTAGTTTATATGTAACTTTACCATCAAACTTATCAAAGTCATCATATCTTAGATTTGCCTCAAAAAGCAGCTTATCTGTAAGATTTATGCTATTTGATAAAAATATACCTTTATTTATAAAACTTCCGTCTGTTGGCGCATATGTATTGTATTGGTTAAAACCATCAATGTCTTTATACTCAAATCCTAAAATACTTTTGCCAAATTTGTGAGCATAAGAGTTAATAAGAGAATATTCGTTTGTTGTAGCTTCATATTTATTGTCCCCATCACCCCATAAAGATGTTGTAAAATATTCTCTCTTGTAATTTCCTTGAGTCATGTTTAAAACAGATTCTACCGCGCCAATTTTTGTTGAAATAGACGAGCTAATATTTGTGCTGTCTGTTGTAAAATTACTATAATCATCATTTGCGCCGTTTGGATTATACTCATCGTCAAAATCGCCTTTGGTTTTTGTTTTGATTATAGCAATTGAAGCTTTTGTAGTATCTGTAAAATCATATCCTATGCCTGCTGTTAGGTTTTTATTCGCGTAGTCATCTTTTTCGGCATTTTGTGGAGCAAGAGCCGAGATGCCATTCGTATCTAAAATCGAGCCAAGCAGTTTTGCATTTAACTTACCATTCTTATAAAATAGTGAAACATCACTGCCTTTAGTTTGATGACTTCCGCCATTTATGCCAACACTTCCGCTAACTCCATCTTTGAGGGCTTCTTTTGTTATGATGTTTACGACACCTGCACTTGCATTTGCTCCCCATACACTTGAGCTACCGCCTCTAATGATTTCTATTTGTTCTACATTTGAAATTGGCAAAAACTCTATCATTGATGTGCTATTTGTAGTTGAAGGATCATTTAATCTCATGCCGTCAACAAGAACCAATATCTTTCCGCTATCCATTCCTCTTAAAAAAAATGAACTTTTTTGACCTATCCCACCATTTTGAGATATATTTATACCCAATGATCTAGAAAGTGCTTCCACGACTGATGTATAGCCATTTTGTCTTATATCTTCGTTTGTAATTACATCAATATTTGATGTAGACTGCGATGCTTTTTGTTTTGTTTTATTTACTGATATTACCTCTATTTCACCCAAGCTATCACTATTTGCAAAAAGTAGTGTTTGAGATGTAATTACTGATAGTAATAATATTTTTCTTTTCATATTTTATTCCTAGTTATTATTTTTGAGTAATTCATTGATAAATAGATTGCTTCGCTATACTCGCAATGACAAAACAGTCATCGCGAGACTTGAAAAGTCGTGGCGATCCATATTAAAATATCTATTAATTTTAAAATATGGAAACGATAATCGGTGGTGAAGTTTTTGGAGTTTTAATGATGTGTGGTTTTTTGTGATAGAATCTATTGCTGTCATTTTTACATAGTTTGTGTAGAGTAGAATACAATGCAATTACAGCAAGTGAAAAGTATCTTTTGCCAAATCCTCGTAAGTGTTTCATTGCCCTACTTCTCTAATTTATAAAAATGTTGATAATCTTTTGCGCCATTCCACAAGCCGCCCCAACCCCAGCCGTATTTTGCAAATATCTTAACGGCTTCATCGCCATTTATTAAAACAGCTTGGTCATCTTTTCTGTTTTTATCATGAACTCTTTTCAAAAAGAAAACTGAATTTTTATGCGAAGTGTTGCCATTTCTAAATATATAAGGATTTTCTATAGGATTTATATCTATTGCCTTGCCGTATGCGTGCTTTGACCAGCTATTTTCACCTGTTGCTTTTCTGCAATTAAATGCTGATGTATTGTCAGCTTCAATGGATGCAAAATCGCTACTGTGAAAATGATGGATCGGCGCTATTTGTTTTATTGGATACCTGATAGCAAAAAGCTCGTCGAAAATCCTAACAACATCGCTCGATACATCTTTATGAACTACTAGAATACCGTTTTTGTTTTTTTTATCAAAACCATAATACTGTACGCTTACTGCTCGTAAATCTTCGATTTTTACAGGACAGCCGGCTCGGTAATTATTATTTTTTATCATCTCGCCTTTAAGCTCTATAGAAATCTCATTTATACTTTCATCGGCATAAATAAAAAGAGTTGATATTAATAGTAAAATGTGATAAATTGCGATTTTTTTCAAATGTAACATACTTTATTATACACTATTTATACTTTGGAGTTTAAAAAATTCAAAGTATAATATCCATAAAAATAAATAGCAAGGAATTTATATGATAAAACAAATTTTGACTACAGATGAGTTCAAAAACTTTATAGAAAATACGAAATCAAAAGCAGGATATAAAGAGCCTATGGCATTTGGTATTGCTAAAGTCGACCGTGGTCAAAAAAATGCCGAAAAAATACTGCAAGCCAACTTTCCATGTGTGAACTGGATGGAAAATTATGGATCGGCTGCCGTTTTTATAGCTTCACTTGAAGATGCTGGAATAAAAGTTGACTTTAACGCTTCAGAGTTTGTTGCAACGATAAATGAAAAATTTATTGTTAATGCTCTCAATATTTTTACTCCATATATAAACGAAGCCAGTGGAGATGCGCATAAAAACGTGCAGGTTGTAAAAGCATTATCAGATATCAAACAACTTGATTCAAACTATAGAATAGTATTTTTATTTGAAGATACAAATCCTGTGAGCGTAGAAGCAGTTTATCTCAAACTATATGCCCTGTCTCAATCAAAAGTAAAACTTAGAAGCATTAACCTAAACGGAGCATTCGGGGCATTAAGTAATGTAGCGTGGGTTGGCAATAAGCCATATGAACTTGACTTTTTAAGAGACAATGAAATCGAAATGAAATTAAGCGGAACTTACCCTAATATCGATAGCGTTGATAAGTTCCCTAGATACCTACAACATATAATTCCTGCCGATAACACAAGAGTACTTGATGCAAGCAAAGTTAGAATGGGAGCTCAGCTTGCAGCCGGAACCACAGTAATGCCTGGAGCAAGCTATATTAATTTCAACGCGGGAACACTCGGACCCGTTATGGTTGAGGGCAGAATATCAAGTTCGGCTATAGTAGGAAGCGGCTCTGATGTAGGTGGAGGAGCAAGCATTCTCGGAGTTCTTAGCGGAACAGACGGCAATCCTATCAGCATAGGAGAAAACACCCTTCTTGGCGCAAACTCTGTTACGGGAATTCCTCTTGGTGACGGATGTATAGTTGACGCAGGTATTACTATATTAGCAGGGACTAAAATAAAAATATCTCCTGAAAATCTAGAGAAAATAAAAGCTGCAAATCTGGGCACTGATATAGACAACAAAACAACATTTAAAGGCAGCGAACTTCAAGGCTTACATGGAATCCATTACAGACTCGATTCACTAACAGGCGAAATGATAGCCTCTAGAAGTATGCGAGAAATAAAATTAAACATCGAGCTTCACTAAAATGCTACCTGAAGATACCGAGCTGCTTGAAGATCTTTTTTTACTTGCAATGCTAAATAAAGAACAAGATGAGACGATAGACGATATCATCTCTATGCTTGTAGAAACAAATTCACTTAGTTTCGATGAAGCCAAAGAGATAGTAGCAAACCTAAAAACAAAAGGTGCTATAATAAATGACGGCTTATCATTTTTGGGTATAACGCTTGCCAATAGTGCAAAAGAAAAGTTTCAATTAAATTAAAAGAAGTGATGATTATGAATAGTTCTAAGGCAAATGAAGCATTCAATGAAGACAGATTCAACGAATCATTTGAGATATACAGTCAAATGACCGCAAACACTAAAGATAAAGATGCTATGTATATGTTGGGAAAACACTATTATGACGGACTTGGTGTTGAAAAAAATATAGATTATGCTATAACGCTATGGAAAAAAGCGGGCAAGGCGGGAAGCTTGGATGCGCAATATGCGCTGTTGGAAATATGCCAAACAACTGCTAAGTGTTGCAAGGAGTAGTTTTGCGAATAGACAAATGGCTCTCAAGCGTAAATGTTATCAAAAGAAGAACAATTGCCACAGATATGGTAAAAAATGGTGTGGTTTTTGTAAATGAAATTGAAGCAAAGCCCTCTAAAAACATCTCCATTGGAGATAAAATTAAGATAAAATACTTGACAGAAGAGAAGAATTATGAGGTATTGAATATACCCGCAACAAAAACTATTCCAAAAAGCCAAAAAGAGCTTTATGTAAAAGAACTCTAAAGGAAGTTATATGTTAACCCAAGTTAATTTTGAAAAACTATTTGCAAACGAAATGAGAGATGATGAAGCAAGGGAATTTCTAGTGGCCCTATATGAAAACGGTGAAAGCTCTTCAGACTTGGCGATTGCCGCAAGAGTTATGCGTGGATACGCCAAAGAGCTTGTGATCCCGGATGAATTAAGAGAAAAAGCGATCGATATCGTTGGAACAGGCGGAGACAAAAGCGGAACTTTCAATATTTCCAGCGCTACATCACTTCTTTTGGCATCTATGGGATGCTATGTTGCAAAGCACGGCAACAGAAGTATTACGAGCAATTCAGGCTCGGCCGATGTGCTTGAAAAGCTTGGCATAAATCTAAACTTAACAACCCGACAGCAAGCTTCAATGCTTGAACATGTCGGCTTTTGCTTTATGTTTGCTCCAAACCATCATCCTGCAATGAAACATATCATGCCAATAAGACACTCCATTCCACACAGAACCATATTTAATCTGCTTGGTCCTCTTACAAATCCTGCTCATGTAAAAAAATATCTAATAGGTGTCAGTGAGCCAAAATTTATAGATATGGTTGCAAATGCTTTAGTTGATCTCGGTATAAAAAAAGCCATGGTAGTTAGCAGCATAGACAATGTTGATGAGATTTCAATTTCTACAAAAACCAAATTTGCGTTTGTTGAAGACAATTTTGTATCACACGGCGAGATAGATCCGATCGAGCTCGGATTTAAACAATACGAAGCAAGCGAAGTTCTTGGCGGCGATAGCAATACTAATGCACAAATTATCAAGGATGTTTTTTCAGGAAAAGAAAAAGGGGCAAAGAGAGACATTATAGTTATTAATGCCGCATTTGCTCTATTTATAGAAGGCAGTGCCGTTGATCTCAAAGAGGCGATCTTCAAGATTAATGCAGCACTTGATAGCAATAAAGCTATGGATCATCTTGCTAAGATCATAGAATTTTCAAATTCATTTAAATAAATGCAAACAAAGATAACGGCTTTCCTGCAAGATATTTCAAGTATCGCGAAAAAGCTCAAAGACTCCTTGCCTAAAAATTGTATTATATTTCTAAACGGTACATTGGCGTCCGGCAAAACAACTTTAACTAAAGCAATTGTCAAAGAGTTTGGCAAAACTGGGGTTACCGTTACATCTCCTACTTTTTCCCTGCAGAACAGATACGGCAATGATCTGTTTCATTATGACCTTTACAGAGTAAGCTTTGACGAGATAATAGATCTCGGTCTTTATGAAGAGTTTGACAAGGACGGTTGGCATATAGTAGAGTGGGCAAATGAAAAACTCAAAACCTTTTTAGAAAGTGCTGGATATAATACATTTAACATTTCTATTAATATTTTAGATCTAAACAGTAGAGAATACACACTAGGAGTCTAAGTGCATACTTTAGAAGCAAATCATCTTGCCAAAACTATCAAAAAAGCAAAACTTGTTCACGACATATCACTCAATATAAAAACGAAAGAAGTTGTCGGATTGCTTGGTCCGAATGGCGCAGGAAAAACTACAACTTTTTATATGATATGCGGGCTGGCAACTACAACCGGCGGCAATGTATTGCTTGACGGTAAAGATATAACACAGCTCCCGTTAAGCTCAAGAGCAAAACTGGGCATTGGCTATCTGCCTCAAGAGTCCAGCATATTCAAAGATCTGACCGTAGAAGAAAACCTGCAAATCGCAGGTGAAGCTTTGGGTTTAGATGAAAGCAGCATGAAGGAAAGAATAGAGAAGCTTCTAGAGATCTTCAATATAGAGCCTATTAGAAATCGTGAAGGCATAAGACTTAGCGGCGGGGAGAGAAGGCGAGTAGAGATAGCAAGATCACTTATGGGCAAACCAAAATTTCTTCTTCTTGATGAACCTTTTGCCGGAGTTGATCCTATAGCCGTGCTTGATATTCAAAACATCATAAAACAACTTGTTGAGCTGGATATGGGAATACTTATTACCGACCATAATGTTAGAGAGACACTTGGCATTTGCGATAGAGCATATGTTATGAGAAGCGGCGAAATGATGGCTTATGGAACAAGTGAAGAGATCATAGAAAACGAGGATGTAAAAAAATACTACCTTGGCGAGAACTTCTCTTTTTAATATTGTCTCTAATGAATACAAAAGAACTTATAAAATCAAAATCGCTGAAGTTTACCCCTGCCAGAGAAAGCTTACTGGAAATATTTGAAAAATTATCAAAACCAATCAGCTACGAAGATATAAAAGATAGCATATCTATGGATAAAGCCACTTTTTATCGTAATATGTCTGCTTTTGAAAAAAACGGCATACTTAAGAGCTTTGAGTCCAATGACAAAAAAAGATATTACGAATTGAGTGGATCCATGCACGCGCATCTTATTTGCACAAAATGCAATAGTATAGAATGTCTACACGACATCCCGCAAGAGCTCTTCAATGATCCGGATATTGAAGGCATAACCATTCATGGGAAATGCAAAAAATGCAAACAAGAAAACTGACATGTCTCTTTTAAAGTTAAAAGAAGTTTTAGACCATGAAATGGATTGCAGGAACAATTTATGCGAGCTCTCAAACGACAAACCAGATCCGCTAATGGTCGCAAAAAAACACAATGATGAAACTATTGCATTGATATGTGCTTTATTTGCATACGGAAACGCAAAACAGATAGTTAAATTTCTAAATTCACTAAACTTTGCCCTTTTAGATGAAAACGAAGAAATAATAAAAAAAGAGTTAAAACATCACTACTATAGATTCCAAAAACCAGATGATGTCATAGATATTTTCATAGCGCTTAAAAGACTAAAGGGCATATCCTCTATAGAAAATATAGTTTCAAATGAATATAAAAAAAACGGAAATATTATTAATGGTTTAAATATGCTTATCAATACTATCAGAAAGCTCTCGAACCATACAAAGACGCAAGGATTTGATTTTTTAGTTGGTAATGTCAGCACAAATAGCCCATACAAAAGATATATGATGTATTTTAGATGGATGACAAGGTTTGACAATCTTGATATGGGACTATGGAGCAAGATAGACAAGGCTGATCTGATATTGCCTCTCGATACTCACACTTTTAAAGTTTGTGGACAGCTGGGATTGCTTTCTAGAAAAACGTATGATCTTAAAGCTGCGCTCGAAGCAACCGAGAATTTAAAAAAATTTGATCCGCAAGATCCCATAAAATATGATTTTGCGCTATATAGAATAGGCCAAGAGAAACATTTAGATGAAATTATCAAAAAAATAACTTCAAACTAACCATACTTAATGAGCTATTTAGGAGCTTTTTTGTAAAATAAACAAAATTTTAAAGAAGGTTTTTGTATGGAAGGTATATTTACCATATTGGGTTCAATTTTTGGTCACGGAAATGGACTTGTTATTTCTCATATTGCACTGGCAATAACACTTGTTTTATTAGTTGCATTTTTTGCTACAAAAAACATGAAACTTGTTCCAAGCGGAGCTCAAAATATCATGGAAGCATATTTAACAGGTGTTATATCTATGGGTAAAGATGTAATCGGCGAAGAACTTGCTAGAAAATATCTGCCGCTAGTTGCAACAATCGGTCTTTTCGTATTTTTTTCAAATGTTATAGGTATTATCCCGGCATTTGAATCACCTACGTCAAACATCAATGTAACACTTACATTGGCTCTTATAGTATTTGTTTACTATAACTATGAAGGTATAAAAGAGCAAGGCGTTGTTCATTATTTTGCACACTTTGCAGGTCCTGTTAAAATCCTAGCACCCCTAATGTTCCCTATCGAGATAGTTTCTCATATTTCTAGGATCATTTCTCTTTCTTTCAGGCTTTTCGGTAATATCAAAGGTGATGATCTATTTTTGTGGGTTCTTTTGATGCTAGCACCTTGGTTGCTTCCGCTTCCGGCATATGTTTTACTTGCTTTTTCAGCAATACTACAAACATTTATCTTTATGATACTTACTTATGTTTACCTTGCCGGTGCTGTTGTTGTTGAAGAGGGCGACCACCACTAAAAATGTTAGCTTATGCGATAAGCGATAAAACAAACCTTGACTTTAATAACCTTGAAGCATCTATTAAAAAGATTGCTTCAAAGGCTTCTATGATCGTCTATCGAGACAAAAACAATCCAAACTACAAAGAAAATTCCAAACTTTTTATCCAAACAGCCAAAAAATATCCATTTCAAAAAATACTGCTTCATGCCGATATAAACTTGAGTGCTAATCTAAAAGCTGACGGCATACATCTTACAAGCCCACAGTTAAAAGATATAGGCTATGCAAAAGAAAAGGGTCTTTTTGTGGTTGCCAGCACCCATACGCTAAAAGAATCCCTACTGGCTCAAGAAATGGGTGCAGATATGATAACACTAAGTCCAATATATCATTCTCCAAACAAAGGCGAACCTATAGGGTTAGAAAAGTTAAAAGATGTAGTATCTAGCCTCAAAATACCGGTAATTGCGCTTGGAGGCATATTGACACCCGAGCAGATAAAAGAGTGCGAGAGTGCTGGGGCAAAAGGCTTTGCTTCTATTAGATACTTTTTATAAAAAATATTTTTTACATTTTAAACATATGTGCGATATAATTATAGAAAAAATAGGTTGCATATGAAAAATTGTGTTGG
>DYMX01000034.1 GCA_020721345.1 Sulfurovum sp.
AAGATTTTACTTGAGTGTTGTTTGTCTATCGCTTGTATTTATGAAACTAGGCAACTAAACGAAAGTGAAACTGGACATTTAGTTATTATATTGCAGTATAATAATATTATGATTCGTTATTAAGTCCTAAGTATATAAAATAGATTTTTTAAAGATAAAAATTATTAGTTAATAATAATTTAAGTTTATTTTAGTATACTTTTACTGTCTAACATAAATAAAAGGAGACATAGATGGGATGTGCAATCGGTGTTAAGCCTAGAAAAGAAAAAACAGAAACCACCTCTATAGAAGAAAATATAACAACAAAGGATAATAATATGAGTTCAACAATGGTTAGAAGACAAATGCCTGAATTTACAATGGATGCTTATGATGCCAAAACAGGTCATTATAAAACAGTTTCAAGCGAAGATTATAAAGGAAAATGGACAGTAATATGTTTTTACCCAGCTGACTTTACATTCGTATGCCCGACCGAAATAGCTGCTATGAATGCAAAATATGACGAGTTTCAAAAATTAGGGGTAGAGATATTGGCCGTATCAACTGATACTAAATTTTCTCATAAAAGATTTGTAGAGACTGAACTTATCTTAAAAGGTCTTAAACTTACAATGGGAGCTGATGGAAACCAAGAAGTCAGCCGTGCATTTGGTGTGCTTATAGAAGAAGAGGGTGTAGCTCTTAGGGGAAGATTTTTGTTCACTCCTGAAGGTATTTGTGTAGCACAAGAAGTTCAAGCTGACTCTGTTGGTAGAAATGTAAATGAATTTCTAAGACAAGTAGAAGCTTGGCAATATGCCACCAAAACCGGTGAAGTATGTCCTGCTGGATGGAGACCCAGCAAGAAAACACTTCCAGTTAATACTGATGTAGAACAAATGACCGGAAGAGTCGGAGAATACATCACACTTGAAGAGATATTATCTTAATATAACAATCTTTGATTTTTTTAATTATATAAAAATATGAAATATATAGAAGCTAAATGTGCCAAAAAGAGGCACATTTAGTATATTAGTGGTGAGATTTTAATATCAAAATCGTCATTCTGATATTGATAGCAATAAATCTTATAAATTGCCAAATTATGCAAGTTCTTAGAAATTTTTGAAATCCAAGCGGTATCATTGTTCCAGCTTGTGCGCTATATGGCTCTATATGTCCTATGTGTTTTTCTGCCATTGTAATTTTCCTTTTTTATTTAATTATTTTCTTCTTAGCTCAAAGCAAAGCTTATCGCTAATTCATCTCACTAAAGCTTCGCCTTTTATTGCGCTTGGCATACCTGTTCTCGGTGGAGTTGGTGTGATAGGAGTACCGTTTGGTGAACTCATAGGTTTAGATATCGGATGCGGAGGAGCGAATGCTATACCAACTGCAAAAATATTATGATAAGTTGGGTTTTGCAATGTATGAGGACAATCGCTCGCTTTCCAGTTTTCATAAGCGCCTGCAGCGTAGTTGGCATCAACTTTTAAAAATCCATTTGGCGCAAATAGCGTATCTGTAATATCTGCTCCAGCTTTGTCGTAAGCTTTAAGACCTACACCAGCAAATGGAGGAAGAAGCATAGCAAAGTCAAACTCTTCTACACCCATAGTGCCGTCTAAAAGTTCATAGTGCGCTTTCCCGGCTTCAACTTTGTTTACATGCGCTCCGATGACCCAGTCAAGTTTTCTTTCTATGTATAGAGATTCCGCAAATACTTTACTTGAAGTTGCAAATCCGCCCATACCGAAATCGCCCAAGAATGATTCGTTTGAGATCCATTTAATATCTAGGTTATCTCTAACGCCTGCTTCTTTTGCTTCGTGTTCTATATTAAATATATATTCAAAAGCAGCGCCTTGACAAGTACACATACCGTGACCTGTTCCTACAAGGATTTTTTGTCTTGTAGTTTTTGCTTTTTGGAATACTTTTTGAAGTTCATGATTTGCATGAACTGCGTGATCTGCAGTACAAACAGAAACTGTATGCTCGCCTAGACCGTTAGCATCCCCAAGGCCTGGAGTTGCCGCAAAGTTAAGTTTCGGTCCTGTTGCATTGATAAGATAATCATAAGTCAACTCTTCTTTTTGACCTTCTTTTTCTTTTGAAGTATATTCGATTACGATATAAGGCTTATCGCTGCCTTCTTTGCCCTCTGGGTGGATACCCAATGCTTTTGCTTGTCTAAAGTCTATGCCAGCTTTTTTGTAAACCGGAGCTAAAGCAAAAGTAACGTCCTCTTTTGTCATTTCGCCTACATCAACCCAAATATTTGATGGAATCCAGTTCCAAAGACTATTTGGTGTAACAACAACCTCATGCTTATTTCCAAGCCATTTTTTTGCAAATGTTGCAGCGGTGTGTCCAGAAACTCCACCACCCATAATAACTACTCTTGCCATACGAATCCTTTTATTTGAAATTAATCAAACTAATCATAATATATTGAAAATCATAATATATTGAAAATTAAGAAAAAATTATAAATAAAGATAGATTTATATTTTTTTCTAATATATTTAATTATTATGTGTATAAGATAAAATGAATTATAAATTCAAAAAAATTGATTAAATTTAATACTTTGGGGATAAAATGAGAATAAAAGAGATGCTTGTAACGCCTATATTGGCCATCAAAAGCAGATATATACCATTGCTTTTAATATATTTTGCATATGGCGCAAGTGGCTTTACGGCTATTGTTGAGAGTTTTTGGGTAAAAAATTCACTAAATTTAAGCGCAGAAGCTTTGGTTGCCTTTGGAGTTTGGTTAACGGTTCCTTGGACCATTAAGATGATATTTGGCCAAATGGTCGATAGTATTACAATATTTGGCTCTAATCGCAAAGTCTATGTTGTTATAGGAGCGCTCTTAATGACCATGGGAATACTTTTGATGATAGGATTAATGCAGGAGAGCAGCCTGCTTAGCGGATTTAAAAAAGGAAGCGTCTATATTTTATCATCTGTTCTTATGGTCGTCGGATATGTTATGCAAGATGTAGTTGCCGATACTATGAGCACAGAAGTAGTAGATAGAACTGGGAGCAGGGAAGAGATAGAACATGAACTGGCAATGATACAAGTTTTAGGACGCCTATCACTCGGTATTGCAATATTTGCAGTATCGGGACTTGGCGGATGGCTTGCTCAGGTTTATTCGTATGCCACCATATATACTATTTCTCTTTTTATCCCGATCTTAAGTATTTTGGGAGTTGTTTTAATTAAGCTTAATCCTGTAGAGAGTACGCCCCTTAATCGTCCGATATTTTTTGGAGGATTTATTTTTGCCGTTTTTACTATTTTGATGGGGTACAACGATGTTCCGTATTCTCAAGAGATAGTATTTGTTATTTCTTTAGGCGTTGTTCTAGCAATGCTCAAAATTCTTATAAATGATCTAGATGACACAACAAAGAAACATATAATTATGACGATGATAATCATCTTTGTTTACCGCGCTATGCCTAGCGTTGGTCCTGCGCTGCAATGGTGGGAGATTGATGTGCTTAAATTCGATGAACCTTTTTTTGGGACATTAGCTCAAATCGGGGCTGCTATCGCACTTTTAGGAATGTGGTTTAGTTCTAGATTTATCATAGAACAAGCAATAGGCAAAGTTCTGATGTTTTTAACTATCCTAGGATTCTTTTTATCACTGCCCGTGCTTGCTATGTATTATGGGCTGCATACGAAATTCGGACTTGATGCCCATACTGTGGCGCTGGTTGATACGGCAGTTTCATCTCCGTTTAGCTATATATCAGGCGTGCTTATGCTTACACTTGTAGCAATATATGCACCGGAAGGAAAAAGGGGAACTTGGTTTGCTCTAATGGCAAGCTTGATGAATATAGCTCTAAGTGCTGGCGGGCTTTTTACAAAATATCTAAATGCAATGTTCGTAGTAACGAGAGAGGTAAAAGAAAACGGGGTATTGACAAGCACGGCAAATTATGATAATTTAGGAATACTTCTATGGATAGTTACGATCACCGGCACATTGCTGCCTATGTTTGCTATATGGAAGTTTGACCCGCAGAAGGATAAAAAATAAAAATGGATAAAGTGATACTCTTTGACCTTGACGGAACCCTAATTGACTCAACAGATGCTATCCTAGAGAGTTTTGGGGTTGCATTTAGGTCCTTTGGCGTTAGTGTTCCGGATGATGAGGAGATAAAATCTCATATAGGACATCCTCTTGATGTCATGTTTGCAAATCTTGGCATCGAAGAACAATCGGTAGATAGATATGTTTTGAGATACAAAGAACACTATAAGGATATAAGCAAGGAAAAAACATTCCTTTTGCCAAATGCGTTTAAAGCCGTAGAGTTGGCAAGTCGTCACGCAAGGCTTGGCATTGTTACGACAAAAACAGCTCTTTACTCTAGAGTTTTGCTTGAGCATCTTGGCATGATGGAGTTTTTTGAGGTTTTGATAGGAAGAGAAGATGTAGAAAATCCAAAGCCGCATGCAGAGCCGATACAAAAAGCTATAAGTTTTTTTGATAATATTGATAAGAACAAATGTTTTATGATAGGTGATACATGTATGGATGTAAATTCAGCAAAAAATGCTATGATAAATGGTGTAGGTATAACATCTGGGTATGCCTCTCTTAATCAATTAAAAGAGTGCGGAGATAAGATTTTTTGTGATGTTTTGGAAGCAGTTGAAAATATAGTTGAAAAAAAAATAAACTTTCAAGCATTTATTAAGAGTGTTGTCACTAAAATATTATAATTTATAAAAATTTGGGAGGAAGTATGGTTGAGATTAGATGGCACTCTCGTGCAGGACAAGGTGCTGTTACAGGAGCAAAAGGTTTGGGGGATGTAGTTTCTACTACAGGTAAACAAGTTCAAGCGTTTGCACTTTACGGCTCAGCAAAAAGAGGCGCTGCTATGCAAGCGTATAATAGAATAGATGATGAGCAAATAATTACTCATGAAAAATTTATGTTGCCTGATTTCGTTCTAGTAATAGATCCTGCATTAGCATTTACCGACAACATAACAATGAATGATAAAGCTAGCACAAAATATATCATCACTACGCATTTAGGCAAAGATGAGCTAGTATCTCAACTACCTGAATTGCAAGATAAAAAAGATAGAGTATTTGTTCTTGACTGTATGCAAATATCATTGGATACGATAGGAAGAGCAATACCAAATACCCCAATGCTAGGAGCTTTTATAAAAATTTCAGCAATGTTCGAACTCGACTATTTCCTAGATAGAATGAAAAAAGTTCTTTCAAAGTTCCCGCAAAAAATTATAGATTCTAATATGCAAGCAATTATTCGCGCATATAACGAAGTTAAGTAAGGATAAGAATATGAGTATCGGTAATGTACTTGGTAATGACAAAAGAGGAAGGATAGAACTTGGCGCTGAAAAGAAAGTAGGCTGGGATGAGGTTACACACGGTGTAGTATTGCATTCATTTGAAGATGATGCAACCGATGTTTCTTCTAGAAAAGCTGAAGATAGAAATTATGCCCAGTTTAGCTCATATGTTGCAACGGTTGCTTCTTGGAGAGTAATAAAACCCGTTTATAACAGAGATATATGCATAGATTGTCAAAATTGTTGGATTTATTGTCCGGATACATCGATAATCTCAAGAGATAAGCAAATGCTTGGAATCGATTATGATCACTGTAAAGGTTGCGGAGTCTGCGTAGAGGTTTGTCCTACGAACCCAAAATCATTGTTAATGTTTGCAGAAGCGCACAATCCTGAAGATGCGCTTGCATCATGGCCCGAGAAAAAGAAAAAAGAAGAAAAATAAAGGATATTTATGGCTTTGAAATATGATTTACAAGAAGTAGAAGTATGGGACGGCAACTATGCAGCGTCTCATGCGCTTAGACAAGCGCAAGTTGATGTAGTTGCTGCTTATCCCATTACTCCATCGACACCGGTAGTTGAAAATTATGGACAGTTCGTAGCGGATGGTTATGTTGACGGTGAGTTTGTAATGGTAGAATCAGAGCATGCCGCTATGAGCGGATGCGTAGGCGCTGCAGCGGCTGGCGGAAGGGTTGCAACTGCAACTTCATCTCAAGGTTTTGCATTGATGGTAGAAGTACTTTATCAAGCAAGCGGTATGAGATTGCCTATAGTGCTTAATTTGGTTAATCGCGCTTTGGCAAGTCCACTTAATGTTCGTGGGGATCACTCTGATATGTATTTGGGTCGCGACGCAGGCTGGATAATGCTTGACGCTTTTAACGCTCAAGAAGCTTATGATATGAATCTTTGCGCATTTAGAGTTGGAGAACATATGGATATAAGACTTCCCGTTATGGTAAATCAAGATGGATTCATAACATCTCATACAGCGCAAAACGTTAGACCTTTAAGCGATGAAGATGCGTACAAATTTGTTGGCGAATATGTTCCTGTTGAAGAGATGCTTGACTTCTCAAGACCGGTAACATACGGCGCGCAAACAGAAGAAGATTGGCATTTTGAGCATAAAGCTAGACAGCATAAAGCTCTAATCGATGCAAGACCTGTTATAGAGAATGTTTTTGCTGAATTTGAAAAAGTAAGCGGAAGAAAATACAATAGAGTCGAAAGCTATTTGACGAATGATGCCGAAGTTATCATTGTTGCGCTTGGAACTACTGTAGAGAGTGCGAGAGTTGCAGCACAGTATCTAAGAGACAATGAAGGTATAAAAGCAGGCGTTGTTGCTCCAAGAGTGATTCGTCCTTTCCCTTTTGATGCTATAAGAACAGCGCTAGAAAATTGTAAAGCAATCGGAGCAATGGACAGATCTGCACCGGGTGGCGCACTTGGTATGTTATTTAATGAAGTTAGCGCAGCTGTTTACACAATATCTTCTAGACCTTTGGTTACAAACTATATTTATGGACTTGGCGGAAGAGACTTGACAATGGAGCAGATCAAAGATATATTCAGAGATCTTAAAAAGAATGTAGATGCAGGGTATATTACAACAAAAATTCAACAATTTATAGGTCTGCGAGGACCAAAACTAGAGTTTTTTGAAACGAGAAGGAGTTAAAAATGGCAATTACATCTATAAAAAATTTAAAAGAGTTTTCAACTGCAAACGATAGATTTGAGGGCGCTCATCTTCTTTGCCCTGGATGCGCTCACTCTATGATCGTTAGAGAACTTATGAACTGTACCGACGATAATCTGGTAATTGCTACAAACACAGGTTGCTTGGAAGTTTCAACTGCCGTTTATCCTTATACTTCTTGGGATACTTCTTGGATACATATCGGGTTTGAAAATGCTGCTACAGCGGCAAGCGGCGCAGAAGCTATGTATAAAGCAAGAAAAAGAAAAGGAACACTCAAAAATCCTGATGCTCCTGTTAAATTTGTTGCTTTCGGCGGTGACGGTTCGACTTATGATATCGGTTTCCAATGGTTGAGCGGCGCGGTTGAAAGAGGTCACGACTTTACTTATATCTGTTTAGATAATGAAGTTTATGCAAATACAGGCGGACAAAGAAGTTCATCAACTCCGATAGGCGCAAGCTCAACAACAGCGCCTGCCGGAAGAGTAAGTTACGGTAAAAAAGAGAACAAAAAAGACATGATGGCTATCATGGCAGCAAACGGCGCACATTATGTGGCTCAAGTTGCTCCAAATAAATGGAAAAATATGGCACAAGCTTTCCAAAAAGCGCTTGCTACCGAAGGTCCATGTTATATCAATGCGATAAGCGCATGTACTACAGAGTGGAAATTTGACGCAAAAGATACTATCCATATCTCTGATCTGGCAACAGATTCTCTTGTGTTCCCTCTTTATGAGATCGTAGGCGGACATGAGCTAAATATCACATACAGACCAAAAAATATCATTCCAGTTTGTGATTATTTGGGCGCACAAGGCAGATTTAGACACCTATTCAAGCCTGAAAATGAACATGTTTTGGTTGAATGGCAAAAAAGAGTTGATGCAAACTGGGAAAGACTACAAAGAAGAGAAGAGGCTAGAGTATAATCTATGCCTCTAATTGATAGTTTTTGCGTAGATCATACCAAGATGACGGCACCTGCCGTTAGACTTGCAAAAAAGATGAGTACTCCAAAAGGTGATGACATCAGAGTTTATGATCTTAGATTTTGCAAACCAAATATTGAGATCATGAGCGAAAAAGGCATACATACCTTAGAGCATCTATATGCCGGGTTTATGAGAGATCATCTGAACAGTAAAAAAGTTGAGATCATCGATATATCTCCTATGGGATGCAGAACAGGATTTTATATGTCTGTTTTGGGTAAACCTAAGAAGAAGCAAGTAGTTCGCGCTTGGGAAAAATCTATGAAAGATGTTCTAGGCGTCAAATCTGAAAAAGAGATACCTGAGCTTAATTTGTTGCAATGCGGAACATATAAAATGCACTCATTAAAAGAAGCGCAGGATATCGCAAAAGGCGTACTTGAAAAAGGCATAAGCATCATGAAAAACAAAGATCTTGCATTAGATATAAAAACACTAAATGGCTCTTTATAACAAGAGCTTAAGACCTTTTAAAAAGGTTGTACCTACAAACGACAATACCTTTACTCTCTACTCTGCAGAATTTGACGAATGTTATCATTCTACAAATGACGGCGCACTAAATGAATCTCTAAATAAGCATATAATTCCCGCATTCGATCTGCTTAAACAAAAAGATAAAATAACTATTTTAGATATCTGTTTTGGCTTGGGGTATAATACTTTTTCTACTATTTATTACTGCAAAACAAACAATATAAAAACAAAAGTAGAGATAATTTCTCCGGAAATTGATGAAGAGCTTGTAAGAAGTTTAAAAGATTTTGATTATCCGAAAGAGTTTGATGGTATCTTGCATATTATAAATTCTATCAGCGATAATTTGCACTATGAAGATGAACAGTTCAAAATAAGTGTGATCATGGGCGATGCCAGAGAGAGCTTGCCGGCACTCACCAAAAAGTTTGATATTATATATCAAGATGCTTTTAGCCCGAATAAAAATCCGCTTCTTTGGACGAGAGAATATTTTAAAGAGCTTCGCAAGTTGTGCAGTGACGAAATTGTTATGACCACATATTCAAGCGCAACGTCTGTTCGTATGGGGTTGTATGAAAACGGATTTTTGCTTTATGAATATAGCGCAAGCGGCATAAGAGCCGGAACGATAGCATCTTTAATGCCGCTTGATTTAACGTTTATAGATATGGAGCTTAAAATGTCAAGAAATAAAGAAGCTAAAAGTTTAAAAGACAGCGATTTTATATAAAGTGTATCGCTAGCCACAAAGTACCATTTTTTGTATCTAGAACTTCATGAGGCATTTTTGCAGGGATATATAAAAATTCGCCTTTTTGCAGGTTTTTTACATTATCCCCTATTTTCAATTTAGCGCTTCCTTCTAAAACAATCACAAATTCATCTTCATCTTGAATATATTGTTTGTTTTCTAAAATATCAGAGCTGATAATTCTAGTGATTTTAATTTTTTTATTTTCAAAAAGCGTCGTAAAGTCTTCACCATTTTTGGGTATAGCGTAATCAAAAATATTCATCAGTAGCTCATAGCAATACTGTCTATATCACCCCATCCGATACTTTTTTTATCGCTTTTAAAATTTAAGAGGCGTTCTATGTATCTTGCAAACATATCTGTTTCTATATTTACTTTTATTCCGACGGTATAGCTGCCAATGAGAGTCTCTTTTATCGTATGAGGAATTATTGTCAGTCTAAAAGTATCGTTGTCAACACTATTTACCGTCAAACTCACGCCATCAATCGTTACGGAACCTTTAGGAATGATATATTTGATATGTTCCTTTGGCACCTTGATGATATAGTCAACTCCGTTTTCTCTTTTGGTTATGCCCGCTACTGTTCCTATGCAGTCTACATGCCCCTGGACCATATGTCCTTCAAATCTGTCATTCATGCTCATGGCAGGTTCGATATGAACATCGCCTTGCAATCTTTTTTCGTCTATAATGCTTCTGGTTTCATCGGCAAGTTCTACATCAAAGCCGTCGTTGTTTATCTTGATAACGGTTAAACATACGCCGTTTACGGCTATTGAATCTCCTAAACGCGGTTTATGTACGGCAACAAGTGACAAAATATTATTCTCATACTTTTTTACTTTTGCTATTTCTCTTATAAGTCCTGTAAACATAATTAAATCACTTTTGGTATAATTGCACAATTATAGCAAAAAAGGCAAGTTTTTATGGATTATGATGTAATAGTTATCGGCGGCGGTCATGCAGGGATAGAAAGTTCCCTTGCATCTGCTAGAATGGGAGCAAAAACTTTACTCATAACTATTTTAGTTGAACAGATAGGAGCGGCTAGCTGCAATCCGGCTATTGGCGGGCTTGCAAAAGGGCATTTGGTAAAAGAGGTTGATGCTCTTGGCGGAGAGATGGGATTGTGTACTGATATTACGGGTATTCAGTATAAAATACTAAATGCTTCCAAAGGTCCGGCTGTACGAGGAAGCAGAGCGCAAATAGATATGGATAGGTATCGTATCTATATGAGAGATATTATACTAAATACCCCAAATTTGAGCACCAAACAAGAAATGGTAGAGGGGTTAATAGTAGAAGAGAACGAAGTCAAAGGCATCATAACTCAGCTAGGCAATAGATATAACGCCAAAAAAGTGATCATTACGGCAGGAACATTTTTAAACGGTGTCATTCATATAGGCGAAACTCAATTAAGCGCTGGACGACAAGGAGAATTTGCTTCTGTTGGATTATCAAAGTCTTGGAGAGAGCTTGGATTTGAGATAGGAAGACTAAAGACGGGAACATGCGCTAGAATAGACGCAAAAAGCATAGATTTTTCACAGATGGAAGTACAAGACGGGGATTGTCCGCCAATCCCTTTTTCGTTTAGAACGGATAAGCAGACATTTAATCCAAAACAACTTCCATGTTTGGTTGCATATACAAATCTAGCAACACATGAGATAATCGAGAGCAACTTTTATAGAGCGCCTCTTTTTTCCGGTCAGATTGACGGTATAGGACCTAGATATTGTCCAAGTATCGAGGATAAGATAAATCGTTTTAGGGAAAGAGAAAGACATCAAATATTTGTAGAGCCTCAAACGATAGAAGCAAACGAGTATTATCTGAACGGCATGAATACATCTCTGCCTTGTGACGTACAGCTTGATATGATACGATCGATCAATGGAATGGAAAATGCCAAGATAGTAAGATACGGCTATGCCATAGAGTATGATTATATCCAGCCGACAGAGCTAAAGCATACTTTGGAAACAAAGAAGATAAAAGGGCTTTACACGGCAGGTCAGGTAAATGGAACGACAGGATATGAAGAAGCAGGAGCTCAAGGGCTGATCGCGGGTATAAATGCAGCGCTTAGTCTGCAAGGCAAAGAGCCGTTTGTGCTTGGCAGAAATGAAGCATACATCGGTGTACTTATAGATGATCTTGTTACCAAAGGCACACGTGAGCCTTATAGGATGTTCACAAGCAGGGCAGAGTACAGGCTGCTTCTTAGAGAAGACAATGCGGATATTAGACTGGGTAAGTACGGATATGAGTTAGGGCTTATAGATGAAGAGCATTATAAGAAAGTTCAAAAGAAAAAAGAAGATATTGATGAGGCTATAGAGTTTTTAAAAGAAAACAGCGTCACTCCAAATAAAGAGTTTTTAGCAAAACTGGATAGTATCGGCGAAGAGAAGATAAATGATAAAACACAGTGGATCGATGTGATAGGCAGAGGAGAATTTAGCAAAGAGAAGCTTGTTGCGCTTTTGAGCGAATTTGCAAAATATGATGACGATGTGATAGAACAGGTTTTGATAGAATCTAAATATAGCAGATATATAGAAAAACAACTTATTCAAGTCGATAAAATGGAAGAGATGCTCCGCATCAAGATCCCAACCGATTTTGACTACAAAAAAGTATGCGGACTAAGCAATGAGATAGTTGAAAAGCTGCAAAAGTTCACTCCACTAACACTTCAAGCTGCATCGCAAGTTTCAGGCGTTACACCTGCGGCCATTGAGATAATCCATATATATATAAAAATGGAACAGAAAAGCCGCAAGGGTAATGATTGAGTTGTTATTATCACACGACTCCTATATTTTATAAAAAGAGGAATGGTAAAAATGATAGCATTAGCATTACCTCGTATCTGCCAAATGAGTGGCGAGCGAATCGGTTTTGCATCTATTTTTAAAGTATCCAGAGGCAAATCAAAGACAGATAATATCTCTTACGG
>DYMX01000011.1 GCA_020721345.1 Sulfurovum sp.
ACCAAGTGACCAAGGGATAGAAGGTGGATTTACACAGTTTATTTTACACTCTCATTTTTTTCGAAGCGCATTAATCATTTCGTTCGAAACATTTTCGTCAAATAATACACTAAGTAAACCATTTTCTACAATCATCACATATCCTGTAGCAAACAAGATCAACAAGGAGCCGATTTCAAAATAACCGTATATCGGACCTATCCTTGTATATACTTCTTTTTGATCATTTTTGTCTCTCAGCGTTACCCCACAAATACAAAAAGAAGTACGGAACCTCCTATCCAAGAGATAGCAGCGATGAGATGTAAATGCAATGCCATATTCATTTTATTACCACATTGTTCCACTACCGCCGAGCGCAGCTTTAACATTATCATCGGCCATTGAAATATTCCATGCGGGCTCCCACACCACTTCCACTTCAACGACTCCCACTCCCTCGATTCTCTCTACGGCTTCATGAACCCACTGCTTAATCATTTGATGCAGCGGGCACCCTCGCGTCGAAAGCGTCATAACTACCTTTACATTGCAAGACTCTTCAATGATCGCATCATAGATAAGACCCATCTCGACAAGGTTAAACCCTACTTCAGGGTCGACAACAGTACTAATCGCTTTGTAAACCTGATCTTTTGTAATTGTACACATATTCTTTCCTTGTTCATTTATAATTCAACATCCATCTAACACTGTAAAACATACATCCCCCACCTACCACCATTAAAGATATTCCCGTTTTAAACAGTGTATCATCTCCCAATAAAAGACCGAAACCTCCAATGACCACGCCCAAAGAGGAAAACACAAATTCGTACTGAGCTGCTTTTTTGGGATACATCTCATGAAGCATAGGTACTTTTTCCTTGCCAACCAAAGGGCTAAACCGCTCAAACCAAACCAAAAAAGGTATGATTTTGTAAAGATGTCCGGTGATCAAAAATGTAAAAAATCCCATGATAACAAACCATCCCGCAGCAAGTAAAAGCTGTTCAGAGTGGACTAAAACATTTATCATCCCCAAAATCAATGCCGATGCAAGCGATCCGTAACCAAAATACATGGATTTTGCCCAGATATCATTCTCTTTTCTCGCTCTGGAACGATAGATGATCATGATTTGATATAGATAAAACCCTACCGATAAAAAAATAATCGATAGAGACAATAATTCTCCCCATTGATCTATGCCTAAAAATCTTGCGATCGAATATCCGGACACTCCTGTTGCCATCAGCCAAAATGCACGTTTGATAGGCGTTTCGTCAAAACCGTGAGAAAGACCGAACATAGGCAATAAAATAATTGACAGTCCCATAATAGTTAATGTAACATATCCTCCCAAGACGAACATGGCATGAATATTTAACCATTTATCCATATTGATACTAAGTCCCTCTCCAATTCCCAAAGCCATCATAAAACCGGAAAAAATACCCAAAGAAAGGAATAAGCTTGAAACTGCAACCGTTTTGACTGTCAGCGAGATATGTTTCACATGCCAGAGTGTCATAATCGTATCATATAAAAATATTGAAATAGAAACAATTACTAACAGACCCCCATATGGTAGGACTTTAGGGGAAACAAGAAATCCAATCCCCATCAAAAAAGTACCTACTGCCAAAAAAGGCCAGACAAGACGATATAGATCGATACCGAAATGGCCGACTTCCATTACGACCGGTATTAATTGCGCCATAGCTCCAAAAATGATCATCATCACAAAACCCAAAAGATACCAATGAACCAAAGCCAATAGATTTAGATCATTATGCGAAAAATCGGATTTCATAAAGAATAAAAAAACTATACCCGTTACATAAAAGAATGATCCCATCTTAAAAAAAGGCGCAATCACCCCAAGTGGAGGCGCATAATCTCTTGAAACATTAAACATCTAACGATTATCCATGGCAAGCACTATTGCTAAGATCGGCATTTTCACTTTTTTCATGGCTATAGGAAAAAAGCAGCTGTATCCTTCCGTCATCCATATTTGCAGATTCGATGCTATAGTTTTCTTCCACTCTATCAAGCAAGCTCATCGGTTTTTTATGATTGATCATCAAAAGTTTTGTATGTTCATCAACCATTTTAAGTCCGATCATTGCATTAACCATCGGTTCAGGCGGACCGCATTTGGAAGTATCAAATTCTATGATCTGATCTTCTCCCATTTGGTATTTGAAAAAAGGAACCGTAGCTCCTTGCGGCATAAATTCTTCTGCCTCTGCGGGTTTGATTATAGTTTGCATATTATTATTTCTCCTATCATTGAATTTAACAGAACGAATTATAATAAATTTTTTTATTTATAATATTGACCCACATCAAGACCTGAAATGTTTATCCATGAAATCCCCGGTCATCTCATCAACCTTCCGCATCCTCATCTTCCCTCGTTCCCATCGATGGGAACGAGAAAAAAGATAAATCCGTCGGTTTACTTTCGGTTTACTTTATGTAAGATATAATTCTATTCGCTAATTCAACAAAAAGATATAGTTGAAGTTTGGTAGATTTTAAATTAATATTTTTGAAGGAGATCGGGTTGAAATATATATATTTATTTTTATCATTCAGCTTTTACATAAATGCAACGACTTTAAATATAGATGAATTAATCAACAAAGCTATACAATTCAATCCTGATATAAAAACTATGCAAAATCAAAAAAGTATGGATCTACATGATGAGGATATAGCTAAAAGTTCAAGATTACCGACCCTGAATCTGAACCTAGATTATAGTCCTACAAAAACTTTTGCATTACCTCAGAATGGTCAATTTGCCACGATAGATAGCAGCTATAAGCATGCGGACCTCACCTTAAATTATGTATTCTTTGATTTCTTTCAGACAAAATATAGAGTTGAGATGTCAAAAAACAAAACAGCCATAAGTCAAATAATGCTCAATGATTCCCAAGAACTTTTAGCTTATAAAGTGAAAAAAACATATGACGCTTTGGTCTTGGAAGAGGCTAATAAAAATATTGAATTTAAAAACCTAAAATATCACAAAGAACTTTTAGCGCAAGCTAAAGCATTTTATTTAGCAGGATTGAAAACAAGTGCTGATATAGATAGTATAAACGCTTCATTGCTTGAAGTAGAAAATTCATTTGTGATTGCGCAATCCAAATTTGAGAAAGCAAAAATCGCTATGCAATACCTCACCGGTGAATCGTTGGGAGATGATTTTGTGTTAAAAAATACTTTAAATACAGACCATATGAAAAGCTACTCAGAAAAAGAGGTTGAAATGCTCAAAACGAAGCTTTTAAATAATAATAACTCTTTGAAAAGGGCAGACCTGCTGATAAACAATAGCGATACAAATATTGATCTCCAAAAAAGTAAAAGATACCCAGCTGTAAATATTTTTGCAACATATGGGTACGAGGATAGCCTTAATAGTTATGATACCAAAGTTGTTGGAGTACATACATCCATATCTTTGTTCGATGGAAACAAGAATAGCGCAGAGGTACAAAAAGCTTTTATTGAGAAAAGTAAAAATTCAAATGAATATGAATCAAAAAAACACGCTCTAGAGGAGAGTCTTATGGGGCTTTTGATGGACTCGAATAGGTATATGTATACAATCGAGGTCAAACAAAATATTATTCATTCAGCGCAAAGCGCTAGAAAGATCATGAATGCTAGATACAAAGAGGGCTTAGCGACATATATAGAAGTTTTAGATGCTATTAGAGTAGAAAATAGCGCCAAAAAAGCCCTACTGCAAGCAATATTCGAGAGAAATGATATATTAAATACAGTATCTTATCTTTTAAATGAAAATAATTTCCCAAAGAAGGATAATCTATGAAAAAATTTATTTATATCTCCATAGCCGTTGGCTTGATAGTAGGTCTGCTCTTTTATACATTAGTTTACAAATCTAAATCTACATATGAAACAGCTAAGGTCAAAGCTGGCGGGTTTGATAAGAAAATATTTGCAACTGGAATAGTGGACAGTGAGGTAATGTATCAACTATCAGCAGACTCAACAGGCAAAGTCTTGAAGTTGTCAGTAGCAGAGGGTGATTTGGTCAAAAAAGGTCAAACATTGGCAATTATAGATTCTGTGGACTTGCAAGACAAGCTTAATGAAACGCAGTATAGTATATCCAAAGCCATCTCTAGCCAGAGCAGTTCAAAAAGCAAAATAAATGAAGCTAAAGCCAAATATAACTTAGCGTACAAAATGCTAGAGAGATATACTCAATTACGAAAAGGCGGCTTTGTCTCCCAAGTGGAGTTTGATAATATTAAATTAGCAGAGGTCTCAGCAAAAGCAACATTGGATAGTTCATACAATGAACAACTTTCGTCAGGGGACGAGGTCTCCAGACTAAGCTCAACTCTAGCAGGGCTAAAAGAAAAATTGCAAACATATGAGATAAAATCCCCTAGCGATGGTGTTGTGGTGCAGACAGATATAGAGCTTGGAGATATTGCCTTGGCTGGTAAAGTTGTCATCAAGATAGTCAATCCAAAAGATGTTTGGGTGAAAACATTTTTAAACGAATCATCTAGCGGTGAGATAATGAAAGGTCAAAAAGCATATATCTCTCTTCGTTCAAAGCCCAACCAAAAACAAATAGGCTTTGTGAAGAAAATCGAGATAGTTGGCGACGCAGTAACCGAAGAGAGGATAATAGGCGTATCATTTGAGAAGACTCAAACACAATTTTTTCTCAACGAACAAGCAGAGGTTGATATTGTTGCCAAGCAGTTTAGAAGTGTATTACAAGTACCTGCAAAGACAATTATAAAAGAAAACAACAAAGATGGGCTTTGGGCCTATAGAGATGGAGAGGCAAAGTTCGTACCGGTAGAGATATTAGCTAGGGATACTAGCGCAAATATTGTGGCGATAAAAGGCGATATAAAAGAGAACGACACAATATTAGTACCAGATACAAACAAGAAACCATTAGCCAATGGAGCAAGTGTGCGAATATGATAAATCTCGCAATAAAAGATATATCACACTCACTTGGTAAGTTTATAGTTACCTCAGTAGGTGTGGGTATGTTGCTTGGTATAGTGCTAATAATGCTAGGCGTTTACCGTGGAATGATAGTGGATGCTAAGGCACTACTAAACAGTGTAAATGCTGATTTGTGGGTTGTGCAAGAAGATACCATGGGACCTTTGCTGAATCTTCTAGGTTGTTTGAAGATGTAAAATATCAAATTAGAAATGTTGAAGGTGTGAGCGAAGCTGCTGCTATGACATTTCAGACTATACAGATACCAACAAGCCTAAAACAAGAACGGGTAACAGCTGTTGGATACGAGATAGGTAAAATCGGCAAACCGCAAAATATCATTAGTGGGCGTGAGTTGGCTAGGGAGCATTATGAGATTGTTGTGGATACCAAGCTGGGCTTTAAACTTGATGATAAAATACCATTAGGAAGAAACATATATACAGTAGTCGGAATTACAAAAGGTGCCGTCTCAAGCTCTGGAGAAGCACTAGTGTACATAAGTCTAAAAGATGCTCAGCAACTTCAATTTTTGGCCTCAAATGATACCATTAGAAGTGATAGAGCAAGAGGAATAAAAGACACTACAAGCACAATAGTGAATACAATAGTTGCCAAAGTATCATCAGGGTATAGCCCAAAAGATATTGCAGAAAATATCAAAAAATGGAAGCATAAAAGTGCTTATACTAATGAGAAACAGGTAGAAATTCTAACAAAAAATGTGATAGAGAAATCTTCAAAACAGATAGGTCTATTTACTATTATTTTGATTATCGTATCTTCGGTTATTATCTCACTCATTATATACACCATGACCATTGGTAAGATAAAAGAGATAGCTATACTAAAACTCATAGGAATGCCAAATATTGAAATTGTTAAAATGATAGTCCAGCAATCACTTGTATTAGGATTTTTGGCATTTGTAGCTGGCAATATATTTGCCAATGCAATAAAAAGCAAATTTCCTAAGAATGTCCAGCTACTACCAGAGGATTCGGTGGGCTTATTTTTTGTAGTCGTTTTAGTAAGCGTCATTGGCTCACTGTTTGGTATATATAAGGCACTAAAGGCAAATCCAGCACAAGCGATAGGTGAATAGTATGAGTTCCTTGGCAATAAAAGTAGAAAATTTAAAAAAAGAATACATAACAAAAGATAGTACCTTGCAAGTTATCAAAGGCATAGATTTCGAGCTTGAAAAAGGTGAAATAGCGATGCTTTTAGGACCAAGTGGTAGTGGGAAAACAACGCTACTGTTGATGTTAGGATGTATACTAGAGCCAACAAGTGGAAGAATTACATTAGATGATGAGATTGTTTATGAGGATAGGTGGATACTCAAAGATACTAGGAAACTAAGGAGAGAGAAACTAGGTTTTATATTCCAAGCACACAATCTAATACCGTTTTTAAATGTGCAAGACAATGTAACTCTTTTACCTCAACTAAACGGAATAGCAGAGGTAGAATATAAGAAAAAAGCAAAAGAAATTCTGACCTACCTAGGGATAGAAGATAAAACAAATTATATGATAGGAAGTTTATCAGGAGGGCAAAGCCAAAGGGTAGCAATCGCTAGATCTTTGGCTAATGATCCTCGAATTATATTAGCAGATGAACCAACAGCAGCACTAGATAAAGAGAGGGCAATTTCTGTGATGGAGCTACTGCGAAAACTAGCCAAAGAACAAGAAGTGGCTATGATAGTGGTTACCCATGATGATAGACTGTTGCCATATTTTGATAGTGTACTAAAAATAGACGATGGCTATTTAACCAAAACAAAAGCAAGTGAAACAAAATTGCATTAAGTAGGAGAAAATATTCTATCTACAACCTACTGCTTATGTATATAATGATCTAAATTATGATCTAACTTATTCTTTGTTTCACATAGTTACATCATAAAAATACAAGTTCAAAAAAGTAACAAATAAAACAAAACACTTTAAACAACTTTAGGGTAATATATCTGCATAATAGGGAGAAATCCCATTATCTTTAAAAGGGGTTGATATGACACATATTGTGAGTGAACATCCATATTTCGGCGTGTTTGTCCTATTTGTTTTGACATTTGTTGCATTTAGCGCAACACTGAATTTGCAAAGATTTATCAGTAGAAAGTTAGCTAGACTTGATACGGAAAAACTTAAAATGAGTATATATGAGTGCGGACCTGAAGTTACAAAACAGCCAAATACGATTTCAGTTCAATTTTATCTCATTGCATTGCTTTTTATATTGTTTGATGTAGAGATAATTTTTATGTTTCCATGGGCTATTGACTTTAAGCCTCTTGGTTGGTTTGGATTTGTTGAGATGATACTATTTATATTATTACTTGCAATAGGATTTGTATATGCATGGAAAAAAGGAGCATTAGAATGGCACAGCATCAAGTAAACTATGCCTCATCTGCGGGGTTGCCTATAGCGCTCACTACTGTAGATAAACTTGTAAACTGGGGAAGATCAAATTCGCTTTGGCCATTAACTTATGGACTAGCCTGTTGCGCTATTGAGATGATGGCAAGTGGAGCTAGTAGATTTGACTTTGATAGATTCGGTACTATTTTTAGAGCGTCTCCAAGGCAAGCCGATGTTATGATCCTTGCCGGAACATTGTCAAAAAAACATGCTGAGTTCACAAGAAGACTTTATGACCAAATGGCAGAGCCAAAGTGGGTTATATCTATGGGAAGCTGCGCAAATACCGGCGGTATGTTCAATACTTATGCTACCGTTCAAGGAGTCGACAGGATCGTTCCGGTTGATATTTATCTGCCTGGATGCGCCCCAAGACCTGAAACACTCCAATATGCACTTATGATGCTCCAAAAGAAGATCCGTAGAGAATCTGCAAATATGAATAAAAATACAAAACAAAATCTAAGGTTGATATAATGAGAAAGTACACACCAAAAGATAATGTTCAAGCTAAATCATACTATACCGATAGATTTCATGTTACTCCAAGAGTACCAAGAAACGAAGTCCAGAGCGGCAGTCATTTTGCAGATGTTGTAAACAGTTTCAAAAAACTTGCGTACGAATCTTATGTAGAATTGGGACAACTTGTTATTCATATCAAATCAAGCGATAATATAAAAGTTTTAGAGATATTAAGAGATAAATGCGGATATACTGTTTGTTCTGAGCTTAGCGCAGTTGATTATTTAGCGCGTGATGGTGAGTTTGAAGTTTTTTATCAAATGCTAAATATGAGCCAAGCCAAAAGAGTCAGAGTAGTTACAAGAATCAAAAAAGACGAAGCAATTGAAAGCGCGGCAAGTCTTTTTAAGTCGGCAAATTTTGCTGAACGTGAAATGTATGATATGTTTGGCATCGTGGCGAATAATCATCCATATTTGAAGCGAATACTTATGCCTGATGATTGGGTTGGACATCCGCTTCTAAAAACATATCCGTTGCAAGGCGATGAAGCTGCAAGCTGGTATGAGGTGGATAAGATATTTGGAAAAGAAAATAGAGATGCAATCGGACCAGAAAACAGAGATCCTGCAAAAATAGACAGATACGATACGAAAAGATTTTCTAGAGTAGGTTATGAAGTTCCGTTCGGTACAGATATAACCCAAGGCGAAAAAGAAAACGATATTGAGTACAGTAAAGCCCAGCTTGCTGATTATACAAAATCACAAAAACAGTTAGATAAAAGAAAGTAGAGGGTAGACAGTCATGCAACAAACCAATAAATTAACCCCATTTTTTGAAAACCTAAATTTTGAGAGAAGTGATAATATGATGGTTATCAACTTCGGTCCTCAACATCCATCGGCTCACGGACAGCTTAGACTTGTGCTTGAGCTTGACGGAGAAAAGGTGACAAAAGCATATCCTGATATCGGATATCTTCACCGCGGTATCGAAAAAATGGCAGAAAATATGACATATAACGAGTTCTTGCCTACAACAGATAGACTTGACTATATAGCATCTACTTCAAACAACTATGCTTACGCGCATGCAGTTGAGAAACTTTTAGAGCTTGAAATACCTGAGCGCGCGCAAGTTATCAGAACAATGCTTCTAGAAGTTAACCGTATCATATCTCACTTGTTTTTCTTGGCAACTCACGCGCTTGATGTTGGAGCAATGTCGTTATTTTTATACGCATTTAGAGAAAGAGAATTCGGTATGGATCTAATGGAAGAGTATTGCGGGGCTAGGCTTACGCACTCTGCCGTTAGAATCGGGGGAGTTCCTCTTGATTTGCCTAAAGACTGGACTCGCGAGCTTCTCAAATGGTGCGATACCGTTGAGCATGAGCTTGCCAATACTTATGAGATGCTGTTAAACGAGAATAGAATTTGGAAAATGAGACTTGAGGACGTCGGTGTTATCTCGGCCGAGGAGGCGCAAAGCTGGGGGTGCAGCGGTCCTATGCTAAGAGGTTCAGGCGTACAGTATGACATAAGAAAAGAAGAGCCTTATGAACTTTACGGTGAGCTTGAGTTTGATATACCGGTAAGCGATAGATGCGACAGTTACGGAAGATATAGATTATATATGGAAGAGATGAAAGAGTCTATTAAGATACTAAGACAGCTTGTTCCGCTCTATGACAGATCGGCGCCACAGCTTATGGCGCATGCGCCGCAATACATCTCTGCTCCTAAAGAAGAGATAATGACGCAGAACTATGCTTTAATGCAGCATTTCGTTCTTGTAACACAAGGCATGAGACCGCCGGTTGGAGAGGTTTACGCCCCAACTGAATCTCCAAAAGGCGAACTTGGTTTTTATATAAAAAGCGAAGGTGAGCCGTATGCTTATAGATTAAAATGCAGAGCGCCAAGTTTCTTCCATACAGGACTTCTTCAAGAGATCTTGGTAGGCACTTATATAGCTGATGTAGTTACTATCATTGGTAGTACAAATATAGTTTTCGGCGAAGTTGATAGGTAAGGGAGAGAGAATGAAAAGATATGATCTAAGACATCTAAAAGATGATTTTTATGACAAAATGCTAACCCTTATCAAAGGTGACCTAAAAAACAATGAAGTTGGAATCTTTCTTTTTGAAATAGGCGATTTCAGCCATATTCAAAAGAGCGCCGATGTTGTCAAAGAAGCAGGGCATGAGCTTTTGAATTCACTTAAATTCAATGAAGCGGATTGGACTATAGTCGTTAGGAAAAAAGGCTAATAATGGCTAATGTATTTTTCTCTACTTGGCAAGGCGAACTAATAGACAACAGAAACAAAAAAGAAGATGAATTGCAGGCAAGCGCATTTTCTTTGCCTGAAAATTATACATCGGACAAGTCTTCAAAAGCTTTTATAGGCTGGGATGGCGTAGCGTTATTTGATAAAGATGTTGATGTTGTAAGACTTGCTATGGAATATGCGGCACAGTATCAAATCTATTCGGAAGCTTGCGGCAGATGCACACCCGGTAGATGGGGTGGACGAATATTGTATGATCTGCTTGACAAAATAGCAAGAGGAGAAGGAAGTCATGATGATATTGCTCATCTAAAAGAGGTTAGCAGCACTATGATGATTACATCAAAATGCGAGATCGGCAAAACAGTACCAAAACCTATACTGGATTTAATGGAGCATTTTGCGGCCGATTTTAATGATTTGATAGATAACCAAAAAGCATCGCGCCATTATAATGAAGAGATCAACTATATAGCCAAAGTAACTGCCCCATGTACCGATATGTGTCCATCTCATGTTGATATACCTGCTTACATAGAAGGTGTTAGGGATATGCAGTTTAGCGAATCTTTGGGTGCGACGAGACAAACTATGCCTTTAGCGCATACTTGCGGCAGAGTTTGTCCTCATCCATGCGAGGATGCATGCAGAAGAGCAAATTTGGACAGCCCGATTTCTATTATGGAGCTTAAGAGACTTGGCGCTGATTATGAAACAGATCACGGGCTTCCATGGCAACACCCTTTTGAGCCAAAAGAGCCGAAAAATGACGGTAAGAAAGTTGCCATCATAGGAGCCGGTCCTGCAGGACTGACGGCGGCTTATTATTTGGCGCTTGAAGGGATACAGGTAGATATTTTTGAAGAGCTGCCTGTTCTTGGCGGAGAAGTTGCAGTGGGTGTTCCGCAGTATCGTATGCCTATAGAGAAGTACAATAAAGATATAGTGCTTGTAACTTCTATGCCGACGGTAAATGTTATTACAAACCATCGTGTTGATGCGGCACGACTCAAAGAGATAGATAGCGAGTACGATGCAACGCTTCTTGCTTTTGGAACAAGACTTTCTAAAAAAATAGGCGCTGCTAACGAAAAAATGGATATGGGCGGATATTGGGGCGCTATAGCGATGCTTGACAAAGTAAATCTATGGCATAAATATAGCACAGGAAGCCCTGCAAGCAATGAGCTTAAAGATAAGGTTGTTGTATGTGTAGGTGGTGGATTTACCTCGATGGACGTTGTTAGATGTTCTATCAGAGAAGGCGCTTCAAGAGTTGTTATGCTTTATAGAAGAGATGAAAAAACCATCATAGGCAATACAACATATGAAGAGTATCATGAAGCAGTAGAAGAAGGCGTTGAGTTTATATTTCACTCTGCAATCGAAGAGATTTTTGATGATGGAAAGAATATCACTAAACTAAAGATCAACCAATATGAGCTTGTTCCTGATCCAAATGGAGGAAGGGCCCAGCTTGTAAAAAGAGAAGACGGTGATTTTGAAATGGAGTGTGATTATCTAATTCCTGCAGTTTCTCAATCTGCCGATCTTCAACTATTGCCTGCCGAATGGGAGCTTGCTCTTACATCATGGGAAACCTTGCTCACAAACGGGAAAGATTATATGACAAGCCGCCCTGGACTTTTTGCTGCAGGAGACTGTGAATATGGACCAATGACCATAGTAAATGCAGTCGGTCAAGCAAAAAGAGCCGCATCCGTTATATCAAAATATATCTATGACGGAAAAGTTTCACTAAGCGATGATGAGATCATGGAAGATCATCTTAAAAAACTAAAAGTTTATAATAAAAAAGAGAAGATCACAGGCTGGATGCCTGGACTTCCAAGGGTTGTTAGTCAAAAACTTGAAGTAGACGAGAGAAAAGATAATAATAAAGAGGTAAATATGGGCTTTACCGGCGAAGAAGCCGTAGATGAAGCGCAAAGATGTATGAGATGTTATTATATTTCAATGGTGGCGGTGTAGCATGAGCATACAAAGACAAGAAAAAAAACCCGTAACTATTACGATCGACGGCAAAGAGTGCATGGGAAGTCAAGGTGAGACGATCTTGAAAATCGCAAGAGCAAACGGTATATATATTCCTACGATGTGCTATCTTAGTAAAGTTGAGCCGATAGCAAGCTGCCGTATGTGTGTCGTGGAAGTAGAGGGAGTTGAAGGCATGATTCTTTCATGCCAAGAAAAAGCAGTAGATGGAGCAGTTGTTAAAACAAGCTCAAAAGATCTTTATACCCAAAGACAAAATATAATGAAGCTCTATAATGTAAATCACCCGCTAGAGTGTGGTGTTTGCGATAAGAGCGGAGAGTGTGATCTGCAAAACAAAACATTGGAATTCGGCATCTCCCAGCAAAGCTTTACAACAAGAGAATCCCATAAAAAAGTTGAGAACTGGGGATATGTTTCATATGATCCGGCACTTTGCATAATGTGTGAAAAGTGTGTTAGAGTGTCAAATGAGATAACCGGAAATGAAGCGTTAAGCATAAGTGTCGGCGGATATAAATCAACAATAGTAAACAGTAAAAATTTCACTTGCGCATCTTTGGGTGAAAGTGCTGCTGTTTGTCCTGTGGGTGCACTTGTAAATAGTGATTTCAAATACACTTCGAATGCATGGGAGCTAAAGCGTATTCCGGCGAGTTGCGCACATTGCAGCAGTGTATGTTCGCTTAACTATGAAGTTAAAAATGACAAAATATACAGAGTTACCAATAATTTTGAATTTAGTTCGCTTTGCGGGGCGGGCAGATTTGGATTTGATTTTGAAAATAGAAATGCCGTAAAAGATTTTGAGATATTCAGGGAAGCTGTAAGCGCATTTAAAAGAGCAGATACTGTTCGTTTTTCTGCTGTAATAACAAACGAAGAGGCTTTGATATTGCAAAAACTCAAGGACAAATACAAATATAAACTTGTTTGCGATGAGGCTTATGGTTATCAACAATTCCTAAAAGCATACGGAAGTATCACGGGAGAGACACTTTATAGCGGAGATTTGAATTCTATAAAAGAGTCAAGCGCTGTGATAGTATTTGGCAGCAGAATAAATGATGACAATCCTATGGTTAAATACCATATAACAATGGCAAGTAAAAGAAATAGAGCAAGAGTTGCGTATCTTCACCCTATAGAAGATAGCAATATCGGCAATATCGTAACACAGTTTATCAAATATGAAGCCGGAAGCGAAGAGGGTGTTGCTGCATTGCTTGCAAATACACTTTTAAGCAGCCGTGAGATATCACCGGAGTTAAAAAGCTTTTTAGATAACCTTGATATAGGCAATCTAAGCGCAGAGAGCAGTGTTGGCGAAGAAGAGCTTACGGCTCTTTTGAAATCTATTGACAAGAAAGATAGGTTGACTTTTGTTGTCGGCAATGATATATATAACCACCCGAGAGCAAAAGAGATAGCCAAATTGCTCGGCGCTATAGATAAATACAGTGATTTCAGTTTCGTTATTGTTCCTCCTGCCACAAATGCATTGGGAGTATCACTTATCTGTTCGCTTGATGAGAAAGCAGAGGGGTATACGGTAGGGTTTAATTCAAAAGGTAATTTTGAGCTTAGCAGTTTAGGAGGCGGAGATATGGATATGCCTGCGCTTAATCAACAAGAAGGAACATTGACAAATATCGATAAACGCGTTGTTCCTACAAATGTTGCGCTAAATTATAACGGATATGTTCTAAATGATATAGCAAATGAACTTGGGTTGAATGCTGAATATACTATCGATTATACTTCTGATCTGCCTGTAAAATCCGGCTTCAGATCAGAAGTATTTGACGATCTGCCTTCATATTTTGATAACAGCGGATTTGAGCATAGAGGATATTTGCTGACCTCAAAGAGCATGAAAGCAGCGCAAGGCTTTGATGATATAGAAGAGTTGCCGACTTTTGACGGAGCGATAGTTTATAATTGTAATGAAAATATAAATATGAATATATTTACAAATGTTACAAAGGCATTTAAAAGTGATGTAGTTTACCTAAAGGGTTCACCTCAGTTTGCAAATATCGTTAAACTAAAAGATGGCGAAGAGATAATTTTTAGCGCCAATGGAACTAAATATAAAAGAGTGTTTAAGATCGATGAAAGTATGAAAGGCACTATAGCGCTTAATCCGACATTTGATATGGATTTGCATGCAAGTTTAAATAGTTCATATAGATTTAGTCATTTAAATAGGGAGCAGTAATGGAAGAAATTGAAAATAACGGAATTGTATCATTGATAATTGACGGCAAGATATGTACTGCAAAAGAGGGCGAATATATACTTAACGTAGCAAGAGCAAACAGTATATTTATACCCGCAATATGCTATCTTACCAGATGTTCGCCGACACTGGCTTGTCGTATATGTCTTGTTGAAGCCGACGGTAAAAGAGTGTATGCTTGTAACGCCAAAGTTAAAGATGGCATGAATGTTGTAGTAAGCAATGAAGAGATACTTGAAGAACGAAAAGCTATTATGCAAGTTTACGATGTAAATCATCCTCTTCAGTGTGGAGTTTGTGACCAGAGCGGTTCATGTGAACTTCAAAATTATACTTTAGAGATCGGTGTTGATGAGCAGCCATATAGAATTGCAGATGTGCAAAGAGAAAGCTCTAATTGGAGCAGTGTTCTTCATTATGATCCGGCTCTTTGTATAGTGTGCGAGAGATGTGTTACTGTATGTAAAGATATGATCGGTGACAGCGCTTTGACAACTGGTCCTAGAGGCGGCGAAGGTTTGGATAAAGAGCTAAAAGACACTATGCCTAAAGATGCTTATTCTATGTGGAACAAGCTACAAAAATCTGTAATAGCGCCAAGCAACGAAACAGACCAAACCAATTGTAGTGATTGCGGTGAGTGTATCGCGGTTTGTCCTGTTGGCGCATTAGTAAGTAGAGACTTTGTCTATACTGCAAACTCTTGGGAGCTAACAAAAGTACCGGCAACTTGCGCGCATTGCAGCAGTGGATGTCAGATCTACTATGAAACAAAACCAACTAGCATTGCAAATAGATATGAAAAGATTTACCGCGTAACTAACGAGTGGAATTATGTATCTTTATGCGGAGCCGGACGATTTGGATATGATTTTGAAAATAGAACTGCCTCAAAAGATGCAAATGCACTTAAAGATGCGGTTGTTGCTATAAAAAAAGCAGATGCTATCAGATTTAATTCAGTTATTACAAATGAAGAAGCTCTCATGCTGCAAACGCTAAAAGAAAAGCTAGGTGTCAAACTAATAAATAATGATGCAAAAGCATTTAAAGATTTTATGACCTATTTTGCAAATGCGAAAGGCTCAACCCTAAGTAACGGCAATATAAGAACAATGATGCAAGAGAGTGATTTTATTATTTCAGTAGGCTCAGCTCTTAGAAACGATAATCCAAATGTTAGATATTTATTTAATAATATTCAAAAGTTAAATAAAGGGGCAGGATTATATTTTCATCCGATCGGCGATAAGGTGATAGAAAATCTTGGCAAAAATGTTGCTTGCATTGAAAACAAGATAAATAGCGAAGAAGCCGTACTTTATTGGATACTTGATAATTTTGCAGACAAAGAAAAATTGCCTGCAGAAGTAAAAGATTATTTAGCATCACTCTCAACTACCACGAAAAAAACTATAAGTGAAACTGTTATGGAAGATGTTGTAGAGACGGTAGTAGATGAAGCGACTGGCGAGAGTAAAGAGGTTACAAAAAAAGTTCCTAAAAAAGTTGACAAAGAGATAGAGGTAAACAAAAGCAAACTTCTTGAAATATTTGGAGCTCCTAGTGATTTTGCCGATACCATAGAGAAATTCTTAGCAAAAAAAGAGAATTTTTCATTGGTTGTAGGCGAGGATCTTTATTTTCATCCACGATCAAAAAATCTTGCGATCCTTGTGGCATTGATTGAAAGTACAACACCGTTTAACATCGCTATCATTCCTCCTAAAACAAATTCATTAGGAGTATCTTTGATCTGTGATCTTGATGATGAATGCAGCGGATATGTTATCGGTTACAACGAAGTAGGAGATTTCAGATTGAGCGCTTTAGGTGACGGCGATCTTGATATGCCGGCAATGAACCAGCAGGAAGGAACATTGACAAATATGCACAAACGTGTAGTGCCTACAAATGCCGCGCTTAGCTATAATGGATATATATTAAATGATATTCTAAATGAACTCGGCATGGGCGAAAGATTGACGATCGACTGGACAAAAGAGCTGCCCGTCAAAGAAGGTTTTGAAGCGCGAGAATTTGATAGTTTACCAAACGGTTACAATAATGACGGAAGCGAAAATAGAGGATATGGTTTAAAATCTCAAAAGGTTAAGGCTACAGAATCTTTACCTAAAGAGATAAGTTCAAACGAGATGAGCGCCGATGTAATGGCGTATAGATGCAATCCTCAAAGACAATTCAATGAGTTTACCGCAACTGCCCATCAAATATTTGAGCCATTCGCTCTATATGCAAGTGAAGAAAAAGCCAGTGAACTTGGCAGCAGGGTTGCGATCGATCTAGACGGCACGGAATTTGTTTTGGATGTTAAAATCGATGACAGAATGAGCGGGGATATAGTAAAACTTCCTGATTTTAAACACTCTTTTGAGATTTACAAATTTTTTGGACAAAATAGATTTAAATCTATATCCATAAGAAAGGCATAATATGGACGCATTAACGATAGGAACAATAATAAAAATATTGATAATTTTAGCAATTGTATCAGCAATTGCAGGATTTGGAACATATATTGAAAGAAAAGTACTTGCATTTATGCAGCGCCGTCTTGGACCAATGCATGTAGGTCCTTACGGACTCTTGCAAATCGCAGCCGATGGTATAAAGCTGTTTACAAAAGAGGATATCATTCCTCAAAATGCAAATAAATTTATATTTTCATTAGCTCCGGTAATAACTGCTGCAACGGCATTTATTGCTATGGCGGCATTGCCGCTGTTTCCAACATTTACAATACCTGAATTTCTTCCACTCATTGGAGGTGCCATAGTACCTTCTATTGTTGCAGATATAAATATAGGCATATTGTTTATACTTGGAATAATGGCTGCAGGTCTTTACGGTCCGCTTCTTGCAGGTATGGCCCAATCAAATAAATGGGGCATCATAGGGTCTGCAAGAACGGCAGTTCAATTTTTAAGCTACGAAGTTGTTACCGGACTTTCTGTTTTGGCTCCTATTATGCTTGTAGGATCCCTTTCTTTAATTGATTTTAATGACGCTCAAGCAAGCGGGATTGGCTCATGGCTAATCTGGCAGCAGCCAATAGCATTTGTACTGTTTTTGATAGCAGGCTTTGCCGAAACTAACAGAACACCATTTGACCTATTGGAGCATGAAGCTGAAATTATTTCAGGTTATGTAACTGAGTACAGCGGTCTTAGATGGGGCATGTTCTTTATAGGTGAGTATGCAAACATGATAACTATCTCAGTTATTGCGGCAGTTGTATTTTGTGGCGGTTATAATGATCTATGGTTTATATCAGGATGGCTTTTATTTGTACTAAAAGTTATTTTCTTTTTCTTTTTGATGTTGTGGGTGAGAGCCGCTTGGCCGCATGTTAGACCCGATCAAATGATGTGGTTATGCTGGAAAGTATTGATGCCGTTAGCCGTGATCAATATAGTAATAACCGGCATCGTAGTAATGCTGTAAAGGGAGGAAGAAATATGGCACATATTGAAGAACATAAAGATACGCAGGCTATCCAAAGAGAGAAGCAAAATTACATAATGCTTGATTTGGGAAAAACTCCGCAGTTCGGCATACCTGCATTTATTCAGGTTGTAAAAAGAAGTTTAAGCAGAGAGCTGCTCAAAGGTCTTGGCGTAACATTTAGAGAGATGATAAATGCTCTATTTAAGGGCAAATTGCATACAACACAGTATCCATTTGAAAAATTGCCGATAGCGCCAAGATATAGAGCTATACATGAAATGCTAAGGCTGCTTGAAAGCGGACACTATAGATGCATAGGATGCGGACTTTGTGAAAAAATTTGTATTTCCAATTGTATAGCAATGGAGACAAGATATGATGAAAATCAAAGAAAAGAAGTGAGCGAATATACTATCAATTTCGGTCGTTGTATATTTTGCGGATATTGCGCTGAAGTATGCCCTGAGCTTGCAATCGTTCATGGCGGAAGATATGAAAATGCAAGTGAACAAAGAGCAGGGTTCTCGCTGTTTGAAGATATGCTAACACCTATCGATAAGCTAAAAGAGCAAAATGAGTTTGCGGGATTTGGAAGCATTAGTCCAAATGCAGATGAAAATATCAAAAAAACACCACTTGCATACTAGGAGCGAAATATGTTTGAACAAATTGCATTTTATTTTTTTTCAGTCCTAACAATAGGGCTGTTCTTGGTTACCGTATTTAGTAAAAATGTTTTATACGCTATGACATCGCTTGCCAGCGGTATGGTAGTAATTGCAGGATTTTTCTTTTTAGTTGGGGCTGACTTTTTGGGAGTCGTCCAACTTATAGTTTATGTCGGTGCGGTTATGGCGCTTTACGCATTTGGTATGATGTTCTTTAATGTAACAAAAGACCTTAAAGAGAAGAATACATCAAATATCTGGGTCATGATAGTTGGCGTAACTGTTGCGCTTTTGATGACCTTAATGTTTGTTGGAGCTATCAATCCGGATGCGATCTATGCATCATTGCCTATGAGTGATAAAATGAACAATCCTGAAGCAGTTGGAATGGCATTATTTACAAAGTACCTCGTTCCTTTTGAGGTTGCTGCAATTATGTTGCTTATAGCAATGATCGGCGGTATCGTATTGGCAGGTAAGAAAATGGATACTAGCTTGACCAACATAGAAGATGAAGTATTACAACAAAAGGATGCAAAATGATCGGATTGAATCATTATTTAATTTTATCAGGAATACTATTTACCATCGGTCTTATCGGTGTTCTTAGAAGAAGAAACCTGCTTATGCTTTTTTTCTCAACCGAGATAATGCTAAATGCTGCAAATGTTGCTTTTGCCGCAATTTCAAATTTTTATCATGACCTATCAGGACAGATGTTCGCATTCTTTATAGTCGCGATTGCAGCTAGTGAAGTTGCTATCGGTCTGGGACTATTGATACTTGTTTATAAAAAAGAAAATACACTGGATCTTGATGATCTTGCGTCTATGAAAGGATAACCATGGAAGGTTTAGTTTATATTGCGCTTTTTGCGCCGCTGGTAAGCTCATTGTTTGCCGGCAGTTTTGCTATGACTTCAAAGAAACAATTTGTCGGTGTAATCTCGTCATTTTTATTGTTCACATCTTTTGTTGCATCGGCTATTTTAGGTTACCATGTACTTGCTACAAACGAAGCAATACATGTTAAGCTTATGGATTGGATTGTTGCGGGAGACCTTAATATTCCGTTTGGATTTATTGTGGATCAGGTAAGTGTAACAATGATGTTTGTTGTAACTCTTGTTTCAACCGTTGTTCACGTATATTCAATAGGCTATATGGATCATGACAAAAGTTTCAATAGATTTTTCTCATACCTTTCGGCATTCGTATTTTCAATGCTCGTTCTTGTTATGAGCGATAACTTTGCCGGACTCTTCATAGGCTGGGAAGGTGTTGGCGTATGTTCATGGCTATTGATCGGATTTTGGTATCATAAAGCCGATGTAGCAAGGGATATAAATCCTTCTATTTCACCATCATGGGCAGCTAACGAAGCATTTATAATGAACAGAATTGCAGACCTTGGTATGCTTATAGGTATATTTATAATATATTGGAATGTGGGTAGCTTGCAATACGATGTTGTTTTCAACGCTATTCCAAATATGACGCAAATAGTTCTTACCACAGCCGCGATCGCACTTTTTATAGGAGCGATGGGCAAATCGGCACAATTCCCGCTTCATACATGGCTAACGGATGCGATGGAGGGTCCTACTCCGGTTTCTGCCCTAATCCATGCCGCAACAATGGTAACAGCAGGTGTTTTCTTGGTAATCAGAGCAAACCCGATTTTTGAAGTAACCCCTGATGTAAGTTATTTTATAGCAGCGCTTGGAACTTTTGTGGCATTTTTTGCCGCGTCAATGGCACTTGTTAACCGCGACTTGAAACGTATAATTGCTTTTTCAACACTATCACAATTAGGTTACATGTTTGCAGCTGCAGGACTTGGCGCTTACTGGATAGCGTTATTCCACTTGGGGGCACACGCATTTTTTAAAGCTCTTCTATTTTTGGGTGCAGGAAATGTTATGCATGCTATGGATGGTGAGCTTGACATCTTTAAGATGGGTGGACTCAAAAAGAAAATGAGATGGACATATATGTATATGGGATTAGCATCACTCACACTTGCAGGCATACCGCCTCTTGCAGGTTTCTTTTCAAAAGATGCGATCATAGAAACAGCATTCAATGAAGGTTCTTTGATACTCTGGGCAATGCTTGTAGTAACAGCTGGGATGACAGCATTCTATAGCTTCCGTCAGGTGTTCTTGACATTCCACGGCGATGAGAGATATCATGAATTTGGAATCCATCCGCATGAAATGTATAAATATGTACTAATTGGTATGTCACCTCTTGCAATTTTAGCCGTTATAGCAGGATTTTTCAAAGACGGTTTTAATGATTTTATAATAAAAATATTACCTAACTATCAAATGAGCGAGCATACTCACCATTTGGCATTATATTTAGGACTAATAGTATTAGCCGTTGCAGTAAGCGGAATTGTTCTTGCCTATATCAAATATAATAAAGGTTTAGTTAGAAGCGAAAAAACAGAAAACAGCTTTATCTATAAACTATTGGCAAATCAGTACTATATACCAAATTTGTATGAAGCAGTTATCTCTAAACCTTACGCCGAACTTTCTAAATTGATGTGGAAAAATGTAGATATGAAAATTGTTGATGCTACTGTTGATGGAATTGCAAAAGTTCTGTACAAAAGCGGTGACAAATCGAGGGGTATGCAAAGCGGTAACCTTTCAAATTATCTAAATTGGATGGCAATAGGCGCCATTGTACTTCTAGTAGTGGCAATTTTGTCATTGGTAGCATAAGGAGAGTAGATGAGTAATATTTTAACTATATTAGTATTTTTCCCGGCATTGGCCGGATTGCTTGGCTTTGTCATAGACAAAAACAGCACGAGGGTTTACGGTGTTGCGATAGCCGCAATTGAGTTTATTTTATCTCTATTTTTATGGATGAACTTTGATAGCCTAAATCCTACATTTCAGTTCATAGAACACTTTCCTATCGTTAAAGACTTTGGGATCAGCTATTATTTGGGAGTTGATGGGATAAGTCTGTTTTTAGTTGTAATGACTACTTTTATGACACTTATCGGAATGATGAGTATGACCATAAAAGAAGACCTAAAAAATATGGTAATAACGCTTTTGTTCTTAGAAATGACAATGGTAGGCGTATTTTTGGCTCTTGATGCGATCATGTTCTACTTCTTCTGGGAGTTGTCTCTTGTTCCGATGCTGTATATCATCGGGGCATGGGGCGGACCGCTTAGAGTTTATGCGTCTGTTAAGTTTTTCTTATATACATTTTCCGGCTCGCTTATAATGCTAGTAGGTATGCTTTTTGTAGCATACAGCTTCTATAGCGCTGCGGGTGCATGGAGTTTTGCTATAACTGATTGGTATGCGCTCGGCTTTGACATAGAATATCAATTCTGGCTATTTTTGGCATTTTTTGTAGGATTTGCTATCAAGGTACCTATGTTCCCTTTTCATACATGGCTACCTTATGCTCACGGTCAAGCACCGACTATCGGTTCAGTGATACTTGCGGCAGTACTTCTTAAAATGGGTACATATGGATTTGTTAGATTTTCACTTCCTATGTTTCCGGACGCTTCGGTGATGATGATTACGCCTATTGCTATACTTTCTATTATTATGGTTATATATACGGCGATGGTAGCATACGCTCAAGAAGATATGAAACAGGTTATCGCATACTCTTCTGTTTCGCATATGGGTATCGTTATGCTTGGAATTTTTGCTATGAACAGCGAAGGCATAAGCGGCTCTGTATTTCAAATGCTATCACATGGTATAGTTTCAGGCGCTCTGTTTATGCTTGTAGGTGTAATTTATGAAAGAACACACACTAAATACATGAGCGAGTTCGGCGGTCTTGCTTCTATAATGCCAAAGTATGCTCTTGTTTTTGGTGTAATGTTAATGGCATCAGTGGGGCTACCTCTTACCATAGGATTTGTAGGCGAGTTTTTGGTGCTTATAGGTTTTTATAAAGTTTCTCCGATCTTAACGATCCTTGCTGGGACTTCTATCATAGTAGGAGCTGTTTATATGCTTGCACTATTTAAAAGAAGTTTTTTTGGGCCTGTTACAAATGAAGCAAACAGAAAACTAAAAGACTTAAATGCAAATGAGCTTGTATCGTTTATACCGCTTGTAGCTCTTGTTATTTGGTTGGGAATTTATCCAAAACCGGTGCTTAGCATTATTGATAATAGCGTTAAGACCACATTATCTATTATGGAGCAAAAAGCTATAACTCCTGAGGCAAAAGAAATAATAATATCAAAAAACTCTAAGGAGGCAAAATAATGGTAACGCCTATACAAGTTACTCTCGGCGAGTTAAATCTGCCGCTTTTAGCACCCATGCTTATAGCAATATTCGGGGGGCTGGGCATTTTAGTAATTGATCTGATCAAGTCAAATTTGCACAAATCTCTATATGTTATGTTGTCGTTGATGATATTTGGTGCTGATTTGTTTACGGTTTTAGGAACAGTGCAAGGCAGAGGCTTTTTTGATCTGATGTTGTTTGACGGACTCTCAATTGTTTCTCAAATATTGATACTAATTGCATCTATGCTGTTCATTCCATTGGCGCTTACTTCAAAAAGATTCCATGAATTTTCATATCCGGAATTTTTTGCCCTCTTTGTATTTATGGTTGCTGGATTGCAGTTCATGGTAACTACAGACAACCTTATACTTATATTTGTAGGTATTGAGACATCTTCTTTGGCACTTTATGCTCTTATCGCTATGCACAATAGATCACATTCATTTGAAGCTGCGGTTAAGTACTTTACGATGGGTGCAGTTGCTGCAGGATTTTATGCCATGGGGAGCGCCGCAATATACGCAACAACAGGAAGTGTTGAGCTGTGGCAAATATCTGAAGCTTTGAGTTTGGGCGGCGGCAATGCAAACATGCTTCTTATAACAGGCGGCGCAGTTTTGATCTTGGTAGCATTTGCATTCAAGTTATCGCTTTTCCCGTTTCATACATGGGCACCAGATGTTTATGAAGGAGCTTCAGCGCCACTTGCTGGGTATATGTCTATAGTTCCGAAAGTTGCTGCTTTTACTGTTGCACTAAGAATATTTAGTATATATATAGATCTTGGCATTGAGAGCGTTCAAAGTATAATACTTATCTTGTCTGTTGTTACAATGACACTTGCAAACATTATGGCTCTTGTTCAACAGGATGTCAAAAGAATGCTTGCATATTCATCAATTTCTCATGCCGGTTTTGTAATGGCAGCCATAGCTATCGGAACCACCAAAGCAAGTACTGCTATATTTGTTTATTATGCGCTATTTATGTTTACGAATTTGGGAGCATTTACTATGCTTTGGATATCCAGACATAAAGTAAAAGCATTTTCAGATAGATTTGACCATCCTTATGAAAAATTTGCAGGTATGATCAAGATAGTTCCGATGGGTGCTGTTGTAATGGCGCTATTTATGCTTTCACTTGCAGGCGTTCCGCCGTTTTCGGTATTTTGGGGAAAACTTTATCTTATGAGTTCGGCTGTTGATGCGGGATATATAAAACTTGCTATTATTATGGGATTAAACAGCGCAATAGCTGCTTATTATTACTTGAAACTTATAGTGTTTATGTTCTTGAGAGAACCTATAAAAAGTGTACATATTGTTCATTACAATATATCAAGACCTTTAATGGTGGTTATAGGAATTGCGGTATTTGCTACCGTGGGTTCTGTATTCTTTTTTGACAAATTACTTACATTTGTCTATGCTATGATGAGCGTAAGCGGATTTTAATCCGCACTCATCGTAATAATACTAATCAAAAAAAGCTATCAAATATTTTTATCTCATCATTTTTTATCATTATTTTATTTTCAAACTGTGTACGGTTAAACGTTGTTTGTCTTTTAGCAAGCTGAGCGGTATGAGTAGATATAAGCTCTATTAATTCTTTATTTGAAATTTTACCGTCCAAAAATTCCAATGTTTCTTTAATGCCTATGGCTTTCATTGGGTTTGGCGCCCTTGTGTATTTTTCCTCAAGCATTTTAACTTCTTCTATAAGACCGGCTTCAAGCATTTTTTTTGTTCTTTGAAGTATTCTGTCTCTTAAAATATCTCTTGGCATATCTATCTCAAAAATAGGCAAATTTTCTGTGATGGCAGGTATTGGCGGATTTGTTTCAAAATAATCACTTGGTTTGGTATCTGTTGCAAAATATATATTTAAAGCTTTTTCTATGCGGTAGGTGTCATTTGATTTGATTTTTGACATGTATAGAGGATCAATGTTATGTAGAAAGCCATAAGCATATTGCAAATCGCTTAAAAATTTATCCATTTTTTCTTTTGTTTCTTGTGAAATATCAGGAAGTTCGCTAATACCGCCAATGAGACTTTTTAGATAAAAACTGCTTCCGCCTACAATAACGAGATTTTTATCATTTTGTTTAGCAAAATGCAGAGCTTTTTTATATAGTTTTATAAACAGAGTAACGTCAAAAGGCTCATTTAGGCGTATCTCATCAATTCCAAAATGAATTATCCCATCCATTTCTTCAAATGTCGGTTTTGCAGAAGCGATATCTATATCTTTATAAACCGATAATGAATCAAGTGATAATATGACTGCATTGTGTCGCTTTGCTGTTTTGATGGATAAAGCGCTTTTACCAGATGCCGTAGCGCCTATGATTGCAATTTGTTTTGTATTGTTCATTGTTAAAATAATAACATATTATATTTAGTAATCCATGAAGAGCTTTGCTCTGTTGACGTTATATTAATTGTAACCATTTAGTAATCCTTTTTATATATATTGCCATGTCATAAAACTTAAAGAAGGAAAAAAGATGATGAAAAAAGTAGTACTTTCAACAGCGGCAGTATTTGCTCTAAGCGGTATAGCAAATGCAGATACAAACAGTGACCTAAAGGCGCTTAAAGCTCAAATGGCGCAAATGGCTCAAAAGATAAAGGCTCTTGAAGATGAAAAAGCTAATGGCGGCGAAGAAGAAGTTGCGGGACTTGAAGCTAAACTTACAGCATTTCAAAAAAAGGTAAGTAAAAATACAGCCATCACTTCAAAATCACCTAAGATTGAATTTAGCGGTACGCATTATCTCGGTTTTGTAAGTGGAAACAACAATATAACAGACGATAGAGATAATGCTTTCGAAACAAGAAGAAACTACCTACAAACAAAAGCATACTTCAAAGAAAATCCGAAAGATTACCTAAGAATTACTCTTGATACATATCAACAAACAAAAGATATAAGTAGTGATGATACAGGAAGCTGGGAATTAAGACTAAAATATGCTTACCTTTACCTTGATGAGATATTGCCTCATACGGGTGTTGAGCTTGGTCAAGTTCACAGACCTTGGATAGATTATGAAGAGCATAACGCTTGGGCATATAGATCTATCTCTAAAGTATTTGTTGAAGATAAAAATCATGGTGCTGATTTTACAAATTCAGCTGACCTTGGATTTAACTTTAAAACAAAACTTCCATATTTTTCAAGCGAACTCGGTGTCTTCAATGGAGAAGGTTATCATGCTGTAGAGGGCGGTGAAGGCTTGAGTACAGAATGGAGACTAACTGGACATCTTCTTGGAACAGGCGAAGAGAAAGCAAATAAAGATCTTCAATATGCAAATGTATCTTTCTTTGGTCAAATGCATGATGATGATACAAAATTAAGAGGCGATGCTAGCGGAAACTTTGATTGGTATGGCGTTCATGCTGTTTATAACCAACCGGAGTTCTTGCTCGCAGCTCAATATATCAAAACTCAAAATGCAAAAATTGCCCTTGAAGGAAGCGGTTACAGCATTAACGGTGAATATAGATTTATGCCTGATTTTAGTTTGATAGGTATGTATAATAGCTATAACTATGACAGTACAATAGCTGGAGATGTTGATGATATGAACGGCTGGTTAGCCGGTGTTGCATATAGTTACAATAAAAATGTTAAATTTATAGTAAACTACCTATCTGAAAATAAAGATCTTAATAACGGAACAAAATCTTTAGATAAAGATTCTATTATGGCAACTGCAGAAGTTAAATGGTAATCGTTTAATCTCAGATCTTATACTCCCTTCCCTATGCGCACCCAGCGCATAGGGTTTTCTTTTTTTAATCATATTTCGATATAATTCTACAATCTGATTGATTCTCAAATTTTAAGCAAAGCTTAAAATTAGGTCTTCAGCAGACGGCTCTCGCAACATAGTTGCTCTTTGAGACCTCTGAATATTAATATCTCAATTATTTTTGCACTCATAGCTCAGCTGGATAGAGCAACGGTTTGCGGTACCGTAGGTCAGAGGTTCGAATCCTCTTGGGTGTACCATTTCTGCTTTTAATGAAAATTATAATAAAATCTATGTAAAATTTAAAGGGCGCTGTTTATGAGAATTTTACTGATCAATAAAAACCCTGTCGTATCCGAACTGCTTTCTTTTTCTACATTGAACACTTCTCATTCCTATAAAGAAACGCAAAATTTAGACACTACCTACAATGATGTCGATATGACAATACTTGATGATACTATCTTTTGTGATGATACATACAATGTGTGTAAAAATAAACCTTGCATTATTTTGACAAATAAAAATTCTATAGATCATTTTAAAGATATAAAAGAACAAACCATACTGCTGCAAAAACCTTTTATGCCCGAACTTCTGCTTGATGCCATAGAGTCATTTGAAACAGGAATAGAGGATTTTTTTAAACAAAAAAATAGAGATTTAAACGAAAGTTCAAACAATACGATAGAATCTGAGCCCGAAGCAGCAATATTGGATAAAGATGAAATTGACAAGATACAGCAATTGTTAAATGATGAAAATTTAATTGAAGGCAATAGCATAAATATTGAAAATAACGAAGAGGGCATTGAACACAAAGATAATGTAAGTTATGTTTTCGATAAAAATTCTAAAACAAAAGAAAAAGAGTTAATAGAGGCAATCCTAAGCATGAAGCCGAAAAAATTGAAAAAATTCCTTAAAAATGCAAATATTAAACTAAACATAGAGATAAAAGAGCATTAATGTCAATAGTTGTAATATCCGGTCCAAGCGGCGCAGGTAAAAGCACTATCATAAACAAAGCGAGTGAGCATATAGGAAGTTTTTATTTTTCTATCTCTACTACCACAAGAGCGCCAAGGGTCGGAGAGGTTAACGGCAGGGAGTATTTTTTTGTCACAAAAGAAGAGTTTGAAGATGATATCAAAGAGGGTAATTTCTTAGAATTTGCAAAAGTTCACGATAATTATTATGGAACATCCCTAAAGCCTGTGTTAAATGCTTTAAATGAGGGAAAATTGGTTATTTTTGATATAGATGTTCAAGGACATAAATTAGTTAGAGAAAAGTTAAATAAGATAACCACTTCCATCTTTATTACTCCGCCAAACCTTTGCGAGTTAGAATTGAGATTAAAAAACAGATCTCTTGATGATGATGAGATCATAAAAAGAAGATTGGAAAATGCAAAAAAAGAGATCAGATCAATAAAAGAGTACGACTATGTGATCATCAATGATGATATAGATAGGGCAGCCAAAGAGTTTGTTTCTGTTTGCAATGCGGCAAGATTGAAGTTAAGTAATGAAGAGATAGATAAAATAATCTCTTTTTGGGAAAAATCTTAAAGAGGCAATAGTACACTTTTTATCAAAAAGATTAAAAAATTGTGTATAATTTGCTTAAATAATCACAAGGAAATAAAAATGGGATCTTTTAGTATGGGTCATTGGCTGATAGTGCTGGCCGTAATTGTACTTCTTTTTGGAGCAAAAAAAATACCTGAACTCGCAAAAGGCTTAGGAAAAGGCATCAAAGACTTTAAAGAGGCTGTAAAAGAAGATGAGAAAACTGATGATACAAAAGAGTTGACATCAACTGAAGCCGACACTACCAAATCAGACAAAACTACACAAAACAGCTAATTTGCAATTGCAAATTAGCTTAAAATCAACAATATGAAATTTAAATCATTGATCAACGATAAATTACAAGAGGCATTTGACAAAGCGGGCATTAAACCTGATCTGATAACCGTAAACGACGCATCAAAGCCTGAATTCGGAGACTTTCAATACAATGGGATAATGGCAGTTGCAAAAAAGCTTGGACATAATCCAAGAGATACCGCTTTGCTTTTAGCAGACAATATCCATGGCGATATGATAAGCAAGATAGAAGTGGCAGGTCTCGGGTTTATAAATATACATATAGATAACAATTGGCTTTCAAGTAGAATAACCGATATTTTCAAGAGTGAAGATCTTGCTATAGAAAAAGACATAAATCAAAAAACTATAGTTATTGACTATAGCGGACCAAATATGGCAAAAGAGATGCATGTAGGACATCTTAGATCCACTATTATTGGCGATAGTTTGGCAAACTTATTTGAATTTCTTGGTCATAAGGTTATCAGGCAAAATCATATAGGTGACTGGGGTACGCAGTTTGGTATGCTTATCGCCTACTTGGAAGAGGTTCATAAAAATGACAGCTTCGATGAACTTAAAAATTTGGAAAATTTTTACAAATTGGCTAAAAAAAAGTTTGATGATGATTTGGATTTTGCCGATAGAGCTAGAGAGTATGTAGTAAAAATACAAAGCGGAGATAAGCATTGCTTGGAGCTTTGGCGAAAATTTATAGATATCTCTCTGTCTCATTGTGATGAGGTTTATGAAAAACTTGCCATCGGTCTTACCAAAGATGATGCAAGAGCTGAGAGTTTTTACAATGATCTATTACCTGCGATCATAAAGAAATTAGAGCACAGCGGATTGCTTCAAATAAGCGATGGAGCTAAATGTGTATTTTTGCCAAATAGAGAAGCGCCGCTTATTGTTCAAAAAAGCGATGGCGGATATCTTTATGCTTCAACAGACCTTGCCGCCATAGGCTATAGAAATGATGTTTTGAAGGCAGACAGAATATGTTATGTTGTTGATGCAAGACAGAGCGATCATTTTGCCGGAGTTTTTTGGACTGCAAAAGAGTCCGGCATTTGCAATAATGATGCAAGATTAGAACATATTGCATTCGGTACCATGATGGATAAAAGCGGCAAACCCTTTAAAACAAGAGACGGTGGAACAGTTAAGCTTATAGACTTGCTTGATGAAGCAGTCATTAGAGCAAAAGACACCATAAAAGATAGAGCAAATTTTTCAAACGATGAAGTGGCATCTTTGGCAAAAATTATAGGTATCGGCGCGGTAAAATATAGCGACCTTAGCATAAATAGAGAATCGAATTATATTTTTGATTGGGACAAGATGCTCTCATTTGACGGCAATACATCACTTTATATGCAGTATGCGTATGCTAGAATACAGAGTATTTTAAAAAAATTTGCCGGTGATATTTCCGGTAGTGTTGAGCTCGGATCGGATATCGAGCACAAACTAGCAATTATGCTTTTAAGTTTTGAAGATATTTTGCAAAAAATCGCACACGATGCTACGCCTCATACAATAACTAGTTTTTTGTATGATTTGGCTACAATTTTTATGAGGTTTTATGAACAAAGCCCGATATTAAGAGATGATGTGCCAAATAATGTGAAGATGAGTAGAATTATGTTATCAACCGTAGTTGCTCGCACTATTAAAAAAGGTTTGGAAATTTTGGGAATAGAGGTGGTCGATAGACTGTAATTGAGGATTAATTAAATTACAACTAGGAGGTTTTTTATGGTTAAAGTTGCTTTGTTTGCTGTTTTGATTGCTGTTCTGCTTTTGATGCTTTTTCGTAATAAACTTAATTTTTCAATGATCTTTATAGTTACTATTAGCTTCGCTATCGTTTCTTTTTGTGCCATTATCGGTTTAAATATGAAATCTACGCCCATATTTTTCGCCATTCATAATGTGGCCATTATGCTGGCAACCGGAGCGATTTTGTATTATATGATAACTAAAAGATATCTTTTGCCTGTTGTATTGTTGCCTATTTTTACACTTGCATTATATATGGTGACAGCATACTCAAGCGGCGCAAAAGACAATATACTGCTTGGTTGAGACCGTTTTAACTTAGCCGTTTTTATCATTTGGTCTTTGAAGCTTTATCATTTTTTGGATATAATACCTTCTCACTATATAAAAAATCGAAGGAGTGTCAAATGGCAATATTTGATGAAGTAAAAGATGTAGTTGTTGAACAACTTAATGTTAGTCCGGATGAAGTAAAAGAAGATTCAAAATTTGTTGAAGATCTAGGTGCTGATAGTCTTGATGTTGTTGAGCTTGTTATGGCTCTTGAAGAGAAATTCGATATCGAAATTCCTGATGATCAAGCAGAAAAAATTGCAACTGTAGCTGATGCTATCAACTTTATAGAAGGCAATAAATAATTACACCAAACCTTTTTTGAAGCAAGGCTTCAAAAAAGTTTGTTGTTTGAGTTGACTAATGTAAAAATTGTTTTACATTAGTCAGAGCAAAAATAGGAGAGAATGTGAAAAGAGTAGTTGTAACAGGTCTAGGAATGATAAATAGTCTTGGACACGATAAAGAGAGTTCTTTTAAAGCTATATTAGATGGCGAATGTGGAATAAAAAAAATAGAGCTTTTTGATGCCTCTGAACAGTCTGTGCAGATAGCAGGAGAGGTTGTTGACTTTGATCCAAGTACTATCATGGATCCAAAAGAAGTAAAAAAAGCGGATAGATTTATTCATCTTGGAATCAAGGCAGCGCAGGAAGCTATGGCAGATGCATCTTTTAAAGACGGATTTGATAGTGAAAGATTTGGGATATCTTCAGCATCTGGGATAGGCGGGCTCGGTAACATAGAAAAAAATTCACTTGTTTGTGCAGAAAAAGGTCCAAGAAGAATTTCTCCATTTTTTATACCTTCAGCGCTTGTAAATATGCTTGGCGGTTTTGTATCGATAGAACACGGACTAAGAGGACCAAATTTATCAAGCGTTACTGCTTGTGCGGCAGGAACTCATGCTATAAATGAAGCTGCTAAGACAATTATGCTAGGCGGCGCTGACAGAATGCTTGTTGTTGGCGCAGAATCTGCGATATGCGCTGTCGGAATAGGCGGATTTGCTTCAATGAAGGCTCTTTGCTCGGACAATGAGAACCCGCAAGGATCATCAAGGCCGTTCGATAGCGATAGAAGCGGGTTTGTAATGGGAGAGGGTGCAGGAGCATTGGTGCTTGAAGAGTATGAAGCTGCAGTTGCAAGAGACGCTAAAATATACGGCGAAGTTATTGGATTTGGCGAAAGCGGTGATGCAAATCACATAACAACTCCTGTTGTTGACGGTCCGGCGCGCGCTATAAAAGCCGCTATGAATATGGCTGGAAATCCGAAAGTTGATTATATTAATGCTCACGGCACAAGTACGCCGGCAAACGATAAAAATGAAACAGCTGCTATAAAATCAGTATTTGGAAGCAAAGAGAACTGTCCTCCTATTAGTTCTACAAAGGGGCAAATAGGGCATTGTTTAGGCGCTGCTGGTGCAATTGAAGCGGTTATCACTCTTATGGCTATGAGAGATGGAATACTTCCTCCGACAATCAACTATACTACACCGGATCCAGAGTGTGATTTGGACTATATTCCAAATGTTGCAAGAAAAGCGGATATTAATGTAGCTATGAGCAATTCGTTTGGTTTTGGCGGAACAAACGGCGTTGTAATATTAAAAAAAATATAAGGATAATATAATGGTAACTTATCTTGATTTCGAAAAGCATATCGAGCATCTAGATGAGGCTATCGAAAATGCAAAAGCTACAAATGATACTAAATCACTAAAAAAGCTTGAAGCTGATTTAGATAAAGAAGTAAAAAAAATTTACGGTAGTCTAAATGATTATCAAAAATTACAACTTGCTCGCCATCCCGATCGTCCATATGCATTAGATTATATTAGAGTCATTTTAGACGATAGTTATGAGATACACGGCGATCGCGCTTTTTATGATGATAGCGCTATTGTATGCTTTATAGGATATGTTGACGGGCATAAAACTATGGCTATAGGCGAACAAAAAGGTAGAGGTATCAAAAATAAGATCAAAAGAAATTTTGGTATGCCAAATCCTGAAGGATACAGAAAGGCTCTTAGGTGCGTAAGACTTGCCGAGAAATTTGATATCCCTGTACTTTTGCTTGTCGATACTCCGGGCGCATATCCTGGAATTGGAGCAGAAGAGAGAGGACAAAGCGAAGCGATTGCTAGAAATCTTTTTGAGTTTACAGGCATTAAAGTACCGCTTGTTTCTATCGTTATAGGCGAAGGCGGAAGCGGCGGGGCATTGGCTATCGGTGTTGCTGATAGGCTTGCTATGATGAGATATTCCGTATTTTCTGTAATTTCACCTGAAGGTTGTTCTGCAATTCTTTGGGATGATCCAAAGAAAGTTGAAGTGGCCACAAAAGCGCTTAAAATAACTCCGGATGATCTAATGAAGCACAAACTTGTTGATAGCGTACTAGACGAACCGTTAACAGGCGCTCATAGAGATAAGGTTCAAGCCGCAAAAGTTTTAAAAGAGTACTATCTAAAATCACTTGGGGAGCTTAAAAGCCTAAGTGTTGATGAGATGCTCGATCTTCGCTATAGAAAACTTACTTCAATCGGCGCCTTTAGCGAGTAGTTTGCATATATGATGCATGACATAGCCATTTGGATAGTCGATACCATTGGCGGTGTGGGATATATCGGTATATTTGTACTCATGTTTCTTGAGAGTACATTTGTGCCTGTACCTAGCGAGGTTGTTATGATCCCGGCAGGATATCTTGCGTATAAAGGTGAAATGAATTTTATTATTGCAACTCTAATGGGAACTTTAGGTTCTCTTGGCGGAGCTTTATTTAACTACTTTTTTGCCCTTAGGTTTGGCAGGGTATTTTTGCAAAAATATGGAAAATATATACTATTCCCTCCTAAAAAACAAGAAAAGCTAGAACATTTTTTTCAGCATCACGGTGAGATCTCTACTTTTAGCGGAAGATTGATTTTGGGAGTACGTCATCTCATATCTCTGCCCGCAGGATATGCAAAAATGAATCTATCGAAGTTTATTATTTATACTACTTTAGGTTCTGCCTTGTGGACGCTTGTTTTGATGCTTGTAGGATACTTTGTAGGTTCAAATGAAGCGCTTATAAAACATTATCTTAGCATTGCTACTATAATTGCCGTGATTTCTATAATCTTGATAGCAGTTATATATGTTTATAGATTGAAAAAAGATGTAGAAGAAGAGATATAATAAAAAATAGAAGATATACCAGCCAAAGAGGCTAGCGTAAAATTAATTTTGAGCTTTTTTGAACTCTATGATTAGCTTAAGCGCTTCGTCTTTTAGTAAAAGTTTCTCTTTTTTGATAACTTCAAGTTCTGCATCACTTAGGTGAAGTCTGCCCTCGTCGGCATCTTTTGCTTTTTGGTCAAGTTCATTGTGTTTTTCAAATATTTTTGCAAAATGCGCATTTGATTGCTTAAGTTGACTGATTTCGTCTCTGTATTCGTGTAACATATTACTCCTTTATATTTTATTTATTATAACATTTTTAGTGTTACAGTTCTTTTAGTTATGTTCTATACTCGGCATTTATCTTGACATAATCATAGCTAAGATCGCAGCCATAAGATGTAAAAGTACCGTTTCCTAAACCAAGATCGCAAGTTATATGAAAACTTGGCTGTTTCATGACTTTGTATGCTTTTTCTTCTCTTTCTTTGTCGAGCTCTCTTTGTTCACTCGAGTATATAAGCAACTCATCATAATGAATGACAAGTTTTTCTTCATCGCATTCTATGCCGCTTGCGCCAATAGTGGATGCTATGCGACCCCAATTTGGATCTTCTCCAAAAAGCGCCGTTTTTACCAATAATGAATTGCTTAGCGTAATGCTTGCTTTTTTGGCATCTTCGTCGCTCAGCGCTCCCTTGACCTCAAATGCCACAGTTTTTGTTGCCCCTTCACCATCGCGAAGTATCATCATAGCAAGTTCAAAAGTGATTCTTTTTAGAGCTTGACTAAAAGCATCTTTGTCATAGGCACCGCTTTGTCTATTGGCTAGCAAAAATACGCTATCGTTTGTGGATGTATCGCCATCAACAGAGATACTATTAAATGAATTATCTACAGCAGTTTCTAAAAGTTCGTCCATATCGCCTTTTGGTATATCGGCATCCGTAACTATAAAGCACAGCATGGTCGCCATAGCAGGATTTATCATGCCCGCGCCTTTTGCAATAGCGGCAATATGAAAATAAGAGCCGTTTGCAAGCTCGACTTTAAAGCATATCTCTTTTTTAAAACTGTCTGTGGTCATGATAGCGCGAGCAGTATTGTTGCTATCTTTAGCGTTAAAATCAAACTTATCAAAAGCAGAAGATATTTTTTCCAAAGGAAGCCTGTATCCAATAACTCCGGTTGAGCTCATAATAGGATTTGTAATTTGTAATTTGTTTTTTAAAATTCCAAATAACTCTTCAATGTCTTCAATGCCTTTTTGACCTGTCATGGCATTTGCATTTTTGGCATTTATAAGCATAAAATCTGTTTTAAAATCTGCAGGATATTTTAGAAAATGTTTTATGGGTGCTGCTACAAAGCGGTTTGTTGTAAATTTTGCTGTTACATTACAAAGAATTTCGCTTCTGATAAATGAGACATCCCCGTCAATAGAGCCGTCACTATTTGGTTTGCGAAGACCGATATTTACCGAGTTGCAGTAAAAACCTTTAACATTGTCTAAACCGTTTTTTAGGGATAATATTTGAAACATTGGATTTTCTCCAAATTGAAATTTTGTAGTACTAGAGTTAATAAAATTATTAAAGAGCGACTAGTCGCGAGGGTACTCTGCCGAAGAGCTAATTTTGAGCTTTGCCCAAAATTAGTTATTTTCGATAGTAGCCTTTTGAGCTCTTTTTTTCATAGTTCTAAGAGTTGAAGCCGCTACTTTGATTTTTCTTGTAGTACCGTCTTCAAGTGTAACTCTGAGAGTTCTTAGGTTTGGAAGTTGTCTTCTTTTTGTTTTGTTATTTGCGTGTGATACATTGTTACCAGTTAATGGACCTTTGCCACTTATTTCACATCTGTTTGCCATAAGTTTTACCTTTAATTGTATATTTTGCTTTTTTGTAAAATGCAATTTTGTGTGCGATTATATCCAAAATACTATAAATGTTACTTAAATAAAAATATTTTTTGTGTTATAATTGATACTACCAATTACCATAAAGGATTTAAATGCTTGTAGCGCCTAGTATATTATCGGCAGAATTTGGACAGCTTTCAAATGACGTTAAAGCGATTTGTGAAGGTGGGTGTGATTATGTGCATGTAGATGTAATGGATGGGCATTTTGTACCGAATTTGACAATCGGTCCGGTAGTTGTAGAAGCAGTTGCGAAAGCAAGCACAAAACCTCTTGATATTCATCTGATGGTAGAAAATAACAGTTTTTTTGTTGACTTGTTCGCGCCCTTAAAACCTGAATTTATATCATTTCACATAGAAGAAGAGAAACATCCTCATAGGCTGATCCAAAAAATTAGAAGTTTAGGCATAAGACCCGCTATTACTCTAAATCCTCATACTCCGCCTGAATCTATAGAATATCTTTTGGGCGATATTGATATGGTACTTCTTATGAGTGTTAATCCCGGATTTGGCGGTCAGTCGTTTATACCTACAGTTATAGAAAAAGCAACAAAACTAAAAGCGCTTATTCAAAAAAGAAATCCTAATTGCCTTATAGAAGTTGATGGCGGCGTGAGTGATAAAAATATAAGTCTACTCAAAGATGCCGGAGTAGATATGGTAGTGGCAGGCTCTTATGTTTATGGCAATAAAAATGGTATTAAATATGCAATTGATTCATTAAAGGTATAAATTGAAGTGCAAAATATGCGGTATAACAAATCTCGAAGATGCGATAAGCGCCTGTGAAGCAGGAGCTGATGCTTTGGGATTTGTTTTTTATGAAAAATCACCAAGATACATAGAGTTTAGTACTGCAAAGGAGATAGTTGAAAAATTGCCGCCTTTCGTCAAAACAGTGGGGCTTTTTGTCAATGTAAATTCAGAAGATGTCAATAGAATTTGCGAGCAGTGTAATATAGATATAGCGCAGATCCATTTCGATGCAAATGATGAATTTTATAATGAATTGAAAGTATCGTATATAAGAGTTGTCAGAGCGACTTGCAAAGAGGATATCGTCAAGTATCTTGACCACTATATGATCGTTGACGCTTTTGTAGAAAATTTTGGCGGAGAAGGTAAGAGAGTAGCGCTTGAGTGGTTTAATGGGCGTGATTGTTCCAAGATCATATTGGCAGGCGGGCTAGCAAGCGAAAATTTACATGAACTCAAAGCATATAATTTTTATGGCGTTGATGTGAGCAGTGGAGTTGAAAGCTCTAAAGGTAAAAAAGACAACACAAAAGTAAAAGAGTTCATAGCTAATGCAAAAAGTTTATGAACAGCTAACCGCTGCTTTTAGAAAAAATAGCGGTGCGCTTGATGAGATGAGTTTTGAGGGAATCGTCAAAAAACATACATCTCTTTTTGAAGAATGCGATACGATCTTTTTGCTTCTCCAAGCATCTGGCTATCCTATAGAATACGAAAATGGATATATCTATAAACCTTTTTTTACTTCATATAAAGAAGAGAGATTTTGCATCATAGACATAGAAACAAACGGCAGCAATCCCAGCAACTCACAAGTTATCGAGATAGGGGCGGTAATGGTTAAAGATGACAAAATTGTTGATAGATTTGAGACATTTGTAGAGTGTGCTTTTTTGCCGGAATACATTACAAAAGTAACCGGCATTGAGCCCATTGATCTGCTTGATGCGCCTAGCCAAAAAGAGGCGTTGACAAACCTGAGAGTATTTATGCAAGATGCCGTATTTGTAGCCCATAATGCAAGTTTTGATCATAGCTTTTTGAACGCCTCTTTTAAGCGGCATGGATTGGGTGAGATCGGCAATATGAAGTTGTGTACCATAGATCTTGCTCGTAGAACATTTGAGAGCGAAAGATATGGTTTGGCTTATTTGATAGAGTCTTTGGAGATACCGACAACGGTTCATCATAGGGCTTATAGCGATGCCTTGTCTGCATCATATGTTATGAAAAAAAGCTTTGAGACCATACCGCATCATATAAAAAGCAGCGATGATCTTATAAAATTTGCAACTTCAAGCAAAAAAGAGAGAGGCAAGAAAGAAAAATAAATTTATTTTTGCTTATCCATAAAATCATGTAAAAAGAGTATTGCGGCAAAAAGCGGGGCAAATATATTTAATACAGGGATATAGTTAAAGAGTGAGGCAATGAGGGATATCGTTCTGCTTGATCTGACATCAGGTTGATGAAACAGTACGCCTACATCATACGCCGTGGGAACTTTTACTTGGATAGACCAAAGATAGAGCATAATTATCTGCCCGATAATCGGGATAAAAATAAGCGGCAAGCAAAGCGCAAACAGTGTTAGAAATATTACCGTTGCTTTTAGATTTATGAATATCACTTTTAAAATATCCGCTTTGCCATCAGGTTTAATGTTTGGATAGCGCTGCAAAGAAATCTCTTTTATGACATTATCGCTCCATATAGATGTACCCATAGATAGAAACGAAATAAACAAAACATACCCAAACAGTATTTTGATCAATGTTTGACTTGAGATTTGAAGCCAATCCCATGGGATGAATTCCAAATAACTTGACATTGCCGCGCTAATCGTATCCCAAAAGCCCCACATTATAGCGGTTGAGGCAAGTAAGCTAAAAAAAGCTATTTTAAGCGCAAAAAAAATCACCCTAAAACTTAAAATATCTCTAAAGGTTTTTAGTATGGAGTTTATCATTTAGTCTACATACTCATTTTTAAATTTTACATATCTTGCAGCGCTTGCATAAAGTTCTGCAACTTCATCATCGGTTAACTCTCTGACAACTTTGGCCGGACTTCCCATTATGAGGCTTCTTGGAGGAAAAACTTTATTTTTTGTTACAAGCGCACCCGCACCCACGATAGACTCCTTGCCTATAATCGCACCGTCAAGTATGGTTGCGCTCATACCTATAAGACATGCATCTTCGATAGTGCATCCGTGAAGCATTACGCGATGCCCCACGGTTACATCATTGCCGATGATAGTAGGGTATCCATCGCTCATATCATCCAATTTATGATGCGTAACGTGTACCATTGAGAGATCTTGAATGTTTGAACGATCGCCTATCTTGATATAATGCACATCACCTCTGATGACCACCCCGAACCAAGCAGCGCTGTCTTTGCCCATCTCAACACGCCCTATGACATCAGCGCTATGCGCAATAAAAGCATTTTCTCCTATTTTGGGAGAGTAATTTTGAAAATTCATTATCATGTTTTTTACCTGTATTGTTTTTATTTGTGATTATAGCAAATTTTTTTATCTAAAATTTATTTTGATAATATAATGCTTTATTTACCTTTAGTTAACGTTTATTTTGAATTTTTCTATATAATTCTATAAAAAAATAGGATATTTATGAAAATTACACAAAATAAGTTAATTTTTATCACAGCTGCAGTGTTTGTGCTTTTTTATAATTTTTCATTTTTTTCAAATGTTATAAAAGTTTATCCCGTTGCTTTGTCAAATATTTGGTTTTTGGTCTCTCTTGCCGTTGTTCTTTGGGGTGTCATAGTTTTTATCTTAGAACTCTTTAGCTATAAAAAAACAATAAAACCTTTGTTGATCTTGCTGCTTATGATTTCGGCATTTACAAGTTATTTTATGGATTCATACGGAGTTATCATAGATGACAGTATGCTCATAAATGCGGTTCAAACAAATGCAGAGGAGTCTTTAGGGCTATTAAGCGCCAAACTTTTAACCTATTTTGTTTTGCTTGGGCTTATACCGTCAATTTTGATCTATAAAACAAAAATACATTATAGCACTATAAAAAAAGATTTAGTAGCAAAAATCATAGTAATAGTAGGCGTCATAGTTTTGATAGGAGCTACAATTACTATGTTTGGCGGAAACTATGCATCTTTTTTTAGAGAGCATAAGTCGCTCAGACAGCATACGAATCCAACATTTTGGATATATAGTGTAGGTAAATTTACCGGTTCACTTCTTAAAAATAAAGATAAAAAAGTAACCCCTTTAGGAATGGACGCTAAAATAGAAGAACACCAAAGAAAAAAGATCGTTATCATGGTAGTTGGCGAAGCTGCCAGATGGGATCATTTTTCTCTAAATGGTTATAGCAAAGAAACGAATCCTATGCTTAAAAAAGAAGATATTATAAATCTCCCAAATGTAACTTCCTGCGGAACATCAACGGCTCACAGCGTCCCTTGTATGTTTTCTGTCAAGACAAGAAAAGAGTTTGACCTAGACGATGCTCCATACGAAGAAAATGCTCTTGATGTTTTAAACCATACAGGCAAAGTTGCGCTTCTTTGGAGAGATAATAATTCTAATTCGAAAGATGTTGCCGGCAGAATCGGAGAACAAGATTATAGAAGCAATAAAAACAATACTATCTGTGATACCGAGTGCAGAGATGAGGGTATGCTTGTCGGACTTGATAAATTTATAGAGCAAAACAGCAACAAAGATATACTTATAGTTCTTCATCAAATGGGTAACCATGGACCTGAATACTACAAAAGGTATCCAAAAGCTTTTGAAAAATTTACTCCTACATGCAAAACCAATCAACTTGAAAGCTGTACGAAAGAACAGATATCCAATGCATTTGATAATGCCATACTTTATACGGACGCGTTTTTGTCAAAAACTATCAATTTTTTAAAAAAATATGACAATACACATGATGCAAGTATGATCTATATGAGCGATCACGGCGAGAGTTTGGGCGAAAATGGGGTTTATCTGCATGGTATGCCTTATATAATAGCCCCAGAAGCGCAAAAGCATATAGGGTCAATTTTGTGGTTTGGCAATAATGCAAGAAAAAATATCCAATATCAAAAAATTATTCACAATAGTAAAAACGACTATTCGCAAGATAACCTTTTTCATACCCTGCTTGGAGCTTTTGAAGTTAAAGCCTCTGTTTACGAAAAAGAGAAGGATATCATAAATGTATATAGATAAACAGAGAAGAACCACGGTTGTTGTTTTGGCAACGGTAATAGTATTTTTTGGTCTTAGTGATATTGATATATATATACAAGATCAATTTTACAATTTTCAAACGCACAAGTGGATTGTAGACGAATCTCTTCAGCCTTGGAAATTTATCTTTTATGACGGGATCAAAAGAGGTTTGCTTATAGTTGGAGCTATTTTTATCATAGTTTATATATATGCATCACTTAAAGATAAGTTTAAAAGTTACCAAAAAGGTCTTTTGATAGTGGTGTTATCGAGCATATTGGTGCCAACAGTTGTCGGCGGTTTAAAGAAAACAACAAATATGCCATGCCCCCATGCAGAGATAAGATACAGCGGCGAGTTGCCAAGAACTGCCGTATGGGAATGCTATACTCCCGAGTATGCCAATAAAAAAAGCAAAGCATGCTGGCCGGCAGGTCACGCAAGCGCAGGATTTGCACTTTTAAGTTTATACTTTTTATTTCATTCTAGAAGAAATAAGATATTCGCGCTTGGCGGGGCTATGATAGTCGGCTGGAGCATGGGTATGTATAAAATGCTAGTCGGAGATCATTTTTTCAGCCATACTTTGATCACAATGATATTAGCTTGGCTTTTGATACTCATAATAGTTAAATTTGTAAACAAGATATCACGATATAAACAAACGGAGGAGTCTAATGTATAAAAATGTTGTTCTATTTTTGGTTTTGATAAGTTCAATGGCTAACGCAGGCAATAGTATATCAAGCGAACTAAGCCATGTCGCCGGCGGTCTTATTATGACATCCCTGATAGCATTTATCGTATTTAAATACTTTACAAAGTATAAAACAAGAAGTGTATTAATAGGCTTTTTGGTAAGTATGATTTTTGTTTTAATAGATCAATCTATAGATTATATAAAAGATGGAGAGTTTTTAAACCAACTATTGGATTTTGTATCTCATTTGGCAGGTTCGATTTTAGCTGTATTAATTGCATACAAAATTATAAAGAAAATATAATATATACTCCCAAAGCAATCTGCTTTGGGAAATTAGATATCAAAATGTATAGATCAATCCAACATTTATGCTATCGACAGTAACATCATCGCCATGCATAAGTAATCCAGGACTGCTTACCGTATCATCATAAAGTCTTACGAAGTCTGCAAATACAGAGATGTTTTCAGTGGTCTTATACGATGCGCCAAGCCCCCATGAAAAATCGCCGTCATCCATTAGTTTTCCGCCGCTTCCTGAAATTTTAGTGTTTGCATAACCAAGCAGACCGTAAACATCAACTTGTTCCGTTATAGGATACATCGGCTTGGCATATATGCCGTAACTTTCAATTTCGCCATCATCTATGGAGCCTGTTGTTGTGTTATAGTCAAAATCATCAAAAGAATTTGTATATCTTCCTTCTATTGCAAAGCATTGATTGAGATGCTTATGCCAATAAAACATGTCCTTAAGACCATTACA
>DYMX01000035.1 GCA_020721345.1 Sulfurovum sp.
TAAACGCCTTGGCGATGGATATTATGAACAGAAACTTGTCCGTGAACAGGTAATGAGCCTAACTGGTAAAGCATTTCTTGAAGGTTTTAATAGCGATGAAGCACAATATATGGCGTTACTAAATAGTGGTGTAGAGTATATGAAATCCTACAATATAAGCGTAGGAGTTACTCTAAGTAGTGAACAGATGAGTAAACTCACAACTGATATAGTTCTCCTTGTACAAAAAGAAATAACTCTAAGCGATGGCACAAAAACTACAGCCCTTGTTCCACAACTATATACTAGTGCTATTAAACTAGATAATAGTGGAGCTATCATAGCAGCTAATTCTATAAATGTAAATGTAGCGTCCAATGTAACAAATAGTGGAAAGATATATTCAGACACTACTATGGATATCAAAGCAGGAAGTTTTACAAATAACCAAGGAGATGTAAGTGCAAATAATGCCCTTGCTATAACTACTACCAATGATATACAAAACCTCTCAGGTAGTATAAAAGGCAGTAGCGTAAATCTAACAGCTACCAATGGAAGTATCATAAATAAAACTTTAACACAAGATATGATAGTGGCTCATGATGTAGGAGATGAACATTATACCATTACTGGTCAAAAGGCTACTATCACTGCAATAGGAGATGCTAGTAACCCTGAACAAATTTTAGAATCTATTGACGAAACCTCAAATCAGGTTCAGGATGAAAATAATGGTAATGTAATCCTAAATGCAGGTAAAAATATAGAAAATAGTGGAGCAGATATAACAGCTACTAACTCCATAAGCCTAAAAGCAGGTGATAAGATAATTATAGATACTGCAACAAATGAAACAAGCCATGATTTTAAACTAAAAAATGGATATATGAAAGGCGAGGGTACTACAAATATAGCAAGCAATATAAATGCTAATCAAAACATAACTATGAGTAGCACAAATGATACTATTATCAAAGGCTCAAATATTAATGCTCTTAATGATGTAAATATAAATGCAGGAGGAAATCTTGTTGTACTTTCAGCTCTTGATAGTGATTATGAAACAAGCAAGTTTACTGTTAAAGGTTTCTTGTCTAAAAAGATTACAATTGACGAGAATTTAGAGCAAAGTGTAGTTGGAAGCTCTATAAGTGGTAACAATGTATCATTAAGCGGAGAAAAAGATGTTGTATTGCAAGCAACTACTATCAAAGCAGATGACAATGTGGATATAACATCTAAAAGCGGTGATGTTATCATGATGGGTGCACATGCTACAGATATGTCATACCACGAGGAAGAGAAAAATTCATTAGGCTCGCTTCTCAAAAAACAAGCTATTGATAATTTAGAAAAAGATGAAGTATATTCAACTTTTATAGATGCTTCAAATGTTACTATCAAATCAGAAAACGGAGATACTATCCTCAATGGTTCCCAAATACAAGCAGAGGTTGTAAATATCACAGCCGATACTCTTATGCTCATATCTGATGTAGAAAGTACATCCCAAACATCGTTTAGTGATAATAGTGGAATACTCACTAGAACTATCATAGACCAAGGAGATATAGAAGAAACTGCCGTGGCTTCAACAATTAATGCAAAAGAGATAATGTTTAATGGCAAAAGCTTACTAGATGAACAACTAGATAAAGAAAAGTTGTTTGAAACCATATCAAGTGAATACAATTTAAATGATGAACAAATAATACAAGCAAAAGCAATACTAAACTCCAAAGAGTGGTATGACAAAACCACTACTATGTCACAGCTAGGGGCTATCATAGTAAGTGCAATAGCTACAGTGTGTACAGCTGGAGCAGGCAGTGCATTTGTAGGAGCAATTGGCGGCATATCTAATGCTACGGTAAGTACAGCAGTTGCAGCGAGTATAGATGCTATGGTAGTAAATGCTACTACCCAAATAGTAAGCGGTGTTATCACAGGAGATATGAATCTTGATTTCAACGCTATGATAAAGAGTGCTGCACTTGCAGGAGCATTTAGCGTTGTTACCACAACGATAGATACTCAAATGGGATACAATAAAATAGATCCAACCACAGGAGAGAGAGTCGTACTTTCATATGGAGATAAAATATCCCAACAAGTACTCCATGGTCTCGCACAAGAAGCTATCTATGGTGGAGATATAGAAACTATTATGGCAAATAGTGTTGGTAATGTAGCGTTTGAGTATGTAGGACATGAACTCTACGAGAAAAATCCAGACTTTCCTATACCAAAAACTGTAACTCATGCACTCATCGGCGGAACACTGGCAGAACTCGGAGGAGGAGACTTCAGTCAGGGGGCTATTAGCACTGCTGTGGGGCATGTGGTGGCGGAGTATTATGCGTCCAATAATATTAATGATATATTGCACAATCCATCTAGTGTAACCACACAAATAGAACAAATGGCAGCCATATCAAATGTAATTAGCGCAGCCGTGACTCTAGCAACTCACGAGAATGTCACAGACGAAGAACTAGCTATTTCTCAAAATATGAGTAATAGTGTGGTTAGGAACAATGTAGTACCAGTTGTAGCCGCAATAGCTTCTGCGGCAGCAGAAATGACAGCTTCTGAGGCTGCAATTTTAAGTGGAGCAATATTCGTTTTAGGTATGGATAAAACTTATGATATAATTCAAAATCATTCTGGTAGTTTAGTTGATGCACTTAACAACGCTGTTTACGAGGCAAAAGCTAAGGGTGGGGATAAAGCTGTTTCAACTGATAACCATGTCACGCAACCACAAACAGCAACTTTTAATCCGAAGCCACCTGATGATGATGGAGATGAAATGCTTGGTTTAAGTGGCACAAAAACTCCAAGCAGCACGACATGGAAAGGACAAAATGGACAAAGAATAGATGTTGAAAATCCTTCTCCAGGTAAAAGACCAGGGCAAATTCATTATCAAGATAAAGCTGGTAATAAATTCTATTATAATCCATCTAGTAAAAGCTTCTATAGTGATGCACAGTTTTCTAAGCCATTATCCTCTTCGCAAAATAAATCTATTTTGAATCAGCCTGGTATACAGAGTGGCATAAATAAAGCCCTGAAATACCTAGGGAGATGAATTGATGATTATTATAAATGATATTATGTTTAATAATTTTTCAAAATCTATTTTTTGCTTGGATAACAATGAAAATGTATTATTTGATGAAATTATAAATAATGGTTTTTTAGAAATAGAGAACGGTATTTTTTTGGAATATAAAAACCACATTATTAAAAGAGAAAGAAATATCAACGATATTCCATTTTGGGAATATCAAGTCAATAGAATTGATTCAGAATTTGATGGCATAGAATTAGTTGACAATACTGCTTATAAAATAGTTGAAAATATGTTTTTAATATCTAAAAAAATTGTCAGTAAATTCAAAAATATATTTCCACAAAAAAAAATTGTACTTAGATTGCAATATGAATTTGAATTTAATATTGCAAAGATATTCTTTCATACAATTATTGGAGATATATTTTGTGATATTGAAGCAAAAAATTTAATTTCTATCGACTTAGGGATTGATAATGAAAACAATATTGCTAGTCTGGTTATAATCCAATGACCACCCTCCCTCTCTCAATCCCATCATCATATCAACTGACTAGAGTACCCGCCCTTACCCTCCTATCTGATAAAACAAACACCACACAGCTATCATCTAGCGATAAAAGTGGAGTACTCACTAGAACCATCATAGACCAAGGAGATATAGAAGAAACTGCCGTGGCTTCAACAATTAATGCAAAAGAGATAATGTTTAATGGCAAAAGCTTACTAGATGAACAACTAGATAAAGAAAAGTTGTTTGAAACCATATCAAGTGAATACAATTTAAATGATGAACAAATAATACAAGCAAAAGCAATACTAAACTCCAAAGAGTGGTATGACAAAACCACTACTATGTCACAGCTAGGCAGTATCATAGTAAGTGCAATAGCTACAGTGTGTACTGCTGGAGCAGGGACAGCATTTGTAGATATAAGGTGTCAGGTAATGCTAATGCTATTATTTTTTGCTAAAAAATCTAGCCCATTCCCATTTACTCGAGGTACGAAGCAATCTATTTTTTATGGATTGCTTCCCACCGCGCAAGCTCGTGGTCGCAAAGACTTTTTTTGTATTACTTCACTAACTCTAAATACAATTTTGCAAATAAAAACAAAAATTCAAAATATGATATAATAATAAAAAATCCAAAATTAGGAGATTTTATGCGTACTCAAGTTGAGATATTATCAATTTTAGCTAATTATAAAAAAACTAATGCTGATAAATATGGAATAGAAGAGATTGGTATCTTTGGTTCTTATGCTAAAAATCAAGCAAATGAAGAGAGTGATATTGATGTATATGTGAGATTGAAGCATTCAAATATATTTTTACTTTCCCGCATACGTATAGAAATAGAAAATCTTTTGGGTATTAAAACAGATATAGTGCAACTAAGAGAAAAGATGAATAATTATCTTAAAAAACACATAGAGATGGAATCTATAAGTGCATAATAGTCTATTAGTCAAAGAAATATTTGAGCAAATAGAAAATGCTATCACAACTATTAAATATAGATTTGAGCCAGTAGATAGTGTGGGTTATTTTTTAGATACACCAGAAGGGCAAGAAAAGTTAGATAGTTTATGCATGCTTTTTATCGCTATTGGCGAAAGCCTAAAGAATATAGATAAGCTTACTGACAGAAAATTATTGAAAAAATATGACAATATAGACTGGGTTGCCATAAAAGGCATGAGAGATGTTCTGTCCCATCATTATTTTGATATAAATGCAGAGGCAATATACAATGTATGTGTTGACGAGTTGGATGATTTACACAAAACGGTAAAACATATTATAGATGATTTGTAATATAGTTTTTAAATTAGCCTTCACTAACTCTAAAGTCCAATTACGCTAAAATATAGCAAAATATTTTTTCAAAAGCAGTGTATGAAGATAGAAACCAAACAAGCACATTTTAGCAGTCCGCTTTACTTAGAGAGCGGTCGTATACTTGAGCCGTATACCATAGCATATGAAACATACGGTGAGATGAATGAAGATAAAAGCAATATAGTATTGGTATGTCATGCACTAAGCGGTTCGCATCACGTGGCAGGAATATATGAGGGAGAGAAAAAAGCAGGCTGGTGGGATGACCTGATCGGCGATGGCAAAGCTGTAGATACTTCTAAATATTTTGTAATATGCTCAAATATCATAGGAAGCTGTTTTGGAAGTACCGGGCCAATGAATGACAACTATCCGTCTCATCAGCCGTTTCGTCTAAAATTCCCGGTAGTAACCATCAAAGATATGGTAAGAGCTCAAGTTCACTTGCTTTCATCTCTTGGCATTTATAAACTAAAAGCAATAGTGGGTGGATCCATGGGAGGTATGCAAGCGCTTCAGTTTGCAGTTGATTATCCAAGTCTATCAGAAAATATAATATCTTTAGCAGCAACTTATGAGACGAGAGCTTGGACGATAGCATTTAATAAAGTAGCCATGGAAGCTATCAGAACAGATCCTAGATTTGAGGGCGGCTATTATGCTAAAGACGCATTTAAAGAGCAAGGACTTGCAGGGCTTGCAATAGGCAGGATCGCTGGGCATATATCGTTTCTTTCTCCTAGATCAATGGATAAAAAATTTGATAGAAACTATGTAAGCACTGACGGGCTTTTTGAGCTTTTTGGAAGATACGAAGTTGAGAGATATATGGAGTATAATACAACAAATTTTAGTAAGCATTTTGATCCGCTTAGTTATCTATACATAATTAAAGCCATAAATACTTTTAGTTTAGAGCGAGGCTATGATAGCGTAGAAGATGCCATCTCTCGTATAAAATCAAAAGTACATCTTTTTAGCTTTAGTTCAGATTATCTCTTTTTCCCCGAAGAGATGGAGTATATATATAAAGTTATGAACAAGAATTCTCAACAAGTAACTTATAAAGAGATACAAAGCGATTATGGTCATGATGCATTTTTGGTTGAAGTTGATAAGTTTGAAGATGACATCAAATCCATCTTGGGAGAAAGTAATGACAAATGAAAGTTTTGAAGAAAAAATAGCAAATGCAAAATCTATAATGGAAAAGCTTATGAAGCAAGATATTTCTTTAGAAGATAGCGTTAAGCTATATGAAGAAGGCATAAAAAATATTCAAGAAGCCAGCATTATACTAGAAGATGCAAAAGCAAAGATCAAAACAATAGAACAAAATAGTATCAAGGATGATGCTTGAGCAGCCCGCTTGTAGTAGCAGCTCTGCAACTTCAAACATTGGGATTTAATCCATCAAGACTAGAATTTTATTTTAAAAATGCACATGCCAGGGGCGCAAAGATAATGGTATTTGGCGAATATGTGCTAAACCATTTTTTCAAAGAACTCGCTTCCATGCCCCAATCTATGGTAAAAGAACAATCGGAAAAACATTTAAAACTTTTAAAATCATACGCCATAGAGTATGATATGACCATTATCGCTCCTATTGTAACGCACAAAAAAGAGGGCTTTGTAAAAACTATCGCAAAGATCAGTTCGTCTAGCGCGCATTACTATGAACAGCAGATACTTATACCATACGAGCATTGGGATGAGCAGAGTTTTTTTAAAAATAAGATAGAAGCCTTAAAATCGCCTCTTATCTTCACTATTGAGGGATTTAAGATCATGGTGATGGCTGGGTATGAGATGCATTTTCCGCCCTTTTGGGATTATGTGAGAGCAAAAAAAATAGATCTAGTCATACTTCCTACATCCTCTACTTTTGGTTCGCATAACAGATGGAGAGAGATCATGAAAACGCAGGCATTTCTTTATGAAACATATATACTTAGGGTAAATAGACTCGGAGAATATAGCGACAAAGATGTCAAGTGGAGATTTTACGGAGATAGTATGCTGGTGCGTCCTGACGGAGAAGTGGAAATGATGTTAGAGGATAAAGAATCTATGTTAGTCGAAGAGATAGATAAAAATGTTTTAAAAGCCCACAAAAAAGAGTGGAGATTTGAACAAGCTCTCAATTTAAGAAAAGAGTTGGAATAACATGACACAAGAAGAGTATTTTCATAGACAAATTCAGCTTTGGGGTGTAGAGACACAGACAAGCTTACAAGACAAAAGAATAGTCATAATCGGCGCAGGCGGGCTTGGGTCATCGCTCGCTCTTGCGCTTGGCGCCAGTGGCATAGGCTATATAGACATAGTTGATTTTGATAAAGTATCTTTACATAATATCCACAGGCAAATAGCCTTTACGCTAAAAGATCAAGATAAGTACAAAGCCAAAGTAGTTGCGGATCTTGTAAAGTCTAAAAATCCATTCATAACCATAAAGGCAATTACGACCACATTTGAAGAGTTTAGCAAGTTAGAGGGCAGATATGATCTTATAATTGATGCAACAGATAATCTGCAAACAAGAATGCAAATAGATATTTTTGCAAAAGAACAAAATACTCCATGGATATATGGAAGCGTGGAGGCATGGCACGGTTATGTCTGTTTATTTGAACGGTCTGGATTTAATTCATTTAATGCAAGCGATCATAAACCAGTAGGTATTGCCGCTCCTATAGTTATGCACATTGCCTCGCTTCAAGCTAATTTGGCCCTTAGATATCTAGCGGGACAAAGTGTGGCAAAAGATAAACTGTATTATCTCTATTTTGATGATAATGGAGAGCTTGTAACTCAAAAGTTCGGGTTGCCAATATAAAAAATGGTAAAATTATAAAAAATGGAGAAACAGATGAAAATAAAAATACTTTTTTCAATTGCACTACTATTTGCAATAACAGGCTGTACACAAGAGACACAAAATAACCTAAGCCGTTCTATTCAAAATTGGACAGGAACAAACGGTGTTCTTGAAATTTATGCCGGCGATAAGCTAGTACATAGATTTTTGAAAATAGATAAAATGTCAACCGCCATGGGAACAAATGATAGTAAGCCAAGAGCATATAGATTTGGATAAGGTTATCATGATTTAAACCTAAATAATGTTGTTGATGCAAATGAGAAAAAAGTATATTTTGAAATTTCAGACTATAGTTCAAGTTATGTCTTTTTTGAATCAAACTAAAGGAGTAATAATGAATATAATTTCAACACAAAATGCCCCACAAGCTATCGGACCTTATTCGCAAGCAATCGTGGCAAACGGGCTTGTTTATACATCAGGTCAGATAGGGCTAATGCCAAACGGCGAGATAGCAGGCAACGGCATATCTTCTCAAACAAATCAAGTGTTAAGCAACTTAAAGGCTGTTTTAGAGGCAGGCGGAAGTTCTATGGATAGCGTTATTAAAACAACCATATTTTTAGCGGATATGGATGACTTTGCGGAAGTGAACGAGATATATGAAAAACATTTTGGAAGCCATAAGCCCGCTCGCAGTACGGTATCGGCTAAAACATTGCCAAGAAATGCGCTTGTTGAAATAGAGTGTATAGCGCTTGTAAAATAGATTAAGATCGTTTTAGCTTAAAGATTATTAAAGATTATTTCGATATAATCTCACACTTTTTAAACAAAAACATAAAATATAAAGGGTTTGCAATGTACGCAATCATAAAAGCAAGTGGTCAACAGTTTAAGGTTAAAGAAGGCGATATCGTATGCTTTGACAATATGAACTTAGAGCCAAAAAGCGCAGTAGAATTCAATGAAGTTCTTGCGCTTGATAATGGTACTTTGACAGTTGGTACTCCATTTATTAGTGGAGCGGTTGTTAAGGGTGAAGTTATAAATGAAGGTCGTGATAAAAAAGTTATCATTTACAAAAAAAGAAGAAGAAAAGATTCTAAACTTAAAAGAGGTTTCAGAAGAGACTTTACAAGAGTTAGAATTACTAGCATAGCATAAGGAGCAAAATATGGCACACAAGAAAGGTCAAGGTTCAACCCAAAATAATAGAGATTCAGCTGGTCGTCGTTTAGGTGTTAAAAAATTTGGCGGTGAAGCAGTAATCCCTGGTAATATAATCATTAGACAAAGAGGAACAAAAGTTCATCCTGGTAACGGCGTTGGTATGGGTAAAGATCATACAATATTCGCTCTTATCGAAGGTACAGTTAAGTTCGAAAACAGAACTTCTACTCAGAAAAAAGTTTCTGTAATACCTGCATAATTCCTCACAAAGAAGTTTCTAACTTCTTTGTTTTTATCTTCAAAATATTTTTTATCAAATGTTTAGTCTATCGGCTTGAAAAACTCAACTATCGGCACATCAAGAGCCTTAGCTATTTTAAATAGCTGAATGAGATTAAATCTCTTTCCTTTTGTGCAGTTTTCTGCACAAGTATAAAATCCAGAGCCTTTTTGCCCTATGGTAAGTGCTAAGTCAAATTGGCTAATGCCTTTCGATACTCTTATCTTTTTGATATTAGCTGAGATAGTACCCAAAAACTCATCTATGTCTTCTTGCGAAACGATGTCTGGTATCTCCACTATTGCCAAAATCAATCCTTAAAAATAAATCATATTTTAAAGTTTATAATGTTACTATCTTTGTAAGTTTTGGGATATATTGTTTATTAGCAGGCGAAATACTTGAGAACTTAAAAACAGTTGATGGGTATATTGATAAAGGGAAACTAATGAATAATTTTGAAATCTTGAATCAGCAATATCCTGAACTAGCTAGACTGTGTTCTCTAGCAGAATCGTACGTCTATTCAGATCCTGCGAGTGCAGTCATAAAACTGCGCATTTTTGCAGAACAGCTTGTTGGAAAAATCTATGAAAATGAAAATTTTTATTTTGATGCAGGATGGAACTTCTTTGACTCGCTTGAAAACAATGAGTTTCGAGATAATGTAGACAAAAAAGTACTTAGTATGATCCAAAACATTCGTATCAAGGGAAATAAAGCGGCACATAAAGGCATGGCTTCTAAAAGCGATGCGGTTTGGCTCATCAAACAAGCACATGAGCTAGCCTGTTGGTTTCAAACCCTTTATGGAGACTCAAAGCAGCCTTGCAATGAGTTCGTCAAGCCGGTTGATCAGGGAGATCAAATCGATATATTAAAGGAAACCATCAAAGAACTAGAAGCCTCTATCTTAGAAGAAAAACAAAAACGTATTACTGAACATCAGCCACAGACAGTTCATGATCATTCACGCTTTAAGGCAGTCAATGAAGCGATTGCATCTTCCATGCGGATAGGAAGTGATGAGATCAATGAAAACATTGAAATCGAAGATGTGTATGCAGAATATGATCTTACAGATGAACAGCAGAAACTTGTCGATCAACTAAAGTTTTTTCTCGAGAACGGCAACAGTCACCTTTTCTTACTTAAAGGGTATGCAGGTACGGGTAAAACGTTCATTATCAAAGGTTTAACAGATTATCTAGCCTTAAAAGGCAGATCGTTTCAGTTAGCTGCCCCTACAGGAAAAGCAGCCCGTGTAATCTCTGCTAAAACAAAACGAGAAGCTTCAACGATACACGGGGCTATATACTCCAATAAAGACATAAAAGAGTTCAAAGTGGATAATGTGGATGGAACAGAGACCTACAAGTTCTATTATGAAATACAGGTCAATACTGATCCAGATAATACTGTCTACATTATTGATGAAGCATCAATGATCTCTGATGTATATAGTGAACAAGAGTTTTTTAGGTTCGGCTCTGGCCGTCTTCTGCAAGACTTGTTGCATTATGTGAACCTAGATAATAACGACCACAATAAAAAAGTTATATTCATCGGTGATAATGCGCAGCTTCCGCCTGTAGGCATGAAGTTTTCTCCAGCACTGGATGAACGCTATCTGCTAGAGCATCATCAAGTAGCATCTCAGATGTACACACTTACGCAAGTAGTTCGTCAAGATGCGGATAGTGGCATTTTGGAGAATGCATTTGCATTGCGCGATGCGCTTTCAACCAATACCTTTAATAAATTGGACTTTAACATCAAGTTTAATGATGTAGAACATGTAAATCATGATAAGTTGATGACTCAATACCTTCAGTCGTGTGACAACAAGATAAATGCTGAGTCTATTATCATTGCACACTCTAATGCTTCGGTGGCTGAATACAACAAACGTATCAGAGAACATTTTTTTCCAGATACACCATTGATGACTCCGGGCGATAAGATTATGTCCACTTCTAATAACCTGCAGCACGAGATTTTGATTTCAAATGGTGATTTTGGTCTAGTCCGGGAAGTTTCCACTGAACCTGAAGTCAGAAACATACCTTTAAGACGAAAGTGTCCAGAAACCGGTCAAATTGAGACAATCAATGTATGGCTGCGCTTTAGAGATGCGATGCTTGGCTTCAATGACCTTGAAGGGGAAGCCCATTTTTTTCAATGTAAGATTATTGAAAATCTCTTGTATTCTGAAAAACCTGATCTAAGCTCTGATGAGAACAAAGCAATGTATGTTGATTTCGTGATGAGAAACAAACATTTGAAACCTGGTACAAAAGAACATAAGGACTCATTACGCAGTGACCCTTACTTTAACGCTATGCGTATCAAGTTTGGTTATGCAATCACTTGTCATAAGGCACAAGGCAGTGAGTGGAACAATGTTTTTGTGAATTGTAAAACACATATGCAAACACTCAATGCTTCCTATTTTAAATGGCTCTATACGGCTATTACCCGTGCAGCAAAAAAGCTTTATGTACTTGAAGAGCCACATGTTACTCTCACAAGTGGAATGACACATATAAAAAGTGTTTTTGATGAAAATGTCAATGACACTATCAAGGAAAGTGATGTAGTATCAGATG
>DYMX01000036.1 GCA_020721345.1 Sulfurovum sp.
TTGCGACATCTACCTTGTAAGGGTAGCGCTCTACCAACTGAGCTAAGAGACCAAAAAATAATTAATTCTCAAACATGGTGTCCCGTCTAGGATTCGAACCTAGGGCCCCCTCATTAAAAGTGAGATGCTCTACCGACTGAGCTAACGAGACATTAAATTGAGAACGAGATTATAGCTTAATATGGCTTTGATGTCAAGGCTTTTTTCTTTAATTCATTTTAAATTTAACTTTTCGGCTATTAGATTTATGGCAAAATCTACCGATTGATTTTGTATCGCTTCCCTGCCGCCTTTAAATAAGCAGTGATGTATATCGGTTACTCCACTTGGCTCTATGATGCCGATAAATACTGTTCCGACAGGCTTAAGCTCCGTTCCGCCATTTGGTCCGGCTATGCCTGAGACTGCAATCCCATAGTCTGAGTTTGCCATTTTTACAATCCCGTTTAACATTTCTTCCACACACTCGGCGCTTACTGCTCCGTAGCTATCTAGTATCTCTTGACCAACGCCTAACCATTCATGTTTTATATCATTAGAATAAGAGACTACTGAGCCTTTAAATATATCCGATGCGCCGCTGATAGAGGTAAATGCCACTGCGATCCTTCCGCCTGTGCAGCTTTCGGCAAAAGTGATGGTTTGCTTTTGTTCTCTTAATTTATCAATGATTTGGATGAGTAATTGTTTTTGTTCCATAAGGGTATTTTAGCATAAAGTTATTTTTAAATTTTACAATTTGGACAATAAAAACGAGCAAATGTAATTTTAAAAATAATCTATATTTTTAAAAGTATGTTATAATATACTAAAAAAGGTATAAAAGAAGGTACTAAAATGAGAACTATTTATGCAGAGCAGACCGTTAGCATCAGCGAACTCAAAAAATCACCGAGCAGTGTCATCAAAAAAGCAGGGAAAGAAGCAACGGCAATACTCAATCATAATGCCCCAGTCGCATATCTTGTCCCGAGTGAAACTTATGAAAAATTGATGAAGCTATTGGATGATTATCTGCTTGCAAAAAAGGCAGAAAAAAGACTATAAGAAGATTTTATTCTGTTAAAACCTACCTTTGATTATCTATAATCAACCCAACCTTAACCCTTTTTTAGATATAATCGCCATTATTTACAACAAATTTAAAGAGAATATATGGACTACAAAGATACCTTGCTACTACCTCAAACTCCTTTCCTAATGAGAGGAAACTTGCCTGTTAATGAGCCGATAAGATATGCCAAATGGAAAGAAGATGATGTTTATGGGCAGATGAAAAAAGCCAGAGAAGGGCGGACAAGCTTTACTCTTCATGACGGCCCTCCTTATGCAAACGGTACTATACATATAGGGCACGCTCTAAACAAAATACTAAAAGACATAGTAGTCAAATATAACTATTTTCAAGGCAAATCTGTGCGGTTTACTCTGGGTTGGGATTGTCATGGGTTGCCGATAGAGCAAAAAGTTGAAGAGGGTATAGGCAAACCGGCGAAAGAGGCTATGCCTGCATCTGAGTTTAGGGCTTTGTGTCGTGAACATGCGACAAAATTTGTCGGTATCCAAAAACAAGGGTTTGAATCTTTGGGAGTAATCGCCGACTGGGACAATCCTTATTTGACAATGGATTTTAAATTCGAAGCAAATATATACAGAACTCTTTGTGAAGTTGCAAAAAAAGGTCTTTTGGTCGAGAGGCATAAGCCGATCTATTGGTCTTGGGCTGCAAAAACAGCTCTAGCAGACGCGGAAGTTGAGTACAAAGACAAAGAAGACTACTCTATCTATGTGGCATTTGAGCTAAGCGACAAGTCAAAAGAAGAGCTTGAAATTCACGAAAATGCTGCAGTTGTAATATGGACCACAACTCCATGGACATTGCCTGCAAATACGGGAATCGCGCTAAATCCTGATGAGATGTATGTTATCACAAGCGACGGTTACATAGTAGCCGAGAGCAGGCTAAAAGACCTAGTCGATGCAGGCATCGTAAAAGACCATAGCGATAGGAAAATAGCGGCAAGCGAACTTGAGGGCAAAATAGCCATCAACCCGTTAAATGATAGAAATTCGACTATAGTTTTGGGTGAACATGTAATGTTAGATGGCGGAACGGGCGCTGTACATACTGCTCCGGGACACGGTGAAGATGACTACAGGGTTGGACTTAAATATAACCTTGAAGTATTGATGCCTGTTGATGAGAACGGCTGTTATGATGAGACTATCATAGGACACCACTTATTTCCCAATCCAGATGAGTTTTTAGGGATGCATGTATTTAAAGCGAATGCCAAAATAGTTGAGATGTTAGGCTCGGCATTACTCTCGATGAGTAAATTTGTTCACTCGTATCCACACTGCTGGAGAACAAAAAAACCTCTCATATATAGAGCAACAAACCAATGGTTCATCTCTGTTGATGGTACTCCAAAAGGCGAAGATAAAACTCTTAGAGAGATCGCTCTAAAGGAGGTTGAAAATACCAAATTTTATCCCGAGTGGGGTATCGGCAGATTAAGATCTATGATAGAGCAAAGACCTGATTGGTGTATATCAAGACAGAGATCATGGGGGGTACCGATAGCGTTCTTTAGAGTTAAAAAGACAAAAGAAGTCATTTTTGACGAAAAAGTTCTCAACTTTGTTGCCATGATATTTGACAAGTTCGGTTGTGATGCATGGTATGATAAGGAGATAAGCGAACTTTTATATCCCGGAAGCGGATACGATGCAAATGAACTTGAAAAAGTTACAGATATACTTGATGTTTGGTTTGATAGCGGATCAACATGGAACAGCGTTTTAAAAAGCGGTAACTACGATGCAGGCAAATACCCTGCCGATATTTATCTAGAAGGAAGCGATCAGCATCGCGGATGGTTTCAAAGTTCGCTTTTGCTTTCAGCTGCCGTGAATCATCATGCTCCATACAAATCGCTTTTAACTCATGGTTTTACAGTCGATGAGAAGGGCGAGAAGATGAGTAAATCCAAAGGCAATGTTGTAGCGCCAGAGGAAGTGACGCGTGAGTTTGGCAGTGAGATACTCCGCCTTTGGGTAGCGTTAAGTGACTATCAAAGCGATCTTAAAATCTCATCAAATATCTTAAAACAGAGCGCTGAACAGTACAGAAAGATAAGAAATACATTTAGATTTTTGCTGGCAAATATTAGCGACCTAGAAAACTTGGTTGATGTAAAAGAGTTTGGTGAGCTTGATCTTTGGATAGTAAGTAGTGCTAAAAAAGTATTTGATGAAGTAAAAACCAATTTTGATAATTATGATTTTTTAAGAGGTTTTGCCGTTCTTAACCATTTCCTTGTAAATGATCTTAGCTCTCTTTATATGGATATATGCAAAGATAGATTGTATTGTGATGATGTAAATGATCCTTCAAGAAGGGCATCTCAAAGCGCAATGGCGCTCATTGCAAAAAGTATGCTTGGGCTTATCGCACCGGTTTTAACTTATACGGCTGATGAAATATTGGATTATGCAACGCCTCTTTTAAAATGTGATGCAAAAAATATCTTTGATTTTGAGTTTGTAACTTTGCCTGAAGTAAGCTCTGAGCTTGACGTAGTAAAATTGGCAGATATTAGAGAGAAATTTTCTGAAGAGATAGATAAACTTAAAAAAGATAAAGTTTTGAAATCTACTCTTGAAGTTGAACTTTGCGGCGTGTATGACTGGGGTATCAAAAACCAAAAAGACCTAGAAGATTGGTTCATGGTCTCATATGTGAGAAATAAGGCGCAAAGCGAAGTTCTTGCTTCGTTTGAGGTTGATGGCGTAAAATTTAATATAGCAAAAGCCGATGATCATAAATGTCCAAGATGCTGGAGATTTAAAGCCGTAAACGAAGAGAGTATTTGTGGTAGATGCGCAGAGGTTGTAAATGCTTGATATGACTAAGCCGATAGGAAATGAAGTTATAGCAATATCAATAGGTTTTATTTTTATCCTTATCGGAATTGGTTTGGGTGTTGTGAAGTATTATAAAAATAGATTATCAAAGGAGCATATGTGATTACACTACAAGAGGCTTTGAAACTTTCGCCGCAGGAGCAAACAAAGTTAGCAAATGATATTTTAGATCAAGCAAAGACGAGCGATCTTAATGCTTATGTAGGTTTTGAAACATTTGGAAGCGGCGTTCCGATCCTGATAAAAGACAATATTCAAGTTGACGGCTGGAGTGTTACAAGCGGCTCTAAAATTCTTCAAGGATACATTGCTCCATATAATGCAACGGTCATTGAAAAACTTTCACAAAACGGTATGATGTGTTTAGGAAGATCAAATATGGATGAATTTGCTATGGGAAGTACGACAGAGAGTAGTTTTTACGGTATTACAAAAAATCCACATGATACTTCAAGGGTACCGGGCGGAAGTAGCGGCGGAGCTGCAGCAGCAGTTGCCGGCGGAATCGCAATAGCTGCGCTAGGAAGCGATACGGGCGGCTCTATTCGTCAACCTGCGGCATACTGCGGTTGTGTTGGACTTAAACCGACTTACGGCAGAGTAAGCAGATATGGACTTGCGGCTTATGCATCAAGCTTGGATCAAATAGGACCAATCACTCAAAATGTAACTGACGCTTCTATACTTTATGATGCGATCAGCGGTCATGATGAGAAAGATTCGACAAGTGCCGATATATCAAGTGAGCCTACATTTCCAAAATTGGATCCGACAAGAAAACTGACAATCGCGGTAATTGATAATTATATAAGCGAAGCCGGCAGTGATATTCAACAAGCATATGCAAATACAGTTAAGACATTGGAGTCTTTGGGCCATACTATAGTTCATAAAAATATGCAAAATACAAAATACGATATTGCAACATATTATATAGTGGCTACTGCCGAAGCGGCAACTAACTTGGCTAGATTTGACGGTATCAGATACGGCAGACGTGCAAAATCTACAAATGTTGGTGATCTGTTCATAAATACAAGAAGTGAAGGTTTCGGAGAAGAGGTAAAAAGAAGAATACTTCTCGGTAACTTTGTTTTGTCATCAGGGTATTATGATGCTTATTATCTAAAAGCGCAAAAAGTAAGACATCTGATAAGGGATGAATTTAATGAGATATTTAAAGATGCTGATCTGATTCTCTCGCCCGTTGCTCCTAGTATTGCTCCAAAAATAGGCGCAGTACATGATCCGCTTGAGATGTATAAAAGTGATATGTATACAATCGCAATTAACTTAGCGGGACTTCCTGCGCTTTCACTTCCGGTTGGACATGATGAGAGTGGAATGCCGATAGGTTTGCAGTTCATAGCTAAGGCATTTGATGAGCAGACATTGCTTGACGGCGCTTTAGGGTTAGAAAAAGTTATAAATTACAATAAGGGGCCACTATGAGAATAAAACAAAGAGCTTTAACTTTTGAAGATGTGTTGCTCGTACCGCAACACTCAACAGTATTACCAAAAGAGGTGAGCATAAAAACAAATTTAACAAAAAGAGTTACGCTAAATATTCCTGTAGTCTCTGCCGCTATGGATACCGTTACTGAACACAAAGCGGCAATCGCTATGGCAAGACTTGGCGGTATTGGCGTTATTCATAAGAATATGGACATAGAAACTCAAGTAAAACAAGTTAAAAAAGTTAAAAAGAGCGAGAGCGGCATCATAATAGACCCTATCTATATCTCTCCTGATAAAAGTGTTGCGTTTGTTGAAGAGACGATGAAAGAGTATAGTATCTCCGGCGTTCCTGTGGTGGATAATGATATGAAGCTTCTAGGAATCATTACAAACCGCGATATGAGATTTATCAAAGATATGAAACTGCTTGTAAAAGATGTAATGACACCGGCGCCTTTGATCACCGCAAAAGTTGGTACTACATTAGAAGAGGCATCAAGTGTTTTAGAACAGCATAAAATTGAAAAACTTCCTATTATTGATGATGAAGGCAGACTAAAAGGTCTTGTTACTATAAAAGATATAGAGAAAAAAGTTCAGTATCCACACGCAAACAAAGATGAGTTTGGAAGATTAAGAGTTGCGGCTGCAATAGGCGTTGGACAACTAGATCGTGCTAAAGCGCTTGTGGAAGCAGGAGTTGATGTGCTTGTTCTTGATTCGGCTCATGGACACTCCCAAGGCATTTTAGATACCGTTAAACGAATAAAAAAAGAGCTTGACATTGATGTAATTGCCGGTAATATCGCAACAGGCGAGGCGGCAAAAGACTTAATCGAAGCAGGAGCCGATGCTGTTAAGGTTGGTATTGGACCAGGGTCGATTTGTACAACCAGAATAGTTGCAGGAGTTGGTGTACCTCAAATAAGCGCTATTGATAATGTTGCTCTTGTGGCAAAAGAATACGGTGTACCTGTAATTGCTGACGGCGGAATAAGATATAGCGGCGATGTCGCAAAAGCTCTTGCAGTTGGAGCTAGCAGTGTAATGCTTGGCTCTGCATTGGCTGGAACCTATGAAGCTCCGGGTGAGATGATAATATTTAATGGAAGACAATTCAAAGAGTATAGAGGCATGGGTAGTATCGGCGCTATGACAAAGGGAAGTACAGATAGATATTTTCAAGAGGGAACGGCAGCAGATAAACTAGTTCCTGAAGGAATAGAAGGACGCGTTCCATATCGCGGCAAGATCTCTGATGTTGTTCATCAGATGATAGGGGGACTAAGATCTTCAATGGGATACTGCGGAAGTAAAGACATTGAGACTTTTTGGGAAAAAGCAGAGTTTGTTGAGATCACAAGTGCCGGGCTTAAAGAGAGCCACGTACATGATGTTACGATAACAAAAGAGAGTCCGAACTATCACTCATGATAAAAATATACGGCATCAAAACATGCGGCAGTGTTAGAAAAGCCATTGCTTTTATGAATGAGCATAACATAGAATTTGAATTTGTAGATTTTAAAACAACAAAAGTAGAGAAAAGTAAAATCAAAGAGTTGGCAACTAAAGCCCCGCTTGATGTGCTTTTAAATACTAAAGGCACAAAATATAAAACCTTGCAGCTAAAAGAACTCAATCTTAATGAGAGCGGTAAACTACAATGGCTTACAGATGAGAATATGCTTTTTAAAAGACCTGTAATTGAATTTGACAGCAAACTAATCGTCGGGTATGATGAAAAACTTTATCTTGACATCTTCACACATTAATCAAAATATATAAAACTAAACTATTTTACTTTACTTTATTAAAGCACTGAATATAGGCAATTTTCATAAAATTCACAAAATTACTTGACATTTATATATTTTTATACTATAGTTACTACATATAATTAAATATAAGGAAAACTAATGGAAAAAGAAACGATAGCATTGCATGGCGGATATGATAAAAAATTCGGATATGGGACAATGAGCGTGCCTATTTATCAAAGTACGGCTTATGCATTTAGAGACAGTGAGCATGCCGCAAATCTTTTTGCGCTAAAAGAGCTTGGGCCAATTTATAGCAGACTTACAAATCCGACAAATGATATACTTGAAGCTAGATTTGCCGAACTTGAAGGCGGAGCAGCTGCAATTGCCGTGGCTTCAGGGCAATCGGCAATTTTCTATGCCATTGCAAATGTAGCGCAAGCAGGCGACAACATAATAATCTCAGATAAGATCTATGGCGGATCGGTTACGCTGCTTACTCATACTATAAAAAGATTTGGCATAAATGCAAAAGTGTTTAAAAGTGAAGATGCGAGCAACTTAGAAGAGCTTATAGATGATAATACAAAAGCTATATTTTTTGAATCACTTTCAAATCCGCAGATCGCGATAGCTGATGTAGAGAAAATTACTCAAATTGCAAAAAAAAATGGTGTGCTGACTATATGTGACAATACCGTAGCATCGGCAGCGCTTTTTAACCCTATTAAATGGGGTATTGATGTGGTAGTACACTCTATATCAAAATACACTAACGGACAAGGAAGCGCGATAGGTGGTATTATAGTGGAGCGTGATGGTTTAAATGAATTTTTCAAAACATCACAAAGATATAGCCACTTTAACACACCTGATGAGAGCTATCACGGTCTTGTATATACAGATGTGCCGCTTCCAAACTTCACGCTTAGGGTGAGACTGGCTCTTCTTAGAGATATAGGAGCCTCACTTCCTGCTTTTAGCAGCTGGTTATTTATACAAGGACTAGAGACGTTATCTATCAGAATGGATAAACACTCTTCAAATGCGCTTGAAGTGGCTAGGTTTTTAGAGGCTCACCCAAAAGTAAAATCTGTTAATTATCCAAGACTCGAGAGCCATAGCGGATATGAAAAAGCGCAAAAATACTTTAAAGACGGCAAAGCTTCAGGACTTATATCTTTTGATGTAGATAACTATCAAGAGGCAAAAAATATCATAGACAGCGTAAAACTTTTTAGCGTGGTTGTCAATATCGGAGATAGTAAATCACTTATCACCCATCCTGCAAGTACAACTCATTCGCAAATGAGCGCAAAAGAACTTGAAGCAATAGGGATAAATCCTACAACTATCAGACTAAGTATCGGGCTTGAAGATACAAAAGATCTCATAGCCGACCTTTCTAAGGCGCTAGGGTAAGCAATGTCGCTTATATCCTCAAAAGGAACGTATGGGATCAGAGCCATGTATGAGCTTAGCAAACTCCCTCAAGACAAGCCCATACCGGTCAGCCAAATAGTGGGAATTACGAGTATATCGCAAAACTACCTTGAGCAGATATTAGGGACTCTTGCTAAAGCAAAGATACTTAAAGTCCAAAGAGGTATCAATGGGGGATATCTCTTGGCAAAAGATGCAAAAGAAATTATGATAAAAGATATCATTTTTGCCCTTGATGGCAGTCTTAAAATCGCAAATAAGGACAATTGCCATATGTTAAATCTATTTGTAGATGATCTGCAAAAGTCCATAGAGGCCCATCTGAATATATCTTTGGATGATTTTGAAAAATATAAAGAGAGATTTAACTCATCTTTGCATTTTAATATTTAGGAAAAATTTATGAAATACGCTACTAATGTTACAGGACTTATCGGCAATACTCCGCTAGTAAAACTAAAATCTGCTAGCAACTATGGCCCAATAGTACTGGGGAAATGTGAATTTATGAATCCAACCCATTCGGTAAAAGATAGGATAGGTATCAATATGATAGATGATGCTCTGCAAAAAGGGCTAATAGACAGTGATACAACTATCATAGAGCCTACAAGCGGAAACACCGGAATTGCGCTGGCGAGCGTATGTGCTGCGCTTGGAATCAAGCTCATACTAACCATGCCAAGCTCAATGAGCATAGAAAGACAAAAACTGCTTAAAGCTTTGGGCGCAAATATTGTTCTTACTGAACCTCAACATGGTATGAAAGGGGCAATATTTAAAGCGGCCGAACTTCATAACTATACAGAAAATTCAATTATATTAGGACAGTTTGCCAATGAAAGTAATCCTGAAGCACACCGTAAAACAACAGCGCTTGAGATATGGAATGACACTGATGGCAAGATAGATATATTTGTTGCAGCAGTCGGCACAGGAGGAACTATCACGGGAACAAGCCAAAAGTTAAAAGAGCTAGATCCTAACATAAAGATCATAGCAGTAGAACCGGCAAGTTCACCTGTACTTAGCGGAGGAGAAACTGCGCCGCATCAGATACAAGGTATTGGGGCAGGATTTGTACCAACTGTTTTAGATACAAGAATCTATGATGAAATTATAACAGTTAGCAATGAAGATGCTTTTGAAACCGCAAGAAATTTAGCCAAGCAAGAAGGGCTTTTGGTTGGTATTTCAGCAGGTGCAAATGTCTATGCGGCATCCATGATAGCTTCAAGAGAAGAAAACAGAGGCAAAGTCATAGTTACGATTCTTTGCGATACCGGAGAGAGATATCTAAGCACCACTCTTTATGATGAGTAAAACTGTCACTGCGAGATGAAAAGCGTTTAGCAAACGATAACTGCTTATCGTTTGTAGCTTTAGAACCGAAACGGTCTTTACGAAGTGAAGCCGTGTAGGCAAAGCCGTGGCAGTCCGACTGCTTTAGTGTTATTTTTATTTAAAAAACTCACAAATATCTACATCTAGAATTTTAGCTATCTTGTAGAGCTGTTCAACATTCTAATGTTTATTTTCTAGCCCAGCTTCAATTTTTCCAATCGCGAAAAACGGGAACAGGCTACTTTTTCTATGTAAATATGATTTAAAATCTAGCCTGCCCCCATTTATCTCCATTTATCTGCCCATTTATCTTCGGGCTGTTCAAGTCGTTAATATCAAAGGTGGTAAAAAGTGGAAATTCAACGTCTGACCCGTAGAAGGAGAAAAGGAGCAAAATGTGCTATCACTATCACCTGACCCCTATATTCCTATTTTTATAATTTTTGCTCTTTTTTTCCCATTTACTTGTTGTTCCATCTCAACAAATTTTACAGAACATCCTTCTATTAAATTTTGGGTCTAGTAAACTTTAAGCACCAACAAGGTATCTTAAAGTATGAATACGAGGGCATTAAAT
>DYMX01000012.1 GCA_020721345.1 Sulfurovum sp.
TAAAAAGGCAATCTGATGAAGTTGGGATTTATACCTCATAAGCCGGAGGTCGGGGATTCGAGTTCCCCTCTTGCTACCACTTCAAACAATCATTTAAAAATCAAATATTAAGTTAATATTGTAAAACATTCGCTAAAGCCCATATATATAAAATACGGCTATAATACTATCAATTGAAATCTCATCCCTATATGCTTTTTCTCACTCTCCCCCTAAAAAATCAAAGGAAACTAAAAATGTTATTTTCAGAGCTAAATCTCTCAACACCTATACTAAAAGCTATCGCCGAAGAAGGCTACACTACGCCTACGCCTGTTCAAGCGCAGGCAATACCATATATACTTGCAGGACGTGATATGCTCGCAGGTGCTCAAACAGGTACAGGGAAAACAGCTGGGTTTACGCTTCCCATGCTAGAGCTTTTATCTCGTGAACAAACTCCTCAATCAAAAAGACACCATATCAAAACTTTGATATTGACGCCAACCAGGGAACTTGCTGCCCAAGTAGGGATGAGCGTACAAACATACGGCAAGTATCTGCCTTTTAAAAGCACTATTATCTTTGGTGGTGTCGGCGCAAATCCACAAATAAATGCCATAAACAACGGTGTTGATATACTTATAGCAACCCCAGGAAGACTTCTGGATCTTATAAACCAAAAAGTTATCAACTTAAGTAAAGTGGAAATGTTTGTGCTAGACGAAGCGGACAGGATGCTTGATATGGGTTTTATCCGTGATATCAAAAAGATCATAGCCCTGCTTCCTGCAAAAAGACAAAATCTTCTATTTTCTGCTACATATTCTGATGAGATAAAAAAACTATGTGAAAGCATACTAAAAAATCCTGCGGTTGTCGAAGTAGCCAGACGAAATACATCAAGCGAACTAGTTAAACAGAGTGTTATACTAGTTGATTGTAAAAGAAAAAGTGCTTTGCTTGGGCATTTGATAGAAAAAAACAGATGGGAGCAGGTGCTTGTATTTACTCGTACAAAACATGGAGCAAATAAACTATCTGAATACCTGCAAAAACTCGGCATCACATCTGCGGCAATTCACGGAAATAAAAGCCAAGGGGCCAGAACAAAAGCTCTTAGTGACTTTAAAGCAAACAAAGTAAGAGTTCTAGTGGCTACGGATATTGCGGCAAGGGGCATCGATATAGACTCTCTTCCGCATGTGGTCAACCTTGAGCTTCCAAATATAGCGGAGGATTATGTGCATAGAATAGGTAGAACAGGAAGAGCCGGCAATGGCGGGGAAGCGATATCCCTTGTATGTGTTGATGAGTTTGATTATCTTCGCGGCATAGAAAAACTTATCAAGAAAACTTTGGATAAAAGCACTATAGATGGCTACGAGCCTGATCCATCCATAAAAGCTGAACCAATACAGCAAGGCAGAGGCGGTGGTCGCAATAACAATCATCGTTCCAAATCAAACACTCAGACGCCAAAAAAACGAGACGCTAGCACTCACAATAGAGATAAAAACAGAAGATAGTCATGAAGATATTAGTTGATGCCGATGCTTTTCCAAATGCACTCAAAGAGATATTGCTTCGAGCGGTACTAAAAAGATCTGTCACTACCATATTTATTGCAAATAAAAAAATAGGCATTCCTGATATTGAACATATATCTATGGAGGTCGTCTCACTGGGAGTAGATGTTGCGGATAATCGTATAACTGAACTTGTAGAAGCGGAGGATCTAGTCATCACGGCAGATATCCCACTGGCAGACAGGGTAGTTACCAAAGGTGCCTTGGCCTTAGATCCTAGAGGAACCATATATGACGAAGAAAACATAAAATATCTTCTTGCAATGCGAAATTTAATGGATGAACTCCGCAGTAGTGGAGAGATCACCGGCGGTCCTAGCGCCATAGATGCAAAAACCGTCAGGGCATTTGCAGACGGACTCAATAAATTTCTATCAAACCTTAATACAAACAAATAATATCAAACATAGAGTATAATCGTATAATATTTTATCAGTGGATTTAACATGAAACGATTTTTTACCCTCTTGATCTCTTTTTTCTTTGCAGGCTGCAGCAGTACATCAAAACATATAATTTCCAAAATACCTGAAGCTTCAGATATTAGCTATTGCGCAAATAAGAAAACTTTAGTCGTAGCAAACGATGAAGGAAAGTTTTATGAAATAACCGTTGACGGCAAAATCTTATCGGAAAATTATCTTGGAAAATATGACTTGGAGGGTGTTGTGTGCGAAGAAGAAAGATTTGTTTTTGCTGTTGAAAATGGGTATATACTAACAGTTGACAGACACACTTTACAACAAAATCTAATTCCTATAAAAAATATGGAAGATATAAGCAAAAAGCACGGCATTGAAGGTATCACAAAAATCGGCAATGATTATATCATAAGTATTCAATCGCAAGACAAAGATGATGCAATGCTTGCTATTTTGAGCCTTTTGGATAATGAAGCGATTATAAAAAGTACTATCTCTCACGGCATCATCGATAGTTCTGGAATGGATTATAAAGATAACAAACTATATATAGTAAGTGATAAAAAAGATAAATTATATATTTATGATTTAAAAAACAATGAGATATTACAAAAAGCTGACCTTCCTGCTATTGCCACAGAGGGAGTAGCGCTCGATGATGAAGGTAATATCTTTTTTGCCGATGATAGCGGCGCGGTGTTAAAATACAAATTAAAAGAGCTGACATTACACAATTAGTATCATAAATATTATCACAAGCAAGCACTTTAACCTAGCCTTTGAGACTTTTTCTATATAATACGGGCAATATATTTGATATAAGGTTTTTTATGATTGATTTGAAATATCTCCAAAATAACTTTGATGAGGCGAGCGCAAGACTTTCAAAGAAAGGAGTCGCCCCTGAGATACTAGGCAACTTAAAAGAACTTTTTGCTTCTTTAAAAGATGCCAACTCTACATTTGAAACAAAAAGAGCCGAGCAAAATAGACTCTCGAAACTTTTTGGTGAATATAAACAAAAAGGGCTTGATACAAATGAGATAAAAGCAGAACTTGACAGCCTTAAAGCAGAGCTTTCAAAACTTCAAGATGATGCGAGGATAGCAAATGAAGACCTTGAGTCATTAAGCCTTGTTATCCCAAACTTTCCTGACGAGAATGTTCCGGATGGAGCGGACGAAGACGACAATATAGAACTAAAAAAAGTTTTGAGACCAAAAGAGTTTGGATTTGAGCCAAAAGAGCATTGGGATCTTGGTGTTGCAAACGAATGGATAGATTTTGAAAGAGGCGTAAAACTCGCTAAAAGCCGTTTTTCAGTACTAAAAGGTCAAGGTGCTAGGTTAGAACGGGCTTTGATCAATTTCTTTTTAGATACCAATGCAAAAGCAGGCTTTGAAGAGTTTAACTTGCCGCTCATGAACAACTCAAATATGCTTTTAGGTACGGGGCAGCTGCCAAAATTTGAAGAAGACCTTTTTAAGATAGATAATGAAGATTTGTATCTCATTCCAACAGCCGAAGTACCTTTGACAAACTTGTATAATGATGAGATAATCGATAGCAGTTCACTGCCCATTTTAATGACAGCTTATACTCCATGCTTCAGAAAAGAGGCGGGGAGCGCAGGAAGAGATACTAGAGGAATGATAAGACAACATCAATTTGACAAAGTTGAAATGGTTGCTATCGCCCACCCAGAGAGTAGTGATGAGATATTTGACATGATGGTAGAAAATGCTTCAAATTTACTTACACAGCTTGGTCTTCCTCATAGACTTGTGTTGCTTTGCGGAGGGGATCTTGGTTTTGGCGCAAGCAAAACCGTCGATATAGAAGTATGGCTTCCGGGACAAAATAAATATCGAGAGATAAGCTCTATATCAAACACTAGGGATTTCCAAGCAAGACGCGCAAAAATCAGATACAAAGAAGACGGTAAAAACAGTTTTGTGCACACACTAAACGGCTCCGCACTTGCTGCTGGAAGAACCCTGATAGCTATAATGGAAAATTATCAACAAGAAGATGGGACCATCGCAATACCTGAGGCTTTAAAGAGTTATCTTTAAATCTTAGACTTCTCTTCACATACGGCAATTAATTTTGTGGTTTTATCTTGAAGTACAAACTTTTGCCCGATACTAATATTCTCCAACTTGATCAATCTATCATCCACCAAGACTTGCGCCCATCCATCAACTACTCTTTTTCTAGGATCAAGAGATAAAAGCTGATTGCGAGTGTCATTTAAAATCTGCTCTTTTTGAACTAATCTATGAGTTGTAAAATTTTTTAAAGAATTAGTTATATCAATTGGTAGATTTTGAATAGATGATAGTTTAAAATCAATAATATTTTTTAGATCAATAATAACTTGTTCATATTTTGCGCTTATTGTTTTCATTTTATTTGTCGGTGAATTTAATATAAGATTTTGATATATCTCACTTAAAATTTTTGTTTTTAAAGCACTTTGATGTTCAAAAAATCTTTTTATATCATCGAGATAGTTTGCTAAAATTTGTAATATTTCAAATTTATCAGGCAGGATCATCTCCATAGCAGCACTTGGAGTGGGCGCCCTTAGGTCGGCAACAAAATCACTTATCATAACATCAATCTCATGTCCGATAGCGCTTACCGTTGGAGTTGCGGCAAAATGCAAGGCATCGGCTACTATTTCACTATTGTATGCCCAAAGATCTTCTTTGCTTCCTCCGCCTCTAGCAACTACAATCACATCTATATTTTGCTTATCTGCGTATCTGATTGCTTTTGCTATTTGCTCCGGAGCATTGTCGCCTTGAACCAAAGTATCAACGATAGTAATATCTAAAAGCGGCCATCTTTTCTCTATGATTTTTAGCATATCATGTAAAGCTGCGCTATCTTTTGCCGTAACAAGCGCTAATGAATTAATTATTTTAGGAATAGGTTTTTTTGTAGTGGGATCAAAATATCCTTTTTCTTGAAGCTTGGCTTTGAGTTGCTCATAAGCAAGAGCTAGAGCGCCTTGTCCAAAGGGTTCAATATCAAGTGCATAGAGTTGATATTCACCTTTTGGGGTATAAACGCTAATTGATCCGTTTACAACTATATGCTGTCCAGCTTCAACTCTAAATTTTAACTTTGATACGCTTGACTTGAACATCACGCATTTAAGTGAACTTTCTTTGTCTTTGATAGAAAAATATAGATGTCCGCTTGTGTGATATGTAGCAGATGAGACTTCACCCTCTACTAAAATATGCATAAATGTTGATTCGAGCAATGATTTGATCTTGGTATTGAGCGACGATACACTCATCATTGCCGAATTTGACAAAATTATCCTTTAATGGATTTTTGAGCAACCAGCAAAGTAGATATGCCAAGTGAAAATGACTTTGTATATTTTATATCAAAACCGCTTATCCTTAGTTCATCTTCAAGCATTTTAGTTGTCAAGAAGCCTTCAATTGAATCTGGAAGATATTTGTAAGCATCATAATTTTTTGATACTATTCCACCTATTGCAGGAAGTATTTTTTTCATATAAAAATCAACTATTTTTGGCACAATTCCGCTTTTTTCTTGTTTTGAAAATTCAAGAATCACAACCATTCCGTCATCTTTTAATACTCTATTGAATTCATTAAAAGCAGTTTTTCTATCCATAACATTTCTGATCCCATAAGATATAGAAACAATATCGCAAGCTTTATCGGGCAGCGGCATAGCCTGAGCTTGTCCTTCTATGAAATTTGCGAATTTAACTTTCTCTTTTGCTACTTCAAGCATACCTCGCGATGGATCAATACCAACATAACTATCAACTGTGATACCTTTTTTTTCAGCTCTCTCTTTCCAGTAAAGCAAAAGATCACCTGTTCCACATGCAACATCAGCTATTTGAGATATTTTTCCCCGACCTAGTATCTCGAAAGCCTTATCACAGCCTTTTTTTCTCCATTCTCTGTCTATTCCGAAACTCAAAACTCTATTTGCCAGATCATATGTCGGAGCAATATCGTCAAACATTCCAATTATTTTTTGTTGCTTTTCATTGCTTGTCATATCTTTTTGCTCCATATTATAATATCCTCTTCCCTTTTGTCAATATGTAATGTTTTAAGTCTCAAATCTATGCTGTATGATAACTTGTTAGCACTTAAAGTTGGTGCTTGATAGACCAAAAGCCAATCAATCTTCCCTTTTAAAGCTTCAAGCATTTCTCCTCCGCCTTCTACCATTACAAGTGAAGGAGATTTAAAAAAATCCAAATTGGAGCCTATTTCAACACTTCTATTTTCTATATTAAAAAGAGGAATGTTTTTATCTATTGTTCTTTCATCTTTTGAATATATAAAAATATCAGGCGCCCTGCCGTCAATAAGCCTACTATCTAGCAGCGGCCTATCTATCCTGACTGTTGAACCGCCGACCAAAAGCTTGCTGCTCACACTTCTAATGCCGTGCATATGGGTTCTTGAAGCAAGAGAGCTTATATTTTTTCCGCCAATTCGTCCATTTAGGCTTTGGGCTAATTTAAAAACTACAAATGCGCGTTTTTGCCAAATAGCAAAAGGCTCTATAAGTTCATCTGCTTCTTTTTGTAGCAACCCGATATGAACATCGATACCATTGTCACGCAGCCTTTTTGCCCCGCCTGAATGCTCAGGAACCGGATCAAGTGTAGCAATGTATATAGATTTGATCTTTAGATCAATAAGCAAAGTAGCGCATGATGGACTTTTGCCACTATGATTACAAGGCTCTAAAGTTACATATGCGGTACAATCTTTGAAAAAATCGCTTGACAAAGAGCGTAAAAATTGGTGGGATAAAAAAGGATCTTGTCTATCAAAATCTATTTTTTTACCGCTTATAGTTTCATAGGTCCCGATGAGCGCCAACACCTCAGCGTGAGAGGCGCCTGATCTTTCATGAGCGGCTATATTTAGCAGTCTGCCATTCATTGTTATTACTGCTCCAACGCCTGGATTTGGATATGCTAAAAGTTGATATTTCCATGCCTCATTAAGGGCAAGTTGCATAAAAAATTTATCTGAATTAGAATTTGCTACCATTCAAAATATGTACGAGCTTTATTGATCTGTGGATAAGTAAATGTTTTTGTTTCGCCATCAACCTCTACTGCTATCTCTTTTTCGTTTGCATCCTTTAAAAGACCAATCACTTGACCGACTTCTACAATTTTTAATTTTACTTTTTCGCCGATTGATCGTATAAAATGTTTTGGCTGAATTAATTTTCTTTCAATTCCTAGGGAGCTAACTTCAAGTCTATATTCATGTTCCATAGGAGGATTTACATCTAAAAATAGTGATATCTCGCGTGATATATCAGCACAATCATCAAGGCTAACCCCGCCTTGTTTTGTTATCATTACTCTCAAAATAGTTTCGTCAAATTCACTAACAACTTCTATATCATAAAGAGAAGAGCCTAGACTTTGAATAATTTTTTCTATATTATCATTAATATCACTTCTCATCATCGCCCTTTATCTCTTTGTGCATTTTTGCAAACAACTCTTCCATCTTATTGATAGTATCAAGTTGTGTATCAAATTCAAAAGTAAAATATGGTGCTTTAAACCATCCCTCAGCCTGTTTACAGTGATTTTGAATATATGATGAAAGTGAATGTAATTTTTTTAATATAACTTTTTGTTCATCTTCATTTATCATAGTTTTATCTAGATAAACCCTGGCATCACTTCTACCTTTAGAGCATACAACATCTGTAACATTAAGCGTATTTATCATCGGATCATCTAAAGTTGCCAATGCGCTTGGTATTATCTCTTTTAGAACTGATTCGACCCTGTGTCGTTTTATCTCTTCGTGTGTCATAGTGACGCTTGTTCCTCAACATTTTTATACACTTCTATAGTATCTCCGGCTTGGATTTCATTGAAACCATCAAGCACAATACCGCACTCATATCCGCTTTTAACTTCTCTAACATCATCACTAAAACGTTTAAGTGATGCTATCTTGCCTACATACACCTCTTCATCGCCCCTAAGAACTTTGGCCATGCTTCCTCTTGTGATAACCCCATCGTTAACTTTACAGCCGGCAATTGTTCCAATTTTAGCAACAGAGAATGTTTCTCTGACTTCAGCAGTTCCAATCACCTCTTCGCTTATAATCGGGCTCATCATTCCACCAAGCATTAATCTAACATCATCAAGCAGCGTATATATGATAGAGTATGTTCTTATATCAACTCCAAGCTCTTTTGCTTTTTGTTTTACACTGCTGTTTGGTTTAACATTAAACCCAAGTATCACGATCTTCTCACCTGCTCCCGCAAGCGCAACATCACTCTCCGTGATACTTCCTACGCCTTCATGAACTATATTTACTTTTACTTCTTCATTTCTTAGTTTTTCTAAACTTGATTTTATCGCATCAAGTGAGCCTTGAACATCGGTTTTCACGATAACAGGAAGCGCTTTTAGCTGACCTTCGGCAATAAGCGCAGACAAATCATCCAAAGATGCTTTTGTGGATCTAGAAAGTTGTTTTGCTCTATCGTATTCTGCAATTTTACCTGATAGCTCTCTAACTTCTTTTTCACTATCCATTGCGATCATAATTTCACCGGCACTCGGAACTTCACTAAGTCCTACGATTGCAGCCGGAGTGCTAGGACCTATCTCTTTTGCATTTACGCCATTGTCTAGTTTGATGGCTTTGATACGACCATAAGTTTTGCCGACTATAACATTATCGCCGATTTTCAGTGTTCCGTCTTTAACGATAATATTTGCAACCGGACCAAAACCTTTTTCTACTGAACTTTCTATAACTATAGCTTTAGCATTTCTTTTTGGATCTGCTTTAAGCTCCATTATCTCAGCTTGAAGCAAAATAACATCTAACAAATCTTCTATTCCAAGACCTGTATGAGCCGATACCGGAACAAACTCATATTCTCCGCCCCAATCTATCGGGCTAATTCCAAGTTCTGCAAGTCCTGCTTTTACCATATCTGGATTTGCGCTCTCTTTATCCATTTTATTTATAGCTACGATTATAGGAACTCCGGCAGCTTTTGCGTGGTTGATAGCTTCTTTTGTTTGAGGCATAACACCGTCGTCTGCCGCCACAACGATAATAACGATATCAGTAGCTTGAGCGCCGCGGGATCTCATTTCCGTAAATGCTTCATGCCCAGGAGTATCGATAAATGTAATTTTTTTACCGTTTTTTTCTATTTGATAAGCGCCAACATGCTGAGTAATGCCACCTGCTTCGCGAGCGGCTACTTTTGTAGATCTTATCCTGTCAAGAAGTGATGTTTTACCGTGGTCAACATGCCCCATGATAGTAATAACAGGAGGTCTTTCAACAAGATTTACATCTTTATTGCTGTCATAAACACCAACATAATCAAGCGCATCAAGAGGATTTATAGTAGTTACTTCGACTTCAAACTCATCTGATAGTATTTCAATTGAATCTTTATCAAGGAAGTCGTTTTTTGTAACCATGGTTCCTAGTGTAAATAATACTTTTACTACTTCGCCAACGCTTTTGCCTATCTTTTCTGCAAATTCATATACACGAACATTTTCAGGAATCTCGATAGATGTTACTTTTTCTGTTGTCTCTTCGGTTTTTGTATATCTTTTTCTTTTTCTTCCGCCTCGGCTCAAGCCGCCTTGCTGGTGTCCAAGTGCCTTAGAAAAGATTGTTGGTCTTTTGTTTTGTTCTTCTTTTCTTCTCTGGTCTTGTCTTTTCATCTCTTCATAAATATTCTTATCAGAAAAGTCAAGCAATACAACTTCTTCTTCGTCGTAAAGCTCAAAACCGTTACCCATAAAATCTCTATCGCTAATCTCAACTTTTGAACCGCTCTCTTTTTGAATGATCGGTTTTTTTGCTTTTTTCTTTTTAGCTGCAGATTCATCTAATGTTTCAATTTTTTGTTTAGGAACAGGAGCAGCGCTTTTCTGTCTCACTATTGTCATGCCGGCTAGTACATCAGAGTCTTTTTTCTCTATAGTTGTTATGCCTGATTTTGAAGTTACTTTAATGCCTTCTTTTACGGCTTCTTTTGATTCTTCTTTTGCAATAACATCTTTTGGCTCGGCTGCAATACTCTCTTCTTTTTCTTTTGTGCTCTTAGCGGACTCTTTTTGTTTAGGCTGTTCTTTTACCGGTTTGCTAAAACCGCTTGGCAATTTACCGCTTACAATATAATCAAATAAAACTTCCGCATTTTCAGCACTTATAGAACTAGAAGCTACTTTAACATTAAAACCTAACTCATTTGCTTTTTCTAAAACTTCCGAATTGGATAGTCCAGCCTCAGCAGCAACATCTTGGATTTTTACTTTATCCATCAATCTCCTTTAATAACTTATCAAAATTTTCACTGTTTACTTTAAAACGTTTTGCCAAACCTACTCTTTTCTTAGCGTCATTTATACAATTATGACATACATAAAAACTTCGCCCAAATCCTTGAAATAAAAATATATTATCTTCTTTGTGCTGAAGTCTTATGAGAGCATCTTGAAAACCCCTTTGTTTACAAACTATACACATTCTCATAGGTTTTCTTTCTAACATATACATTATACCCAAAAAGTGTTTAACCCTTTACCAATACGCCATGATTATCTAAATTGCACGTAAATACTCTAAAGCCTGTAAATTTATTTTCCAGTGCCTGTGAGAGCTTTTGGCTATCGTCTTGATAACATAGAGAGAAAAATGTTGAACCGCTCCCGGAAAGAGTACTCATTAATGCGCCATTGCTTAATGCTGTTTTTTGAACATCAAAGAGTTCAGGCATCATTTTCATTCTTCTGGTCTGATGGAGCTTATCTTTTGACGCAATTTTTAACAGATCCCAAGACTCGGTCATAAAGAGAGCTGTCATGTACGCTGAACGAGAAAGAGAGTAAACTGTCTCTTCTTTTGAATATACCTTTGGCAGAGTTGTACGAGATCTTGCTGTACTTATATTTTTATTAGGGACAACTAAAATTGCTTTTAGATAATCAGGCAGTCTTCTCTTCTTGCTATAAACTTTATCGTCTTCAACGCATGCCACATTAAAACCGCCCATAACTGCAGACGTAATGTTATCAGGATGTCTCTCGTATGTAAGCGCTAAATTTATTATTTCTCTTTTTGTGTAGTGTACTCCTGCTGCAGCATAAGCTGAAGCGATTGCCGCAACGATTACTGCGGACGAGCTGCCAAGTCCACGAGATATCGGTATGCGGTTTATAAATTCAAATCTAAAATTATCCTCTCTGTCGGCAAGTCTTTTGTAGTGGGTGTTGAAAATATCCAAAAACAGTTGATTTTTTCTTATTTTTATACTTCCGGAACCTTCACCGTTTGTTGATAGGCTCAGGAAATTAGACGGCTTAATCGAAACTTCATTTCTCAAATCAATGGAAAGCCCCAAAGAGTCAAAACCGGGACCTAGATTTGCACTGGTTGCAGGAACACTTACTAACAATCAATAACCTTTAAACAGCCGGCAAAATATGTATTGGCTTTTCACTCTCTTCAAATCTAATCATTTCAAGATTTTGTGGTAATGAAAAAGAGTTATTTTGCGCCGGCTCAAATTTTTTTATAATTATATTCTCTTTTTCTTTGATAAAGTATAGATTGCCGAGCGCTTTTATCGGCAAATTATTGTTGCACTCAAAGCCAAGAGTTCCTTTGCATTTTATATTTTTTGTTATTTCTATGGTTTTAACTATGATGTATGCAAGCTTGGTGCCCATATGACTGCCTGGTCCACTGGTATAAATGATAGAATTTATATCATACTTTTCTATTAACGGTATCAATAGTTCCAATAGCGAATCTGATATTTTTTCATTACTCTCAAATGTTTCTACAAGTCTTCCGTTTTCATACAAGCCTACCAAAAACGGCGAGGCTATTGATATTATGAGTATATCATACTGTTGCGAAGCTTTTTTCAAACTCTCTGCTCTCTAATGCTTCAACCGATACTATCTCATAGCTGTCACTGTGTTCTTTTAGTTTTGTAATTAATTGTGAATTTAGCTTGTGACTTCCGGCAAATGATTCATACGCTCCAAGCACGGAACATCCTCCCACCATCATATCGCCCATGGCATCAAGTATCTTATGCCTTACAAATTCATTATCAAATCTAAGTCCTTCTGGATTAAGTATCTTATGGTCATCAAGCCCTATGGCATTTTGTAAATTTGCGCCGAGAGCAAGATTTTTGCTTTGCAGATACTGTATATCTTTTGCAAATCCAAAAGTCCTAGCTCTTGCTATCTGCTCTACAAAATTTTTCGTACCCAGCGTAAAAGAGTATGACTGTTCAGAGATAGCCGGATGATCAAAAAATATCTTAAAATCAAATGTGGCTTTATCACTTGGCTTAAATCTTACGAATTTATCTCCCTCTTTTACTTCGATAGGTTTTAATATTCTTAATATTTTTTTTGGAGTATCTTGCGTTTGTATGCCTGCTTCATCAAGAAGCAAACAAAACGATATTGCCGAACCGTCCATAATAGGCATCTCATTGCCGTCGACAATTACCCTGAGATTGTCTATCCCGTAGGCATATATGGCTGAGAGAAAATGCTCTATAGTAGAGATAAAACCTTTTTCGCTTCCTATGACGGTTGCCATCTGCGTATCTATAACGCTTGACGGCGCAAGCGGAATTGTTAAGCCTAGATCTTCTCTATAAAAAACGATGCCGCTGTCCGGTTCCAACGGCTCAAGTCTAAGTTTGATAGGCTCACCTTTGTGCAGTCCGATCCCGACAGCTTCAACCGGCTTTTTTATAGTTCTTTGTTGCATTATTCTCGCTTTTATATTTTGTATATTATACTATATTTATCTTTTTTTGATATAACAATCAACGACTAAATTTTAATCAAATACTATTGCATTCGCTTGCTTTTATCTCAAAAAAACAACGATATTAATTGCCTATCTTCATAGACAGATCTATCCAATTTGCTTGATGGATGATACTCCCTGTTGATATCGCATCAACACCGGTTTTTGCAATATCACCAACAGTATCTAGCGTGACATTTCCGCTTGCCTCAATGAGCACATGTGGATAATTTGCATTTCTAAATGCGACTACTTGTTTCATATCTTCTATGCTCATATTGTCGCACATAACTATATCAGCGCCTACTTGCATAGCTATTTTAGCTGACTCTATACTCTCGGATTCTATCTCTATAGCTGTTGTAAAAGGTATGTTTTGACGCGCAAGTTTAATATAACTTGACAGGTCATCTATAGTAGCAAGATGGGTATCTTTTAACATCAAAGCATCATCAAGCCCCATACGGTGATTGATGCCTCCACCGCACCTAACGGCATATTTTTCAAATACCCTTAACATCGGTCTGGTTTTTCTAGTATCTAACAGTCTCACATTTGTTCCGTTTAATGCTTTTGCATATTTGGAAGTTAAAGTTGCAATAGAGCTTGCATGCAAAATGATATTGAGTATCGACCTCTCAAGAGCCAATATCGTTTTATTGTCGCCTCTAACAAATAGCAGTTTTTCTCCTTTAAAAAACTCTTTACCGTCTTCGACCAGCCACTCTATGGTTATAGGATATAGGCTGACAAAAACATCGGTATATTCTCTTCCGGCAAAGACGCCGTTACTTTTGGCTATTATATAACCTTCCACATTTTTAGACTCTCCAAAAAAACCAAAAAGATCGCCTCTGCCTATATCTTCTGCTACAACCGATCTGATAAAAGATTCTTTATGCATCCAATTTCCTTATACGATTTCAAGCATTCGCTCAAGTGCTAGTTTTGCATATTTGACCGTATGCTCATCTACAAATATCTCATTTATCGGCTTACCGTCTTCTATGGATTTGAGGGTATTATACAAATCTTCCAAAGTTGTCTCATTCATAGTCGGACACTCTGGTTTGGTAGCAGAGAGTACATAGGTATTTTTATCTCTCATTCTATTTACTAGATTATATTCAGTCCCTACTGCAACTTTTTGATTCTCATCTAATTCGCTTACATACTTTATAAGCTGTGATGTAGAACCTGCAAAATCAGCCAATGCCACAACACTAGGATCGCACTCAGGATGTACCGCTATTTTTATACTAGGATATTTATTGCGGTAAAATTCTATATCTTTTGTAGTAAATAGCTGATGAACTGAACAAAATCCGTTATAACATATCACATCTGCCTCTCTTGGATCACATTCACCCACACCTATCACACAAGATTTCAGCCCCATTTGATTCGCAAAGTTCTGCCCCAAACAGCGATCAGGAACAAAAAGTATCTTTTTGCCGCTTGAGAGTCCTTTTTGTATGATCTTATATGCATTTGCGCTTGTGCAGACCATGCCGCCCATCTCACCGACTTTTGCTTTTACGCTTGCATCTGAGTTGATATAGGTGATAGGCAGGATGTCTTCTTCTTTGATGCCGTGATCTTCTAGATATTTTACATTTTCGTCAAAATATGTTCCGTCGATCATTCTTGCCATTGCGCAACATGCAATTTTAGGCATCAATACTCTCTTTTGAGGAGTTATTACCTTGACGCTTTGCCCCATAAATCCAACACCGCAAAATACAATCCACTCATTTGGATCATTTTGACACTTTCTTGCTAGTTCAAGCGAGTCGCCGACGATATCAGCTATATCAAACACTTCATCTCTTTGATAATAGTGTGCAACAACGGTTACGCCAAGCTTATTCTTGAGTCTATTGATTTCAGTTTTCAGGTCCATACTTTGCCTTTTTAAAATACTCTTTCCAGTTCAATTAGGCAATTTTATCAAAATTTGGATAAAATTAGGCTCTATTTTTTTTAACAAGGCTACTTATGGACTTTATAAATATCAATCTATTTTTCTACATTTTGACCTATCTTGTAAGCGGTATTCCTTTTGGATATCTTTTGGCTAAAAAGTTTGCAGGCGTTGATGTCAAAAATGCAGGAAGCGGAAATATAGGCGCTACAAATGTACTTAGAGTAGTAAAAGAAAAAGATCCCGCGCTTGCTAAAAAACTAGGCATTGCTACGCTGGCTCTTGATACGCTAAAGGGCGCTATTATAGTTCTTATCGCTATGGCGCTTGGACTAAATAGCGATATTCTATGGACTATAGCTGTTTTAAGCGTTGTGGGGCATTGCTTTTCCCCTTATTTAAACTTTGAAGGCGGCAAAGGTGTTGCAACTGCGCTTGGGGTACTGCTTGTTCTGCTTCCATTGCCTACACTTGCAGCCATAATAGTTTGGTTCATATCGGCAAAAGTTTTAAAAATATCATCACTTTCATCATTAATTGCGCTTATTGCCCTAATAGTGACAAGCTATATCATAACTCCGGACATTGCCCACGCGCCGCTTTGGATAATTTCTTGGATAGTATTTTATAAACATATTCCAAACATAAAAAGAATATTCAACAAAGAAGAGGGAAAGGTCATATAATGACTATACATATAGAAGGGCTGACAATCCAAACGATTGTCGGAATATTAGATTTTGAAAGAGAAAAAACTCAAAATCTGATCATAGATATAAACATAGACTATCAATATAAAAAAGACGACTTTTTAAACTATGCCGTTATAGTACAAATCGTAACCGATGACCTCAAAATAAAAAAATACGGCTTACTGGAAGATGCGCTTCTAGGCACAAAGGATATTCTAATTTCAAAATATCCTCAAATAAAGACTCTATACATTAAACTCACCAAACCTGATATTTTAAAAAATTGCCGAGTGGCTTTAAGTAAAACTTGGAATTTTTAAAAAAAGTATTGCAATACTTCAAAATTTTGATATAATTAAAAAAAACTTAAACGCAACAAGCGTACAAGGAAAGTATGTATGAGAATACTAATTATAGAAGACGAAGTGACACTAAGCAAAACTCTCTCAGATGGACTGAAAGAGTTCGGATATCAAAATGATGTTGCTGAAAATTTAAATGACGGCAGATACTATATAGGAATTAGAACTTATGATCTTGTACTGCTTGATTGGATGCTGCCGGACGGAAACGGTATTGATCTTATAAAAGAGATAAGATTGGTTGCACCAAAAACCTCAATTGTTGTTTTGTCTGCAAGAGATGATAGAGAAAGCGAGATAGAAGCGCTTAGATCAGGAGCTGATGACTATATCAAAAAACCGTTTGATTTTGAAATTCTACTAGTTAGAATCGAAGCAAAATTACGTTTTGGTGGCTCAAACATACTTGAAATCGGCAATCTTATCATCAATCCCGAAGAAGAAAAAATAATATACAACGGCGAAGAGATCGAACTAAAAGGCAAGCCTTTTGAAGTATTAACCCACTTAGCAATGCATAAAGATCAAATTGTTTCAAAAGAACAACTTCTTGATGCAATATGGGAAGAACCGGAACTTGTAACGCCAAATGTTATAGAAGTTGCCATAAATCAGATCAGACAAAAGATGGATAAACCACTTGGAATAACAACAATCGAAACAGTGCGAAGAAGAGGCTATAGATTTTGTTTTCCAAAAAAAGTATAAGAGTTAATTTCCTCATACAACTTAGCATTGCTATGGCAATGCTAGTTATGTTTTTTTCTGCAATTATTTTTACATATATTACTTATACGGTTGACAAAAGAATAGATGAGCAGTTATTGAAACATGCGAATTATCTATTTGCAACATATCCCGATATAGAAAATAGCTTATCTTCACATAGAGAAGTTTTAAGACAAACACTAAACATTGATGTAAATATCGTTACTACAAATATAAATAACCCCATCATCACATCAATTTTAAAGAGCAAAAATAGACACAAGCAGCATTTTGTCGAGCTACATATCCCTTACAAAATAGATAAACTAGCAAAAACAAAGAAATATCTTTCTATAAAAAGCAATGTTACAGAATCTAGAGAACTGCAAACCAACATTTATAAAATTATTTTACTTATCAACATCATAGGAATGGTGATAATCGTGATATATGCATATTTTCTGAGCAGTATGCTTTTATCGCCCATAAATACCATCAGAGTTAAATTATCCAATATGGATGAGCATATGCTTAAAAATATAGAGCTCTCCACTCTGCCAAATGAATTTTACCCTGTTGCAAGGGCCATCAATAATCTAACCGGCAGAATTAGAAACTACATAAAGTATCAAAAAGAGCTCTTTATTGGATCTGCGCATGAACTCAAAACCCCGCTTGCCGTCATGAAAACAAAAAATCAAGTAACAATGCTAAAAAAAGATCTCTCCATTGATGAATTAAAAGATGCTATAAAACAAAACATAATATCGATTGACGAAATAAATAAGGCAGTATCTTCGATTTTGGATTTCGGTCGCCAGGAGGGAGCCCACCTTGAAGAACCGCAAAATGTTGATGTTATAGAATTTTTAAAAAATAAAATAGAAGGGTTTAGGCTCTTGGCCGAAAGTCAAAAAAAGCATTTCAAATGTGATATCGAACCAGATAGTTTAAACTTAAAGCTTCAACCGCTGCTTCTAAATCAAATAATACAAAATTTTGTTCAAAATGCATTTAAATTTACTCCGAAAAATCACAATATTTGGTTCAATTCAAAACTCAAAAAAAACAATCTTATCATAGAGGTCATTGATGAAGGAAGCGGGATCGATGAAGCAAAGGATCTGTTTGCTCCATTTGTCAGATCACGAGAGTCAAGCGGAGTAGGACTTGGGCTTTTTTTGGCTCAAAGCGCAGCGGAAGCGCTTGGAGCAACCATTACTTTAAAAAATAGAAAAGATACAAACGGAACGATTGCGACTTTGATTTTGCCTACTAAATAGCCAAAATTATAAAATTGAATCCATTTAAATAAATAATAAGCAATAATCGGTTATAACTCTTAAAATTTTAAAAGGAATTCAAAAAATGGCTTTAATGATAGGTGATGAGTGTATAGCATGCGACGCATGTCGCGAAGAGTGTCCAAATGAAGCGATCGAAGAGAATGAACCGGTATATTTTATAGACCCAGATCGCTGCACTGAGTGCGTTGGATACTACGATGAGCCATCGTGTATCGCTGTTTGTCCTGTTGATTGTATCGTTCCTGATCCAAACAATGTTGAAAATACAGACGAATTGATGTTCAAATACAAGCAGTTGCAAAACGAATATTAAAAATGCATAAACGAACCGCGATTATTGACATAGGTTCTAATTCTGCCAGACTTGTAATATATGAACAAAGCAGCAGATACGGCTTTAGGCTTATTTGTGAACAAAAAAGCAAGGTAAGGATCGGCGAAGGCGCCTATAATAATGGGGGTCTTTTGCATCCTGTCGGCATCAAGCGAGCTTACAATACACTAAGCTCCTTTAAACAAACTATAGAAAACTACAAAGCGCATAGAGTAAGCTGTGTTGCTACATCGGCTCTTAGAGATGCGCCGAACTCCAAAGATTTTATACAACTTATAAAAGATAAGCTAAAACTTGATATAAAAGTCATAGATGGCAAAAAAGAAGCATATTATGGCGGTATAGCAGCACTTAACCTTTTAACAAAAAAAGACATGATCACTGTTGACATAGGTGGAGGATCGTCAGATATGACGCTTATCAGAAATGGTAAGATAGAAGATACACATTCGCTTAACCTCGGAACGGTGAGACTAAAAGAGTTATTTTTCGACAATAATGAAAAAATAGAAGAAGCCAAAGAATTTATAAAACAAGAGTTATTGAATCTGCCAAAAAGCTTTAAACAAGAAACCGTTGTAGCGATCGGCGGAAGCGCAAGAACAATAGCAAATACAATAATACAGACATCAAATTACCCTTTAAACAAACTGCATGGATTTAAATATGAGCTAAATAAATATGAAGGGTTCCTAAGCAGTATCGTTTCAAGCAATATGGACAACCTTGATTCATTTGAGATCAGTCCTGATAGATACGATACCATAAGGGAAGGTATATTGATATTTTTAGAAATTGCCAAGCATATAGAAGCCAAAAATGTTATAACAAGCGGGGTTGGCGTAAGAGAGGGGGTATTTTTAACTCACTTTTTAAAAAGCTCCAATTTAAAATTTCCAAACAATATAAATCCGAGCATGCAAAACATACTTGATAGATTTAATTCCCCCATGGGCGCAAAATTGGCAGGCCAAAAAAGGCAGGCTATCAAAAGATTAGCAGAAATTTTCAGCTCACATTTTGGAATAAAAAAAATATTCCTGCAAGAACTACAAAATGCTATCACAATGAGCGAGATAGGCAAGAACTTAACTATATACAAGGCGCATAAACACTCTTTTTATATAGCCTTAGAAGAGCTTAACTATGGTTTTACGCACAAACAGATAATTTTAACGGCGCTTTTGCTTAGAGTCGGCAAAAAAGCAAAGATAAAACAATCGGTATATAAAAAATTCAAATCTATATTGCCCAGCAAAAATATACTAAAATGGCATGTATTTTTGTATTCTATCACACTTTCTATTTTTGAATTTTCAAATGATGCAAAGATTGGTTTTGAGTTTACAGACCTTACTCTTTTTATCATTTCAGATAAGCCGTTATATCTGCTTAGAGAAGTATTGAAAGATATTGAAAAGCCTGCTGATTTTAAAATAGAAGTGATTGATAGCAAATAAAATATTATGCCAAAACTTGTTTGGCATAATAAGTTTTAGAATTTTGTTCCCATAGAAAATTCAAAGCTAGAAGTTTCATCTCCCACTTCAGGATTGATGGCTTTCGCAAAAACAAAATTAATAGGACCAAACGGCGAGAACCACTCTATAGATGCGCCAGCAGATGCTCTGTCTATGTTGCCAAAGCTTTGACCGTAATAATCATCGCTTCCCAAAATACCCCAATCGGCAAAAAATGCCAAACGGATCTTCGCCTCTTGCGAAATTGGAATACTAGCTTCAACACTGTTTGAGAATGTCCAATTTCCACCTATTTTTCCTATTTCATTTCCACCACCATCATAAGCTATAGGGGATATTGAATACGAATCATATCCTCTTACACTTCCAATCCCGCCAAGATATAGTCTCTCTGAGGCAGGCAGGTAGCCGTCAGAATTCAACCAAGAAGCCCTAGCTTTATATCTTAAGATAAGATCATAGTCTATCATGTCCTGCAATCCATAATAAGCACCGAATTTTGCATTGAGTTTTACAAAATCACTAAAATCTGTATATCCGCCTTCTATTTGCGCCGTATCATTCGGTGTTCCGTCAAGCTTAGCAACTTCTCCATTTAAACTTGTTATAAAACCGCTTCTTGGGACATAATAATCATCAGTATTATCAAATTTAATTCCTGCAACCGCAGAAAGTTTTTGATATTTATCATTATAGAACATTTCATACCCTGCCGGAACACCGGTTATATCTATTATTTCAGATTGATTATCCGCATACGCCAATCCTCCTGATACATAAAAATGTCTCATAAACTCTCTGCCGACAGTAAGCGAAGCTCCTGTTTGGTCTAAAGAATAACTATCATAATCATACTTCTTCTTATGCACATCTAGAGATAAGCTATATAGAGAATCCCATACCCTTGGATTTGTAAAGTCAAGATTAAACTTTGTAGAAACCTTTGACAGATCTGCTCCTATGCTGGCATCTATCCCTGTCCCAAATATATTTTTATCAGAAACGCTGGCATTTATCATAAAACCTTCATAACTGCTATATCCGCCACCTACGGCAAAAGAACCTGTAGGGGCCTCTTTCACATTAACTAAAAGATTCATTGAGTTATCGCCAAGCTTTTGAGGGCTAACATCATAAGTTTCAAAAAATCCCGTTCTTCCAAGCGCATTTTTACTATCTTTTAGATCGGTTTGGCTATATGCATCGCCTGGAGCTAGATATATGTATCTTCTTACAACGCTGTCTTTTGTTTCATTGTTTCCTGAGATCAATACATCATTGATAGTAACTTTAGAGCCTGGGTTGATATTGTATTGAACATTAACCAAACCGTTCGCTTCATCTTTACTGATGTTTGGCTCAACGACCGCATACGCATATCCGAGATTTGCTGTTTGTTCTTGGATATAAGCAATATCCTTTCTCATTTTATCGATATCAAACCATTTGCCTTTTTTCAATCTTGGTTCATCTGTCAAGTTATTTGCCAAGCCTTCAACATTTTGATTTATAGTAACATCACCTACTTTGTATCTTTTGCCTTCATCGACTTGTATCTCTATACTTGCATTACTGTTATTGTCAACCTTAAGAACAGGTTTTGATACCCTAGCATCAATATACCCTTCTTTTGCATAAGCATCTTTAACTCTAAATGCATCTTTTTCAAGTTCCCCAAAATAAGCCGTTCCTCTATCTAGCAGCGGTATCCAGCCAAACCATCCTTCTTCTTTGTTTACCATGGCTGATTCAAGTTCAGAATCGCTCAAAGCGCTATTTCCTACAAATTTCACATCTGTTATCTTTATCTTTTCACCGGTCTTAACATCAAAAACCAATGAAACACTGCCCTCTCCTACTACCTTTGTTTGGATATCGACAGTCGCATCATACACACCTTCGCTTGCCAGCTTTGCTTGGAAAACGCTTTTTGCTTTTTGCATTTTTGCATCATCAAAAAGTTCACCTCTTTTTAAGCCCATTGCTTCGATTAGTTTCTGATTTGATTCTTCTGAGCCGTAACCGTTAATCTCTACATTTGCGATTGCCGGCTTCTCAACAAAATGAAGGACAACAACGCCTCCGTTTTTAGTCTCAACAGTCACATCTTTAAAGTAACCTTGTGACATTATGTTTCTAACGCCTGTGTCAAGCGCATTTTTTGATAAATTTTCGCCGACTTTTATGCCGCTAATCTCATTTATTGTAGCAGGGGAGAGACTATGGAGCCCCTCATATTCAATTTTTGTGATATTTTGAGCAAACAAAAATGCGCCAAATGACATCCAAACCAAAGAAGTTTTTTTCAACATGTATTAATCCTTTGAATTTATATATTAATGTATAAGTTTATCTTTTTTTAGCTAATAAATGATTAATAAATATTATTTTTTTTAGCCTTATGATATAATTTGAAAATTTTAAAAGGTAACAAATGGTTTTAAAGTCGGTTGGTATAGTTGGTTTGGGTCTTATGGGTGGGTCACTTGGGCTGAGTTTAAGACATTTTTTACCAAAAGCTAAATTTATCGGTTATGATCATAATAAAACCCATACCAAGGATGCAATCAGTCTTAAGCTAGTTGATAGAATAACTACAAATCTGGATGATATTTTTGAGTGCGAACTTATCATCTTAGCTATCCCTGTTGACGGAATAATAGATATCTTAAAAAACATCAAATCAATTGGACAAAATTGTACAATAATAGATTTAGGCAGTACAAAAAAACAGATCTGTGAAAGTATCCCTGAAAATATAAGAAAAAATTTTGTAGCCACACATCCGATGACAGGTACCGAAAAACATGGTCCTACTGCAGCGTTTGACGGATTATATAAAAACAAAACTGTTGTTCTTTGCGATGTAGAACAAAGTGGGAAAATACAACTTGAATTAGTAGAACAGATATATAAAAATTTAGAAATGAATATAATATATATGGATAGCAATTCACACGACAAACATGCTGCATTCATTTCACATATGCCTCATGCGATCAGCTATGCTTTAGCAAACAGCGTAATGAAACAAGAAGATCCAAAAAGTATCATAGCGCTTGCGGGCGGCGGTTTTAGGGATATGAGCAGAATAGCAAAAAGTTCTCCTGTGATGTGGGAAAGCATCTTCAAACAAAATAAAACAAATGTGCTGGAATCCATTAAGTATTTTATAAAAGAGCTTGAAATTTTTGAAGAACTGCTTGAGAATGAAGACTACGATGGGCTTAGAGTGTGGATGAGTGATGCCAATAAGATTCACGATATATTATAAATTAATGATAAGACTATTCAACAAGAGATACAGAAGCCTTACTATAGGCGAAACAGATATGCTAAAAGCTTTATTTAGCGACAGCATAGACTATTCTTTAGTTAAAATTTACAAAGACAAATTTTTACCTTATCTAGAAAAAGTATTAGGCGATTTTTAAAAAGATCCAAAAGACAAAACGCTTATCTCGTCTTTGTAAAATGTTTGACTAAGCTTGTTTTAAATACCCAAACGCAGTAGCGATGATGTCGTCATCGTCTCTGCTTGGCGCTTTTAGTGTTAATCTCTCTTTTTTCTCATCTTCAAACTCAAAAAACAAATTTTCATTGTAGCTCGAAACTTTAGTAATACTCTTTGATTTTGCCATAAGTTTTATCGCCATAATATCAATAAACTGTTTGCTTATCCTGTCAAGTCTGCCAAATCTGTCTTCTATCTCGCTAGATATCTCATAAACTTCGCCTATGTTTGAACTAAGAGAAAGTCTTCTGTAGATCTCTAGTCTCAATCTATCTTCATTTATCAACTCTTCACTGAGGTATGCATCAACTGCAATCTTGACTTCAACACTTTTTTCTTTCTCTTCTTTCTTGCCGCTAAGCTCTTTTATAGCATCTTCAAGCATTCGCAGATATAGTCCGTATCCGATCTGCTTAATATGCCCGCTTTGAGCTTCCCCAATAATATTTCCTCCGCCCCTGATCTCAAGATCATGAAAAGCCAAAACTGCCCCGCTTCCAAGATCAGAGTGTGATTCAAGCGCTATAAGACGTTTTTTTGCCCGCTCAGAAAGAGAAAGTTTATCTTCAACCAAAAAGTAACAATACCCCTCTCGCGATCCTCTGCCAACCCTTCCTCTAAGCTGATGCAGATCCGCCATTCCAAAATTATTTGAGCCGTCAACTATCATAGTATTTGCGGTTGGTATATGAATGCCTGACTCGACAATAGAAGTTGAAAGCAGTATATCAAATTCGCCTTTTTCAAATTTTATCATCTCATCTTCCGTCTCTTTAGCGCTAATTCCAGAATGAAGGATCGCGATTTTAAGATTCGGAAGGATCTTGAGCAGCGATGATTTTTTGTCTTCTAGTGAAGCAATGGAGTTATGCACATAAAAAATCTGCCCGCCTCGTCTAATTTCTCTGAGTATTACCTCTTTAAGCATCGCTTCATCATAACTTTTTACAAAAGTTCTCACACCTACTCTTTCCATTGGTGGAGTTAGAATTTCACTAAATGATTTAACGCTTGAAAGCGCTAGATTAAGACTTCTTGGAATTGGAGTGGCGCTCATGCCAAGCAGATGAACATCTCTTGCCATCTCCTTTAATGCCTCTTTTTGTTTAACTCCAAATTTATGCTCTTCGTCAATAACCACAAAGGCTAGTTTGGCAAACTCTACACCCAAAAGCGCATGCGTGCCTATGATCACATCAACTTCACCGCTTTTTGCCCTCGCAATAACATCTTTTTTTTCTTTTGCGCTGCAAAATCTATCTAATTTTGCTATTCTTATGCCATAAGGGTCAAGTCTTGCGATCAAGCTTTTATAGTGCTGAGAGGAGAGAAGAGTCGTCGGAGCTATCATGCAAGTTTGATATCCGCTTTTTACACAAGCAAATATAGCATTCATGGCAACTTCTGTTTTTCCAAAACCGACATCGGCACTGAGTAGTCTATCCATGATATTTCCGCTTCTTAATTCACTCAGCGTATCATTGATGGCATCTTCTTGATCGCTAGTATGAATAAATCCGGCGCATGCTAAAAAGTCGCTATGTATTTTTGAGTCAAGTTCTATCTTGATACCTTGGCTCATATGCCTAAGCGCTGAGAGATTTATAATCTGCGAGGCAATAGCAAAAAGTTTTTCTTTGACTTTTTCTTTTAGATTTCTAAAGCTCATCTTACCAAGTCTATCGAGAACGGGAACACTTCCGCCGTCACTCATATACCTATCTATTACTTCAAGATTTTCAACGGGTACCAAAAGCATATCTTCATTTTGATATACGATCACTACAAACTCTCTTGTAGCTCCAAGTATATCTCTTTTCTCTATGCCCTTAAAAATTCCTACACCATGCGTTTCATGAACTACATAATCACCGTTTTTTAACTCATCTAGTATGATCGAACTTTTTTTGACTTTTTTTATTTTTGTCGGTTTGTTTAAAGAAATTATTAGCTTCTCATTACTCAAAAGGTTTATTTGACCGTCTTGATATAAAAACCTTAAGCCATCAAAGTTGCCAAGCATTGAGCCTCTTACGATACTTTCATTTTTTGCTACTACTATTATTTCTTTGTTTTTATGTGTCCCTATAAGTTTATTTATATCGCTTACTTCTATGTCTTTATATCTCTGCGCTTCTTTAATTGAAGGAAGATCAATATCATCTGATTCCAGCTTAGAGACCGCAAGTGGTTTAAAAAAATCAAGCGCCTTATATCCATACTCATCGATAACCCACCAACCAAGAGATGCAATATCTTTGATAAATGTATCTGATCTAAAATTTTTTACTTTTTCGTTTATTTGATTAAACTCATATTCTCTAAAGGATAAAAAAGCTGGGAATATAAAAAAGCTCTCAATTTCTTCAACTATGCTTTTTTGCGTACTTACATCAAATCTTCTAATGCTTTCTATTTCATTATCAAAAAGAGATATTCTATAAGGACTCTCTTCATTTATAGGATAAATATCAATTATATCGCCTCTAAAAGAGACTTCTCCTTTTGTAGCTACAATGTCAACAAAACTGTATCCGCAAAAAAATAATTTATCTTTAATATTTTTATCTATTTTATCGGCGAAAGAGAGTTTAATGGTTTTTAAAAAAGCTTCTTTTGGAAATGTTAAGTTTAGTGTTCTGTATGGTGAAATTAGAACTTTTGGTTTTTGGCACAAATAATATGAACCTAATTCTTTGATAAATTCATACAATTCATCTTGATAGGGTCTCATATCCTCGCCGAAGTCTACCCTGACATCAGGCAACACAAAAGGCTTTATCTCAAGCAGATTCACAATATCAAAAATCTCATTTGCCTCTTTGTCGCTATTGCACACCAAAAGCAATTTTGAGTCTATTTTTTTTAAATTATCTTCTAGATATTCATATATATTGCTTTGAAACATTAAACCTATTTTTTAATTAATATTATTTTCTTCTATTTTGCTATCTACGGCTTTTATATCGATAATATTATGATATTTGTGCTCAATTTCAGCATATTTACTCTGTAAGCTATTGCCTTTAACGGCTATTTTGCCGTCAAAGAATCCATTTTCTTCCACTGTGATCTTGGAATATATTAGCTGTCCTACAACTTTACCCGTAGAGAGTATATGTATCATATTTGCTTCAACAACGCCGTCAACAAGTCCTCCGATAACGATAGTTTCACACTTTATATCGCCATACAGCTCTCCATTTTCGCCGACGGTAACCGTCTGTTTGGATGATACTATACCTTCGAATTTGCCGTTTATTACTACATCGCTTCCTGTTGTTATGCCGCCGACTATACTGCAATCATCTGCAATTATCGTCGCGTTATAGCTAGATTTGGATTTTGTTTTTGTACTAGATTTACTAAAGATGCCCATGGAATGCCTTTTTGAGTATTGAAAATTGTGTCGTAGTTTACCATATTCCATCTAACAAAATCAATTGGATTTATTGCTTTGCCTAGAAAGTGAACTTCATAGTGCAAATGCGGACCCGTGGATCTTCCGCTATTTCCTGCGAGCGCTATCAACTGACCTCTTTTTACTTTTTGCCCTACGCGAACTTTTACACTGCTTAGATGTGCATAAGCTGTATCAAATCCATAAGAGTGCCTTACAACGACAAGTTTTCCATAGCCTCCCGTATCGGTCGCTATAACGCGAGTAACAACTCCATCTGCCGTTGTTTTGATCGGTGTTCCGATATTTGTTTTAAAATCAACGCCGTTATGAAGTTTTTTTGTTCTAAATATCGGATGTATTCTGTATCCAAAACCTGAAGTTACACGCGGTCTGGCAACAGGGGAACCGTTTGGTAATATTTTGAGCATATATGATTTTACGCTTGCTATTTTGGTGTATTCTTTGGTTTTTTGAAGAGTTATCTTTGCGCCTTCTTCATATAGTTTTATAATTTCTCCGAGTTCTCTTAGATCATCATCGACTTTATCATACGCGGTTATTTGTTCTTCAAGGTCTTTTTTATACATCTCATTCTTGATTGTAAGATCCAGCACTTTATTTATAAGTATTGGAACTATGACCGCTCCAATGGACGCAGTTAAAACAACAAAAGCTATAACCCAAAGTATATACTTTCGAACCAACCCTGAGATGCTATAAGATTTCGTTCCTTTAATATCCGAAATAGTAATAATAGTTCTATTTTTCATTCATCTCTTTTAAAAATGCTTCAACTACACTAAATGATCCGAAAACCAAATACTTTTCATGATCCATTATCATTTTGTCAAAAAAACCGTAATCAATATCAAGTTCTTTAAGTGCCTGTTCAAGTTTTTGCAAATTTAGAGCTCTTGGTGAATCGATTGGTATAATTAAAAGTTTTTTTATTTTCGGCTTTAAAAGCTTTAAGATTTCCATATATGGCTTATCTTCATATGTATTGTATATAAGCACCGTATTGCTTTGCATTACTTGAACTAAAGCGCGCGCCGCAAGAGCATTGTGTCCGACATCAAGTCTGACATTTGATTTATAGGCAAAATACCTTCCTATCATTTGCCACGAGTTTAGATTGCCTATATCATATTTTATACCCAATGCATCAAGCGCGCAAAGAGCAGTTTTTGCGTTGTCACAAAAAAAATCTCCCCAGTGGTTATTCTTTGCGATTTGTTTTATCTTCTCGTCTTGATAATCCGGCTCTACAAAAATAAGTTTCGCATTTTTTTCTTTTGCTGTCTCTTTTGCAATATCTACAACTTGAGCATGAGGTTGCATGGCGATAATAGCTATTTTATCTATACTTTTTAGCTTAGTAGATGCAATGCTCTCTATATTGTCTCCCAAAAAAGCTTGATGATCAAAATCTATGGGAGTAATAACACTTAAAATTTTATGGATCACATTTGTAGCGTCATGCTCTCCGCCAAGTCCTGCTTCTAAAACCAGATAATCACACTCCTCAAAAGAAAAGAGAGCTAAAAGTGTCGTATATTCAAAATAGCTAAGATTATCTCTTAGCTCATCATCTAAAGCGGCGTACAATCTATTGTGGGCAGCTTCAAGAAGATTATTACTGCACTCATTTCCATTAAGCCAAAATCTCTCATTAAATCTCAAAATATGTGGTGAAGTATAGTGGGCCGTATCAAACCCTGTCAAGAGCAAGAGATGAGCTATCATCCTGCCTGTGCTTCCCTTGCCGTTTGTTCCGACAACATGTATGATTTTTGGCACTTTAAGATTCTGTTTTACTCTATCGTATGCAACTTTTATTCTATTATGGTCTATATGCTTATAATAAAGCGGCTTATTGTTTAGAAACTGCTCAAGTAGAGGCATCATTTCAAATTTGCGCCTTTAGCGCTTATAAAAGAGATAAATTCATCCAATGCTTTTTGCAATCCTTGCTTTATACTCAGTATCCTAGATGTTGAAGTATGCAAAGCGCTTTCGCTTACTCCTTCTTGGGATGTTGCAGTTATTATTTTATGAAAAGTATTGCCGTTTTTGTCTTTTAAGTCGAACTCGACTTTTACGATTGTTGCATACCTTGTAATATATCCTGCTTTGTCATAAGCTATGGGGATAAATTGCGTGCCTTTATATGTTGCAATTATGCTATTTTGAGCCTTCACTTTTGAAGCTACTTTTCCATTGAATCTCTGTATTATAATTTTTCTAAGCTCATCGGTAAGATATGGCGCATTTTCAGGTTCACTTGGATCAACTTTGACCTCTACATATATACTCTCATCAAAAACATTTTTTACATAATGCGATGACGGTTGATATCCACACCCGCCAAATAGTGATAGTGCTGCGCCTAAAAATAGTAATTTAATAAAACTTAACATGGTTTTACTACCAAATTTACTAATTTGTTTGGCACTACTATCTCTTTAACGATACTCATGTCTTCAAGCCATTTTTTAACATTTTCTTTTGCAAGAGCTATTATCTCTTCGTTTGGCATATTAAGTGCTACTTCTATCTCGCCTCTATTTTTACCGTTGATAGATATACCGTATTTTATGCTGTCACTTTGCAATACCTCATCAACTATTTCTTGATTGACAAAGTTTTTAAGCTCAAAACTGTTTTTAGATATTTCATGGCACACATGAGGAATGACAGGCTCCAAGATAGAAGTAAGTATCCAGTATCCCTCTGTCAAAACATCCTTGTTTTCTTGAGATGTAAGCGCGTTCATAGCTTCCATTGCTCCTGCTATCATGGTATTAAATATATATCTGTTATTATAAACATCTATGGCTCTCTGCAAAGCTTCATATACTTTTTTTCTAGCAAATTTTTCATCTTTATTTAATTTTAAATGGTCAATGGTCGGTTTAACGGCGGTTTTATATATTCCTCTTGATTTATCATAAAATCTTTTTATAAATCTAAATGCGCCTTCAACTGCGCTGTCATTCCACTCAAGCTCTTGTGTAGGCGGAGCTGCGAAGAGTATAAACAATCTTGCCGTATCCGCGCCGTATTTGGCTATGATCTCATCAGGATCTACAGTGTTTCCTTTTGATTTGCTCATCTTAGCGCCGTCTTTAAGCACCATTCCCTGAGTAAGAAGTCTATCAAAGGGCTCATCAAAATCCAAATAACCCAAATCTCTAAATACTTTAGTAAAAAATCTAGCGTACAAAAGATGCAGAACAGCATGTTCTATGCCGCCTATATAGTGATCTACTCCCATCCAGTATTTTATCTGCGAATTTGAGAAAGGCTCTTTTTCCCAATTTGTCTTATCTGCGCAAAATCTCAAAAAATACCAACTTGACTCTACAAATGTATCCATGGTGTCGGTTTCTCTTATCGCATCTCCACTGCATTTTGGACATTTGCAATATTTCCATGTAGGATGCTTTTCAAGCGGATTGCCTTCGCCCGTTATCTCTATATCATCAGGAAGCGCAACAGGAAGGTTCTCTTTTTTCTCCATTACAAGCCCGCATCTGTCACAATGAATGAAAGGGATAGGAGCCCCCCAGTATCTCTGTCTTGAAACACCCCAATCTTTTAGTTTGTAATTTGTTGTTTTTTTGCCTATTTTAAGAGTTTCAAAATGTTCTATTATCTTAGCTTTTGCATCATTTGAGTTAAGTCCGTTAAACTCTCCTGAGTCAAACAACACACCAACTTCTATATATGCTTCATTTACATTCAATTTTCCAATACTTGGCTTTATGACTGCTTTAACAGGAAGATCATATTTTTTGGCAAAATCAAAATCTCTCTCATCATGCGCAGGAACTGCCATCACTGCACCACTTCCATACTCTATCAAAACAAAATTTGCAGCCCATACAGGAATCTCTTTTTTTGTCAATGGGTGCATTACGCTAATTCCAAGCGATACTCCGCTTTTTTCTTTTTGCCTATCTATTGATGAGCTGTTTTTCATAGACATTATCGTATTGATTGTATTTTCATCTAAAAGCGAATTTTCTATCATATATGAAACTATCTCGTGTTCCGGCGCAAGAGCCGTGTAAGTTACGCCGTAAATTGTATCCGGTCTTGTGGTAAATACTTCGAAACTGTTAAATTTATCATCAAGCTTTTTCTTGCTTTTATCATCTAGAAAAAGCTTAAACTCCAATCCGTTTGATCTGCCTATCCAGTTTTCCTGCATAGTCAAAACCTGTTTTGACCAGCCGTTTTCAAGTTTGGACAGATCATTTAAGAGCTCATCGGCATACTGTGTGATTTTAAAATAGTATTGATTCATCTCTTTTTTTACAATTGGTGTGTCACATCTCCAGCAACATCCGTCAATTACCTGTTCATTGGCAAGAACTGTTTGGTCATGCGGACACCAGTTGAGTAATCCTTCTTTTCTATAAAGAAGTCCTTTTTCATACATATCTATGATAAAGCCTTGCTCAAACTTTGTATATAGCTCATCGCTTGTTGCAATTTCTCTCTCTTTTGAAAACGAGAATCCAAGAGATTGAAACTCTTTTTTCATGTAATCTATATTGTCATAAGTCCAGGTTTTCGGATGAGAGCCGTTTTTGATAGCGGCATTTTCAGCAGGCATACCAAAGCTGTCAAATCCTATCGGATGAAGAACATTGAATCCTTCTTGACGGTAAAATCTGGCAAATGCATCACTTATTGTATAGTTTCTAACATGCCCCATGTGAAGTCTTCCGCTTGGGAAAGGAAACATGCTTAGTATATATTTTTTTGGCAAATCAAAATTATCGCTTGGCTCAAAACTTCTATGCTCACTCCAATAGTTTTGCCATTTTGATTCTATCTCTTGAGGGATATAACTCATCACTTCTCCAAATTATAAATTGTAATTATTATATCAAAGAGTGGCTAAATGAGAGTTTTGTAAAAATTTATATTTGCTCTTTTGTCGCTTTAAGGGCTTCTATAACATCATCTATATTTGCTTTTGGAATATGCACTTTCCAGTCAACTTCATCCGAACCGCTTTGAAGCGAAACAGCTATACTTGCAACACTTTTGCTCTCTTTGCCATACGGCTCATCTATAGCTCCAACTCTGATACAACCATCCTTATTTCCATCCAAACTTATCTCTTTTATAACTTTTGATAATTTACTCATTGAGCTTCTTTTTTTGATTAATTATATCACTATTTTTTACTTTTGAGCAACAAATTTAACTTGGCTTGATTTCTTAGCCACTCTTTCTGTTCAACAGCCGGAAAGCCACCGTAAATCTTGCCGCTTTCAAGCGATTTCGTGACTCCGCTCATACCTGCTATTTGAGCAAAATCACCGATCTTCAGATGTCCGGCGCTTGCGCTTTGTCCGCCCATTACGACATTTCTGCCGAGCACGGTTGAGCCTGCAAGCCCCACTTGAGATGTTAATATAGAATATGCTCCTATCTCGCAATTATGCGCTATTTGTATAAGATTATCAAGCTTTGAGCCTTTTTTTACAATAGTACTTCCAAATACCGCTCTATCAATCGCGCAGTTTGCTCCTATCTCTACATCATCCTCTATAACAACATTGCCGTTTTGATATATTTTGATATGCTCACCCATTCTTGTATGCGCAAATCCAAAACCGTCACTCCCGATTACCGTTCCGCTATGCAGTATGCAGTTGGCGCCTATGACGCTATGATGATAAATTGTAACATTAGGATTTACGACCGTATTGTCGCCTATCGTTACATTATCCCCGATGTATGCTCCCGCCATTATCACTACATTATTGCCCAATATTACGCTTGTTCCAAAAGTTGCCCTTGAGGATATATCACAGTTTGTGCCGATTTTCGGTTTCTCTTCGTTTGTTTGTAGCTTATATGCAAAAAGCTTTGATGCAAGAGCAAGTTTTAGATATGGCTCATCGGTTATGAGCGCTATCGTAGTTTTTGGCAGCAAATCGGCATACTTAGACTCTATCAAAACAGCCGCTGCTTTCGTGAGCGCTAAACCATCTTTGTATTTTTCGCTATTAAAAAAACTAAGTTCCGACTCTTTTGCCTCGCTTAATGTATGAATCCCGCTTATTTCGCGATCATCGCCATTGAGCTCAATCCCTACTTCTTTACATACTTGACTTAAAAGCATTTTACCTCTCGATAGCTACAACACCGCCTCTAACAATCTCAAGTGGATTGTATTTTTGTGCTGCGCTTAAAAAATACTCGATTCTTTTTGACTCATCGGCTATCATAGCTATAACGCTATTTTCACCTGCATTTACTATACCGCCGTTATATGCGCTGCAAAGTGCCTTTATGTCTGCTAAACTCTCATTGGCTGAAAACTTAATGAGTACCATCTCTTTTTCAACCATCTCTTCATGTTCTATAACTTTCAACGTCGAGATAAGCTTATTTAACTGTTTTGTTATCTGCTCTATAACTTTAGCATTACCTTTTGTAACTATCGTAAATCTTGAAAGATCACTTTTGGGAATCGGCGCAACCGTGAGCGATTCTATATTATACCCGCGTCCTGCAAAAAGTCCGGATACTCTAGCAAGAACCGAACTTTCATTCATGGCAATTACTGATATAACTCTTCTAACTTCTTGCATTATTTATCCTTGTGTTCAAGTAGCATATTATACAAAGCTCCTCCGGTAGGAACCATTGGCAGAACATTTTCAAATCTATTTATTGCTACATTCATAAAACAAACCTTATTTTGTTTTACTGCATCTTTAAGCGCCTCGTCAAACTCTTTTTTTGTGGTTACGTCATAACCTATGCCACCACATGCCTCCGCTAAAGCTTTGAAATTTGGCTGAAAACTAAGATCCGTCTCGGAATATCTTTTGTCATAAAAGAATGTCTGCCACTGTCTAACCATTCCCAAAAAGTGATTATTGAGTATGATATTTATGACAGGAATATTATATTCCGCAGCTGTTATAAGTTCTTGCATATTCATCAAAATAGAACCATCTCCTGTGAAGTTTACAACGATCTTTTCAGGCACGCCTCTTTTTGCTCCGATGGCTGCCGGGAAGCCAAAGCCCATGGTGCCTAGACCGCCTGAGTTTATCCATTGTCGTGGTCGCTCAAACGGATAAAACTGCGCTGTCCACATTTGATGCTGTCCGACATCGGAAGTTATAATGGCATCTTTTCCTAAGATCTCTCCAACTCTTTGTACAACCCATTGAGGCTTTAACACATCATCGCTGTCATCATACTTTAACGGATGAAGTTCGTTGTATCTTGCAAGTATCTCTCTCCATGCTTGGTATCTATCCGGTTTAACGCTATGCTTTAATAGTGAGATCATTTTCTCTAAAACATCCGTTATAGATCCGACTATCGGATAATCAACATCAACAAGTTTACCTATATTCGCAGGGTCTATATCAACGTGGATAACATCTGCATATTTCGCAAATTCACTAAGCTTCCCAGTAACTCTGTCGTCAAATCTCGCACCCAACGAAATTATAAGATCTGTTTCACTCATGGCCATATTTGAAGAATAGTTACCATGCATTCCAAGCATTCCAAGCAACAATGGATTTTCATGCCCCATTACGCCTCTTGCCATTAATGTTTCAACTGCCGGAATTTGCGCCAGCGCGGCAAGCTCCTTTACCAGTCCGCTTGCATTGCTAAGCACTACTCCTCCGCCTAGATAAAGCAAAGGTTTCTTGGCATCCAAAATAGCCTCTACAGCTTTTTTGATCTGTCTGTCATTGCCTTTGTATCTAGGTCTGTAAGTTGGCATATACACCTCTTTTGGATATACGAATTCTCCCATTTCAGCAGTAATGTCTTTTGGTATATCGACAAGTACGGGTCCCGGTCTGCCTGAAGCGGCTATATAAAAAGCCTCTTTCATTATCCTAGGAAGTTCTTCAAGTGATGCAACAAGATAGTTGTGTTTTGTGCATGGTCTCGATATACCCACTGCATCGATCTCTTGAAATCCATCGGTGCCGATGAGAGACAATGGTACTTGTCCTGATATAACAACAAGTGGGATAGAATCGGTAAAAGCCGTAGCGATCCCGGTAACAGCATTTGTAAATCCAGGTCCGCTCGTAACCATGGCAACGCCAACCTTGCCTGTTGCTCTTGCATACCCATCTGCTGCGTGAACTGCAGCTTGCTCATGGCGAGTCAATATATGTTCAAATCCGTCTTGTTTATAGATCGCATCATATACATTCATTATAGCACCACCAGGGTAACCAAAAACTGTAGTTACACCCTCGGCGATGAGGGCTTCGCACACCATTTGTGCACCACTCATTTTCATGGCATCTTCTCCAAAATATAATTTTCAATGATTATAACAAAAAATTATTAGATTTCAATTATCCAGATAAATATCTTCACATCCGTATTTTATAGAATCTATGCCGTACTTTTCTCGAATATGCGTCATTTTTTGCGAAAGAAAAGCCAGTTTGTTATCATTCTCATACTCCAAAAGAGAAAGTGTTTTTGGATAAGCGCTATTGATAAAATTTGATGTATATAGGGTGATATAGTGGATTTTGTATCTTTTATGGATATCTACACGATCAAACATAAAAAGAGCTGTATCTATTAGATTTTTTTCACTAAATATTCTATACTTTCTTATAGACATAGACTCTTTTTGTGACTGTTCGTATCTTATTTTGATATAAAAAGATGTTGGATTGAGCTTAAGTTTCATGATCATATAGCTTAAATATCTAGAGAGTATCACGACTCTTCTTTTTATCTCACCTCTATCGTGAATGGCTTTAAAGTTTCTACTGATCCCAATAGACCTTCTATCTCTCGAAGCAGATACTTTTTCATTGTCCGTGCCGCATATTCTCTTATATAGATCATTGCCTATTTTGCCGTATTTCGTTATAACTCTTGGATTTACTTTTATCTCTTTTAATGTTCTAATACCCCTTGAATTTAACTCTTTTTGTATAGCTCTGCCGATTCCGGGAAAATCTTCAACTGGTATTTCATCGGTAAATTTATCAGCTTCATCGCTGCTCACAACTCTTACGCCATAAGGTTTTATCTTGTCTGTGATCAGTTTAGCTATCCATTTTGATCTGTTTGCTCCTATTGTTATGGGCAGATCAAATTTCTCCATGATCTCTTGTTGTAAATTTGTGATAAACCGGGGCGTATCTTCATCTTTTACCCAACCGTCCAAATCTCCAAAAAATTCATCGATCGAGTATTGCTCCAAGATTGGTATTTTGCTATGCAAAAACTCTTTTAATTTTTGTGATAACTGTTGATAAAAAAGATGATCGCTTGTGCTTACTTTTAAATGCGGGCACAGACAAAATGCCTCTTTTAGAGATGTGCCTGTTTGAATACCAAGTGCTTTTGCTTCATAGCTTTTAGCTATCACAATACCGCGTAGCACTCCGTCTTCATCTAAAAATTCATCTTTCCAGTCCTTGCAGGCTTTGTCTTTGAATTCCAAAACAGAGTTAAATGCGCCGCTGTCGCCTAGCAAAAATGCCTCTTTTTTGTGCTTAGAAAATATATTTTTATCGCTTCCTTTTGCTACGACAACGGGTATGTTTTTTAGGCTCTCATTTCTTGTTCTCTCGGCACTTACAAAATAGCAATCCAAATCCAGATGAATTTTCATAAACAGTAGCTCTTTTTTAAAAGCTATTATAGACGCAGATCTTAAATATCTTAAATTTTATGCCAAATTGTCATATTTCCGGCACTCTTCAAGAGCTACACCTTCCCTAAGACCGTCGTCAATAACGGTACACTCATCAAAACCTGCGCATTTCATGATAAATTCAAGTATCAAAACTCCTGTAGTTATCAAGTCTTCCCTGCCTACTCCAACGCTCTTTTTTCTTGCTTTTTCATCCATTATGAGCAGCCTATCAAATTCTATGTTTATATCATCAAGAGTTATTTTTACTCCATTTATCTTCTTTCTATCATAACTTTCATAATCCATACCAATTTTCATCGCAGCTATCGTAGTGGGAGTTCCTGCTGTCGCAACAAAGATTTCTATATCGCCAAAGCTATCTGTTGATGATCTGATAAACTCGGATATGCCAAAACTGTCTTTTTCAATTCTCTCTTTAATCTCATTTATACCATTGCATTGTTGTGTAAGTGTGACTATGCCTAAAGGAAAACTTTTTAATATATAACTCTCTCTATCACAAAAAATAATCTCCGTTGAACCGCCGCCGATATCAACGAGTATAAAACCTTTATCAATGCCCAAGATATTTAGTCTGTGTTTTACGGCTAAAAGAGTCAGTCTTGCCTCCTCATCTCCGTCAATTACCTCAAATCCGATACCTGTTTTTTCTTTTATGGTATCTAAAACGATTTTAGAATTTCCGGCACTTCTAAGCGCCTCCGTGGTTACCGCTTTTACTGAACTATTTTTAAGATCATGCTTTGAGCCGATCTCTAAAATGCCGTCAATAATTCTCTTTATTGCATCATCGCTTATATTGCCGGTGGTTGCTATTCCATCGGCTGACTTTACTATTATGCTCTCTTCAAAAACTATCTCTAATGTAGAGCAATCTATCGCAACGCATCTAAGCGTATTGGAGCCGAGATCAAAAGCTATCATCAATGAACTTCTCTAAAACTAAATCCAGCCTCTTTTAGTTTGATTCTTATCTCTTCTTGATGCTCATCGCCTTTAGTTTCTAATGAAACGGATACATGGGCATCGCCAAACTCTAGGTCAATGGATGTTCTATCGTACCCTATCTGGACTATATTTGCTCCGACATTTTGAAGAATTTCAGTAAACCTCATCAAAGCGCCCGGCTTATCTATCAAAGTAACCTTGAGTTTCATTTTTCGTCCACTCTTCATAAGACCTTTTTCTATGATAAGAGAAAGCATCGTGACATCTATATTTCCTCCGCTTACTACAATTGCGACATTTGAACCTTTCGGCAGATCTATTTTGCCATGCATTATTGCTGCAACTCCGACAGCTCCGGCACCCTCAACTAAAAGTTTTTGTTTTTCGAGTAAAAAAAGTATAGCATTTGCTATCTCGTCTTCACATACGGTTATCATCTGATCAACATTTTTTAGTATATACTCTAGTGTAAAAGGAGATGTGTCTCTTACTGCAATTCCATCTGCTATTGTTCTTACACTTAAGCTATCTATCGGTTTTTTTGCTTCAAAGGACTCCTTCATAGCAGGAGCACCCTCTGAGCTAACACCGATTATTTTTATATTCGGATTTAGTTCTTTTGCGACCATTGCAATTCCGCTTATGAGTCCACCGCCCCCAACCGGAACGATAATAGCATCGAGATTATCTATTTCCTCAAACATTTCCAAAGCAATAGTACCCTGCCCAGCAATGACATCATCATCTGCAAATGGATGAACAAATACAGCTCCGCATTCATTTGCGAATTCTACAGCTCTTTTATATGCTTCGTCATAGTTCAGCCCATGCAAAACGACCTCAGCCCCATACTCCATTACCCCTTGTACTTTTGTGAGAGGTGTTGATTCGGGCATAACTATAGTTGCTTTGATGCCAAAATAATTGGCCGCAAATGCAACTCCTTGAGCATGGTTTCCGGCACTTGCTGCTACCACATTGGCATTTTTATTTTCATTTACTACTAATGCTATTTTATTGAAAGCGCCTCTCAATTTAAACGAGCCCGTAATTTGAAGGTTCTCTTTTTTAAGATATACATTGTATCCGCTTAATTTAGTAAGATTTGGCGCAAAAGAGAACGGAGTTTTATACACAACATTCCGAAGTCTTGATCCGGCATCTTTGAAACTTTCAAAGTTTAACATAAAGGGTACCTCTAAAAAATTAAATTTAACTCATAGAAGGAATAAATTTTGGATGAGATTTTATTTAAAAATTTAAAGGACTAGCCAAAGCTAATTCAAAAAAATTTTTAGAGACACCCTTAAATTTTCCTATAACTATAATCTGATAGAATTATATCAAACCAATGTACAAATAAGGATTTAATATGGAGTGCGAATTTCCAACCGTAAACTGTGACCCTAAAGAGATGAAAGAGATATTTGGAAACACAAAAACGATTGCCGTTATCGGATGTTCTCCTAATTCTGACAAAGCAAGTAATATGGTGGCTTGCTATCTTCAAGGAGCAGGTTTTAAAGTAGTCCCTGTTTACCCAAAAGAAGAAACGATACTTGGCGAAAAAGTATATAGAAATCTAAGCGAAATACCTTTCAAAATAGATATGGTGGATATTTTTAGAAAGCCGGATGTGATAGCAAGTGTTATTGACGAGTGCATCGCTAGAGGCGATGTTGGCTGTATATGGACACAGCTAGGCCTTGTAAATAATGAAGCCGCCCAAAAAGCTCAAGATGCCGGCATGAAAGTTGTGCAAAACAGATGCACGAAGATAGAGCATAAAAAGCTATAATTATCAGCAAAAGCGGTCATGGTGAGTGAAGTATAGCGATCTACAAAACCTCTTATCCTTTATTTATTTCAAGATCTAAAATAAACAACTAACAATTAACGACCAACTTCTACTAATACAATGGAATAGAGAAATAGAGAAATAAGAAATAGGGGTCAGTCGCCACCTTGAAAAATCTTTGACAATGATACCAAATGTAA
>DYMX01000013.1 GCA_020721345.1 Sulfurovum sp.
CACTATATCAAATAAATCTACTTTTTAGAACTTACACAGTTAGATTTACGCTCCCGATAAATTTATCTTAATTTATATTTTTTTAATCTAAATAAGAACAACAATAGTCAGTCGGCATAAAAACCTCTAGATCAAAAGAACTATGTGTGGGTACATTAAAGGTTGTAGGAGTTGTTATCTCCATCCATTCATCTGAACCTGCAAGTTTAACTTTCAGATGACCGGCAAGTATCTCCATATCTTCTGCTTTGTCTGTTCCAAAATTATATGTACCTGGAAGCATTATCCCTAAAGTTTTTTTTGTTCCATCATTAAAAAGAATTGTTCTGCTGGTCACTTTACCGTCAAAGTATATATTTGCTTCTTTGACTACTTCTACATTTTTAAAATTCATTATTGATTCCTTTACTATTGATTTGTTTTTACAAAAAGACCAAGCATTTTATCTTTTTTTACTTTAGTATAATCATCTGCTTTTCCATTCATGCAGATATATATTCCTTTTTTATCGCAATTTGCCAAAAGTCCGCAACTCATAGCAAAATTTGCCGTAGCTTCTATGGGATCTATACTAAAAGGCACCATTGCCCCAGTTATTACTATCTGTTTATCCTTAATACTCGCATCCAAAAACTCGGCAGTAATATGCATAGTATCTGTTCCGTGGATAATGATAAACTTTTCTATTTCTTTGTAGTTCTTTATGGTTTGGAGAATTAGTTCTCTATCGCTGTCTAAAAATTCCAAACTGTCTTTTCCTATGATATTGACTATTGCAAATTCACAAAGCCAATTTTTCATAATTTTTTTCAAAGCGCCACAGTTACTATCTACAAATAGCTCTCCGCTCTTTGGATTATAGTATTTGTTGAAAGTACCGCCTGTATTAATAATCAAAATATCACTCATAACGCTCATCTCCTGAGTAGTATTTTATCTTATTAGTGGTAAAATATTACAAATTTTTTATGTGGAGATATTTACAGATGATAATGCAAGGCAAAAAAGGTGTTATTTTAGGAATTGCAAATAAAAAGTCAATTGCTTACGGCATAGCAAAAGCTTGTGAAGAGCAGGGCGCAACGATGGCTATCACTTTTTTAAATGAAAGATTTGAAGAGAAACTTGCTCCCGTGGCTGATGAGCTAAACTGTAACGGCAGATTTTATCCATGTGATGTAAGCAAACCGGAAGAGATAGCAACACTTAGAGAGTCATTAAAGAAAGATCTGGGAGAGATCGACTTTGTGGTTCACTCAATAGCATTTGCGCCAAAAGAGGGGCTTAGCGGAAGATTTGTTGATATTAGCAAAGAAGCCTTTGATATTGCAATGGATATTTCTGTATATTCACTCATTGAATTGGCAAGAGAGCTTAAACCGATTATGAGCAGCAACTGCTCCATATTAACGCTTAGCTACTATGGAGGCGTGAAATATATACCAAATTACAACCTAATGGGTGTAGCAAAAGCGGCATTGGAGATGACTACAAAATATTTAGCAGAAGATCTTGGAAAAGACGGCATAAGAGTTAATGCTATCAGTGCAGGACCCATAAAAACACTTGCGGCTGCAGGCATTGGCGATTTTAGCTTTATGCTCAAATGGAATTCAGCACATGCTCCTTTGAAACAAAATGTAACTATCGAACAAGTAGGAAATAGCGGTATGTATCTTCTCTCTAACCTTAGCAGCGGAGTAACAGGCGAAATACATTATGTAGATGCCGGATACAACATCATGGGTATGCCTGCGGTTAAATTTGACGAGAACGGCAAGCCGCATATTGCGTGGAACGGTGAGAACTAATAATTGGAAGATTCTCAAAACTATATTGACAAAAAAGCGAAATTAGCCAAAATACTCACTATTTACGGTAGAAATGCCGTAAGTGAAGCGCTTGATGAACTCTCTATTACTCCAAGTAAACTTCATCTCTCTTCTTCAAACAAAAGCGCAAAAGTCATTGACGATATGATATCTATTTGCAACAAAAAAGACATTGAGGTGGCGTATCACGACAAAATGACACTCTCGAGAATATCAAAAAATGCCAAACAAGATCAAGGCGTAGCCCTTGACATCATAATGGACAATTTTGTAAACGAAGATGAATTTATAGCAAATAATATCAATTATAGGCTGCTTGTTATTGACGGTGTATCAAATCCGCAAAATTTAGGTATGATCATCCGCTCTGCCGCAGCAGGGGAGATAGATGCCATCATAATTCCAAGCAAAGGCACATCTTCTATAAACTCTCTTGTGATAAAAGCTAGTGTCGGAACGATATTTAAAATGCCTATCATAATTTCTAACAACTTAAGCGAAACATTAAAAAAATTCAAAGCCCGTGGCGCTGTTATTTATACCCTTAGCCTAGATGCCAAAGAATCTTACAAGGATATATCATATACCGAAAAGAGCATATTTGTTTTGGGCAATGAAACAACGGGAGTAAGCTATCAGATACAGCGTCTTAGCGACAAAAGTATAATCATACCGATGAACAGAGGAGTCGAGTCACTCAATGTTGCCGTAACTGCATCGTTACTTGCGTTTATATAAAAACTTGAATTTATAGTTGACATTAAATTTCATGATGTAATTGATTTTAAAATAAATAAAAAGGTCTACATAAATAGTTGGATAATAATTAAATACTTGCTTACTTCTATAGTCGTGGTTCTTGTTTCTGAAATAGCAAAACGCAGTGATAAACTCGGCGGTTTACTCGCGGCACTTCCTCTTATTACTTTTTTGACATTAATTTGGCTTTATGTTGAAAATCAAAGTACTGAAAAAATAGCTAATCATGCTTGGTATACATTTTGGTATGTTGTGCCGACATTGCCTATGTTTTTATCATTTCCTCTGCTGTTGGAAAAAATTGGTTTATGGTAAATAACAAAAATTAATTTTTCAATATATTTAGCGCATCTCTATATATAGGCTCATCTATAAAGCCGTATCTGTCATCCATGAAACCGTTCATGCCTTTTGAGGAGTTGAGCTCAAAAATCTCTTTTATATATTTGGCCCTCAATATCTGCGTTTTGTCTATATCAAAAATCTCATTGGCGATCACAGCCTGCTTCGGTCCCATGCAGGCTTTTGATGTGAATCCCATATTTTTTTCATATTCACACCACTTGCGAAACTCATCTGTATCGTTATAGTCTTGATACATAAAAGAAACTGGATGAATATTTGCTGTTTTGCACTCTATGAGGAATTTTGCCAAAATATAGTCTATAGCAGGGTTGGCGATTTTGACTAGTGATTGCGTCAGATCTAGGGATGCTAACAAGTCGAGTATTCCTAGGTTTGCAGTAGTTATGCGATCGTCAATTTTAAGTGCTCTTATATCAGCAAAAGCCTCTTTGGTTTCTAACGAAAAATGAAGCTCATGATCTTTGTTTAAAATTTTTAGAGCCGACTCAAGTTCTTTTGAACTTTTAACTTTAGCAAGCCTGATCGCATCAAAACCAAAATCATTCAAAAATTCTATCTCTTCTTTGCCTCCCTCATCAAAAGGGTTTGTGCGAATAACTATAAAACTTTTTGAATTTTGCATATTTGATAAAAAAAGAGCTATGTTATACAGCGCCTCTTTTTTTCTTGACGGTGCGATGGCATCTTCGAGATTAAGTGTGATTACATCAGCTACATTTTCATCAAGAGTATTTAAATGTTTTAAATTGAGCGGATTTAGCATCATGTTTGAGCGATGAGGAGTGTTTATGCATAGAGGTTTCTTGCTGTTTCCAAACAGTTTCTTTTTTTCTTTCAGGCTCATTTGTTCAAATATATCCAAATCATCAAATATCATATGCTCTCTTTTCAATCTAGGTAAAATGGTATTGATAGTATAATACAAAAACTAAAAATCCAAAAGGTAATTTTTGAAGAAAATATTCTCGATCTTATCATTATCGACCATTCTTTTTGCAAATAGCGGCTTTTTCTCATTTTTAAACAAAGACAATGAATATAAAAATAGAGCTGTCCTATCCATAAGTATGCAAAATGCATTTTGTCAAACACATAAAAACAAAAAAGAGTGCCAAATGGGTAGTAAAAAGATCCTAACTCTTCACGGACTTTGGTTTCAGCCTAAAAATAGACAATACTGCAATGTAAGCAAAAAAATAATAGGCGCTGATAAAAATCACCAATGGTACAGACTGCCGGATATAAAGATGGATCATAGAACAAGGGAAGAACTTTTAACAGCTATGCCCAGCGTTGCTACAGATCTTCATGAGCACGAATGGTACAAGCACGGAACATGCTCAAACTTTGGCAGTAATGAATATTTTATGAGATCGATCGGCTACTTTAAGCAATTTGAGAATAGTAAGGCGGGAAGACTGGTGTATTCAAAAAGAGGAAATATACTCTATATTGATGAACTAAGAAAAAGTTTTGATGAAAGTTTTGGAAATGAAGCTTCAAAAAAAATTGAGATGATGTGTGAAAACGGAAAGGTTACAGAAATAAGAATAAATCTTGGCAATTACACGACCCAGAACTTAAACAATGCCGTAACTAACGGCATAAATGTTAAAAAATCTTGTAAAAGCGGTATGGTAATTTGAAAAAAGTTAATGAGATCTGTGAGCTCCTGAAAAGAGAAAATGTTTTTTTAACAGGCGGGGCAGGGGTAGGGAAAAGCTATACTACATTAAAAGTTATAGATAATTTTAAAAAAATGGGCAAAAATGTAGTATCGCTTGGCTCAACTGGTGTAAGCGCTGTCGCAGTTAATGGCATGACGGTACATAGTTTTTTTGTTTTTGGCATAGCAAATTCACTAGAAGAACTTGAAATGGGAGACAAGAGATCAAAACATAGACTTGCAGAGCTTAAAAAGATAATTTCAAATACAGACTTAATTGTAATAGATGAAATATCCATGATAAGCGCTAGTCTGATTGATATGATAGCCTATAGGCTTGATTCGATGAATTTTTTAGGCAAGATTTTGTTTGTAGGAGATTTTTTCCAGCTTAGCCCCATTGTAAAACATAAAGAAAATGTAGGCTTATTTGATAGCTTGCTTTTTGCATTTGAAAGTAGTTCATGGCAAAATTTTGCTCCAATAACCGTAGAACTTACCAAAATGCATAGAACGCACGATATGCATTTTACAAAGATATTATCCAAGATCAGAAAAGGTGAAGCTGATACGCAAGTCATTGAATATATAAAATTATTACAACAAAACACGGCTTTGGAAAATTCAACATATCTATTTGGCAAAAACGAACATGTTGAAAAGATGAACAGGGATAAGATTGCAGAGCTGTCGTCGCCTGCTGTAACTCTGATAGCTCAAAATAGCAGCATAAAAAATGTTCTTGAGAGTAAAGTTGCAAATTGGCAGAAATCTCTTCCGGTACCTGATACATTAACTCTAAAAGTCGGCGCTCCGGTGCTTTTTTGCGTAAATAAATGGGGCAAATATGCAAATGGCGAAAGAGGTATCATAAAAGAGATAACTGCTGAAGCTATCATAGTGGAAAAAAATGATAGTTTTGTTCGTGTAGAGCCTCATGTTTTTGAACTTGGAGAGTTTCATGCAGATAGTGACGGTAAGCTAAAATCAATTACGTTGGCAACCATGTCACAGTTTCCTTTGAAGCTGGCCTATGCCATCACAATACACAAATCACAAGGCATGAGTATAGACAATCTTGTCTGCAATGTAGATAATATTTTCACGCCGAGTCAATTTTATGTCGCACTTTCCCGCGCTACGAACCCAAAAACCCTAAAGGTTGATTATAATGGCGGCAACTTGGAATATTATCTAAAGAGGGTTATCTCTATTGACCAAAGAGTAGTAGAATTTTACAACAGTGTCATATAGTTGCCAAAGAGATATTTCCAACTTTTTTGATAACTATTTTTTGTTTTTTTACAACACTTAAGTCTCCGTCAAGCTCCAATACATTGTAATAATTTTTCAAATCTATCTCTATCGAATCATTAATTTGTCCATATATGTTGAAAAATCTTTTAAATTTTAACGGCGTAAAGACAAAAAATCTGCTTTTAGAAAAAAGTAAAAACGGTGTAGCTAGTAAATGAAACGGCAGCAAAAACATGGATGTGATTATATATCTCAATAAGCCTGTTTTTAAAAATCCAAATCTTAATACTTCAGATAAAAATATATGAGCAACATCACTTGAGTTGCCGCAAGAAAATAAAAATATTTTTTTATCTATAGCATAAAAAGGTATGGTTATATTTTTGATATGCTCATTGTTAGATATAGATGAAAGTATCTTCTCAAAACTCGGCAATCTGTGTATTTTGGCTACAACATTAAATGATCCGGTTGGATTAATGATGAAAGGAGGAATTAAAGAAGTCTCAAATTTGTGATAAATATCTTTAAGCGTCCTTCTGATAGCCCCGTCGCCGCCGGTAACGAGTATATAATCATACTCGGAAATATTTTCTATTGAATTTATATTTCCAAGCGGAGTATAGACAATCTCCAGATTTTGAAACTCTATATGTTTTCCAACCGAGAGAATTTTCATCTATTTGGCGCTTTTTGCTTTATAGTCATTTTTTATTTGATTTAAGATTTCCACTAAATCATCTTTGTTTTTTGCGCCCATTAGAGGGTCGTGCAACTCTTTACCATCACTGGAAACAAAATACAAAGTAGGAGTACCAAATGGCTCCATCGCTCCTTTTGGCAGTGTGTTAGCTTTTGAAATATCTATAAATTTTACTTCAAAATCACTATCAAGTATTTTTTTGACATCAGCTTTTTTAAATGTATTTTTGAGCAGCTCACATGAACCGCAGCCGCTCTGTTCAACAAAGAAAATGGATATTTTATCAGTTTGCGCAACTTGCTCGGTAGCAGATGCCGCATCTTTCGAGTCAGAGCAAGCAATTACAAATAACGACAATATTGCTAACAACAAAAACTTTATATTTTTCATACTGCTATCCTATTGATTAAATAAATCATACTCTTGCTGCAAAGTAGGAAGTATGGATTTGTCCAAATTATATACAAATGCGTAGTTGTATGTCAACTGTTTTAGTTTTTGCTGCACATCATGAATATCGTCAAACCAGACAGGATTTTTCTCTAAATCCATTTTTGTCTTTTTGGGAGTTAGTATTATGCTTCTTATCCATTTGAGACGAAAAAATATATACTCATTTGCTTCATAGATATCTTTAAGGTTATCTATAAATATTACGGCTTTTTCGCTTTTTGAGCTTGACTGGATCCTTAGCTGATTGTCTATAAAAACCGGAACAAAATGTTTTGTATATCTTATCTTTTCTATATCATACCTAAGGTGATGCGCTTGTAAAAAATGCAATACTTTTGTCAAGTGCTCCATGTGAAAAGGGACTATATCATAGTTTTGATACACATAGCCGTCCATTTTAAAACTGCATTTAAACAGTGTATCGGAAATGAGCTGATAGTCCATCTCTTTGTCAAGTCTTGCAATATTTGGCTTAATGGTAGTAAGCAGCTCTTCGTCATCTCCGACAAAAAGCAGATCGTTACTATTTACTATCTGTTCAAATGTTTTTCTCCAATCATTTGAGAGAATATTTATATTTCTTTTATCGACCGCAACCATTTTTAAAAAACTTAATTCATGGGTATTTAGCAGATATATATCTATCTCTTTTTTTAGCAAAACATACCGTACAAGCTTCATAGCAGCAAGCTTTATATCGCTTACTTTTATCCATGCTATCTCGCTATCATTTCTGACTATGTCGTCATTATCAAAAATAACGGCATACGCGCCATTACTAAGCGCACTGTCAATATCCTCCTGACTTGATGAAAAAAACAGATCGCCTTGTTCTACTTTTGACGGATAAACCGTAGCGCTATTGACCGATTGTATTTTCGGAGTGCCTATAAGCTCTCCGTTTGTTATATTTATTACATCACTTATATTCATTATTTAACCGGTGTCCCTGCAGTTTTTGGCGCTTCGGGACGAAGAAGATGGAGCCCGTTTTCATCCTTTGCAGCTAAAAGCATTCCTTCACTTAGATTTCCCATGAGTTTTGCCGGTTTCAAGTTTGCTACTACGCATACCTGTGTTCCTACTAGAGCCTCAGGAGCGTAAAACTCTTTGATACCTGCTACTATTTGTCTTGGGGCATCTTCGCCCACATCAACTTTTAAGAGCAATAATTTATCACTTTTTGGAAGTTCTTCTGCTTGCACGATAGTGCCTATTTTAAGAGATGTTTTAAAAAAATCATCTATGCCTATGAGCGCTACGCCTTCATCATTTTTGGCTTCATTCACTTTTGGCTCACTTTGCTTTTCATTATTTTTTTGAGGTTCATAAACTGCCATTAGAGGCTCTTCAATTCTTGGAAATAGAGGAGGGATTTTTGATATCGTGAACTCCGGTAAACTTTTTTGCTCTATTGCAAAATTTTTCCATGAACCGTTATCTATCTCAAAATTAAGCGCATTTGCTATTTTTTTTGACACTACAGGCATTATAGGATAAAGCATGATCGAAACACGAGCAAGAATATTGGCGATAAGCGCAACTAAAGCCATTGCCTCCTCTGTTTTTTCTTCTTTCATAAGCGTCCATGGCTGATATTTGTCTATCGCTTTATTTGCAACGCCGATAGGTCTCCATAACTCTTCTAAATATCTATGCAATTGCATTTCATACAAAAACGGTTCTAATTTTGATATTGATTCATTAACTTCATTAAGCTCACTATCATAATATTTTGCGATATTTTTTGAATTTATTTTACTATCAAAATATTTTTCACTCATACCGATAAGTCTGTTTAGAAGATTGCCCAGATCATTGCCGAGGTCAGAGTTGATCCTGTCAATTAGAGCTTTTTGGCTAAAGTCGCCGTCTCCTCCAAAAGGAACTTCTCTAAGCATGAAGTATCTAAAATTATCTATTCCGTAAGCATCTGCAACCTCTTTTGGATCGATAACATTACCTTTTGATTTGCTCATCTTTTCACCGTCTCTTGTCCACCATCCGTGAGCCGCAACATGCTTTGGAAGAGGCAGATCAAGACTCATCAAAAATGCCGGCCAATATATCGCGTGAAATCTTAGTATATCTTTGCCTATTAGATGTACTCTTGCCGGCCAATATTTCATATTTTCTTCACCTGTACCGTACCCAAGCGCAGTTACATAGTTCATAAGAGCGTCAAGCCAAACATACATTACATGCTTTTGATCGTCAAATTTTGCAGGCAGTTTAACGCCCCAGTCGAAACTTGTTCTCGTGATAGAAAGGTCTTCTAAGCCGCCTTCGACAAATCTGATAACTTCATTTCTTTTGCTTTTTGGCAATATGCAATTTGGATTTTCATTGTACCAAGCAAGTAGTTTATCTTGATATTTTGACAATCTAAAGAAGTAACTCTCTTCTTCTACTATAGTTGTGCTTTTCCCACACTCTGGGCAAAACTCATCATCCACAAGCTGTGTTTTTGTAAAAAATGTTTCGCAGGATATACAGTAATGCCCGCTATAAACATCTTTGTATATATCGCCATTGTCAAACATCTTTTCAAATGCAACTTGAACGCCTTTTTTGTGATGTTCGTCTGTTGTTCTGATAAAAGAATCGTAGCTGATATCAAAATCATCCCAAAGGTTTTTAAACGTAGCAGATATCTTGTCGGCATATACTTTTGGACTTTCATTTCTTAGTTTTGCCGCTTCTTCTATCTTTTGACCGTGTTCATCCGTACCTGTCAAAAAGAACACATCATAACCTATCATTCTAGAGTATCTAGCTATGGTATCGGCTATGATAGTAGTATACGCGTGTCCTATATGAGCGACATCATTGACATAATAGATCGGTGTGGTGATATATACTGGTTTATTGCATTGCATGAAGCTTCCTTAACAAATGAGTTTGGGGATTTTACAAATGGAGTGTAAAATTGTATATGGATTGTATCTCAAAGTTGCTTTTAAAGGGATTTAGAACTCAAAGCCTCCACCGTGTCCTTTGTTCATACTTTCATAAACAGCTTTCACATAAGCATCTCTAGTCTCACAATCAAAAAAAGCCTCACACTTAAAGCAGCTATCTAGATTTTTTGATTTTTGACACTCTGTAAGTTTGGATAGCTGTGTTTCTAGTTTTTCTTCCCAAATATCTTTAGTGTTTTTATCGACTTCGCTCAATTCAAACCCCATAAGCTTTTCTAAGAGCTTCTATCTCATATCTTGAGCCAAAAAAGCAAGGACTTGTATCATGCACAAACGACGGCTTTAGTCTTAGCAGACTCTCGCCTTTGTCATTTATCGCCATTCCGCCGGCACTCTCATACACAAGAGCAAAAGGCAGCACTTCAAACAGTTGTCTAAGTTTTCCATTTGGTTTATCGCTAGTCGCCGGATAACTAAAAAGTCCGCCGCCTTTTAAGAGTATCTGATGAAGATCCGGCACCATCCCGCCGCTATATCTAAGTCTATATCCCTCTTTAAAAAGAGAATCTATAAAGTTTTTGTGAATTGGCGTCCAATTTTGTTGTGTTCCGCCAGGTGCATTTAACTTGCCTTTATCGCCTAGAGTTATTTCGCCGATTTTCGTAAATTGACCGCTCATATATCTATAATGAATAGGTTTTTTATTTCGTTCACATATCACAAGCTCTATCCTTGGTCCATATACCACATACGCAGATGCCGCAAGCCCATCTCCGTCCAAAGTTTCTTCATATATACCAAATATTGAACCTACCGAGAGATCCACATCAACAAGGCTTGAACCGTCAAGAGGATCATAACATACAGTGTATTTTCCATTCTCGTTCAATGTTGTCATACCTTCTTTTTCTTCACTTACTATGGCTTTAACGGATGCAACACTTTTAAAAGTTTCTTCGATGATAATGTCACTTTGAACATCAAGTTTTAGTTGATCTTCGCCTGAACTGTTTGAACTCTGGCTATATCCTAGATCAGAGTTTTTTATCGCATTATCAATTTTAAGAGCTATATCTTTAATATTATCAAAAATTGTATTCATTATATCTCCTTGCCGTTTTGTAAAATCCACTCTATGATGGTTTGCGGATCATTTAGGTCCATGATATCAAGCGTTTGCGGCAAATCGTATTTGCTTCTATCTATGCTTTCATCTATCGCTAATGCCTCGCTAAACCCAAGATAGCTTTCATCTATCTCGCCTCTTGCTACGCAGATCCTAGGAAACGGCAAATTTTTAAGTCCTTCAACTAACAATATATCAATATCGCCAAACATCAAAACTAGCTCTTCAAGTTCTTTTTGTCTATGGGAGAAATAAGTAGTTCTAGTTGGGGATACAACAGCCACTTCTGCGCCTGTCTCAAAAAATCTAAAGCTGTCTTTTCCCTCTTTGTCAAAAATAGCTTTGTCTTTTGGATCATGTTTTATGATACCTATTTTATATTTATCTTTTAAAATAGTAGAAATTTTTTCAATTATAGTCGTTTTGCCGCTGTTTGATATGCCGGTAAATGCTACTGCTAATGCCATTATTTACATCCTTGATTATATTTGGCAATTATACTGAAAAGTTCATTGAAACTATGTTAAAATGTTCTTTTTAGATTTGATGGGATTTTAATATGTTAAAAATGATTTTTGGTTTTTTTATTGTTTTATTTTTTTTAGCCGGATGTACTGCTAAAAAAAATGACTTGCTATTTAATGATTTTGAAAATAATCAAGATAAATTTGAGAAGATACAAAAAACAAATAAAGCTCTCATCAAGCAAGACGGCAAAACTACAGGATTTATCACTGCTCTTTACGATAATGATACAAAATATGAGAAGTTTTTAGTAGGCGTATATGCCGAAGAGGATTTGAAAAAATTGCAATTTTTACTTGACGGCAACAATGCTTTAAGAGTTGAAAAACTACAAAATAGCGATAACAGACTAGATAAAATACCGCTAAAAAACAGATGGAGCAAATATTTTGAATTGACTTTTGTCAAGAGTGATCTAAATGTAATTAAGCTGCAAATTCTAAATGGACAAATTTGGAAAAAGGAGATCGTTTTCTCCAAAATACCAAACTATCTGAACAGTAAAGACAATAATATCTTTTGATCAAATATTAACTTTGTAAAATTGTATGACAAGCCAATACCCTAACGCACTAAGCGCTATCGTTCCCACTAGATTAATAGCTATATTATTGAAAGCTTGAAAAAATCGTCCTGATCCCAACAAAAAAAAGCTCTCGATCGCAAAAGTAGAATAGGTAGTAAGCGCTCCTAAAAAACCTGTAACTAAAAAGCTTTTTACGTGAGGGGATAGTGTAGGGTGATGATGAAAATATGCAAATAAAACACCGATGATAAAACTGCCGGATAAATTTACAATGATAGTTCCGTAAGGAAGATAATTGCTTAAATTTTTTGTGGCAAATCCATTTACAAGCATTCTTGCAATTGCGCCAAGCGCACCGCCGCTACCTACCGCGATTATTAAACCTAAGTTCATCGTCTATGGCCTCCTGCATCTGTTTTTGAATATCTTCATACCAATCCTCGCTAGAAGTTTTGATATCAATGGTTGGCAAGAAATTAAACACGACATCACTTTTATGGCTTAATTTTTTTGCTTCATCCACAAGCATCCTGCTGCCCGTTACAACAACCGGTTGAACTTTGAGCTCCAATTTTTCAGCTATTATCTTTGCTCCGGATTTAAAATGCAGTAATTTTTGGCTTTTAGATCTAGTGCCTTCCGGAAAAATGACGACTTTTCTATTGAGAGTATCAATTGAATATTTTACATCACTCAACAGCTTTAAGATGCTTTTTTTACTTTCTCTATCGACGGAGATCATATCTCCTAGATGCAGTAGTTGTCCTATATACGGAATATTAAATAACTCTTTTTTTGCCATCCACCTTAGATGATTTGTCTGAAGCGCTTCCATGGCTATGATATCAACAATTCCTTGATGATTCAAAAGATACATATCTGCATTCAAGTCCATTGTGCCGACTTGTATGGATCTGCTGCCAAGCAAAAACATAATAATACGATTTAGCTTATGCATAATAATGCCCTTGTGTTTTCGAAAAACAAACACGAGCGGTATCATCAAAAATGAAACTATCATAAAAATGACAAATGCGCTCCAGATAAATCTTACTTTGGCAAAAATGGCATTCAACCTTCAAAACCTTTTAGCATTTTAACTCCATCGCCGCTTCCAAGAAGAAGCTCGATAGCGCGCTCAGGGTGAGGCATAAGGCCAAAAACATTTTTTGTTTCATTGCAAACGCCGGCAATTGCTTCAACGGAGCCGTTAATAGACTCTTCCTTGCCGTTTTCATCGCAATATCTAAGAAGTATCTGACCGTTTTCTTTCATTTTTGCCAAATTTTCATCATCTACATAATAGTTGCCGTCAGCATGTGCTATAGGTACGTGTAAAACTTCATCTTTTTGACACTTATTTAAAAAAGCATTGTCGTTTGAGACAACTTTAAGATGTTGGTATTTTGATATAAAATGCAAGTTTGTATTTCTTTTTAAAGCCCCAGGAAGCAGATTTGCTTCTGTTAATATCTGAAATCCATTGCAGATCCCTAGTACTTTTCCGCCATTGGCGGCAAATTTGCCAACCTCTTGCATAACCGGAGCAAATCTAGCAATAGAACCAGATCTGAGGTAGTCGCCGTAAGAAAATCCGCCAGGAACTACAACAAGATCTATGTTTTGAGGTAATGTTTTATCATTGTGCCAAACTATTTGCGTAGAGTGACCTAATTTTTCAAATGCATACTGCGTATCAAACTCGCAGTTTGTGCCTGGAAATCTAAGTATCGCTACATTCATGGTTTTAACTCGAAATCATAATCTTCTATAACAGTATTTGCTAACAATGTTTCACACATCTCTTTGATCATATCCGAAGTAACACTGCTATCTACATCAAGAACTATCTGTTTGCCGATCCTAACGTCATTCACGCCATTAAATCCAAGTGAACCAAGCGCATGGTGAGCTGCTTTTCCTTGCGGGTCAAGCACTCCTTGTTTTAGATATACATTTACGATCGCTTTCATTTATTACTCCCTAAAATTCTGTTTAATACCTCTTCGTATGCTACTTTCAATCCTCCAAGACCTTGTCTAAATCTATCTTTATCCATTTTTTCTCCGGTTGCACTGTCCCAAAGTCTGAAATTATCAGGACTAAGCTCGTCTATTAGTATAATATTATTATTAACATCTCTTCCGAACTCGAGTTTAAAATCGACCAATGTTAGATTTAGTTTCGCATAGAAATCTTTCAGTAATACATTGATCTTTCTTGCTATATATCTTATATAATCAAGCTCGCTCTCATCTTTTACAAGATTAAGTATCAAACAGTGTTGATCGTTTAGTTTTGGATCTCCAAGCTCATCATTTTTGTAATCAAATTCTACAAGTGCAAATGGAAGAACCTCACCATCTTTAATGCCAAGGTTTCTACTCAAGCTTCCGGTCGCTATGTTTCTTACTATTACTTCTATTTTTATAACTTTTGCTTTTTTGTGCAGCATATGATTGTCATCTATCATTTTGACAAAATGCGTACTTATGCCTTTCTTTTCTAAGTATTCAAAAAGTTGTGCAGAAATTTTGTTATTTAAGGCGCCTTTTCCTTCTTCAACGGCCTTTTTTTCGCCATTAAATGCGGTCAATTCATCTTTGAACTCTGAAATATACAGATCTTCGTCGTCTGTTTTCCATATTTTTTTTGCTTTACCTTCGTAAAGAAGCATTGTTTTTGTCATTATTTCCTTCCCTCTGTAATGATTAATGCTTTTAATATATCGATAGCACTTTTTAGCTGTGAATCTTTATTTATATCAGATTCGCTAATACTGCTTCCTTTCCCCACAAGTCCATTTTGTATGACTTTAGGAGTATTGTTTGAATCGCTAATTTTCAAATGTTTATCAAGTTCGCTCTCCTTGATAAGCCCATTGCTTCCTGCCTCATTTGTTATAGAACCAAGGTGTACCACAACATCAGGATCTACACCTTTTGCCTGTATGGATCTTCCGCTTGGAAGATAATATCTAGCAACGGTTAGTCTAAGTCCTTCTTCTTTTCCTATAGGAATAACTGCCTGTACGCTTCCTTTTCCAAATGTTTTTTCACCTACTACGACAGCACGTTTTAGATCCTGTAATGCTCCGCTGACTATCTCGCTTGCGCTTGCGCTTCCGCCGTCAACCAATGCTACCATAGGAGTTTTTACATCATCCTTGTCTGCTTTTGCGCTGAATGTTATATTTTCAGCTTTAGTTCTTCCTTTTTGTGAAACGATCACGCCTTTATCTACAAATAGATCTGTTAAACCGACGGCTTGATCCAAAAGTCCACCGGGATTGTTTCTAAGATCCAATACTATACCTTTTGCTTTTGGATTTTTTGCAAGAGCTTTTTTAACTTCTTTTACGACATTTTGATCAAATGATGTAACTTGGATATATAACAGATCGCCGTCTATAATTTTTGCAAAAACAGATTGTACCTTGATTATTGCACGGCTTATTTTTATCTCACGAGGCTTTTGTTCTTTCTTTCTGACAATCGTTAGCAATATACTGCTTCCCGGTTTTCCTCTCATGATACTAACAGCTTCATCGATATTCATACCCATAGTTGCCTTATTGTCAATTTTTATGATAACGTCGCCTGCTTTGATACCTGCTTTGTATGCAGGGGTATCTTGAATAGGCGCAATAACCGTAAGCGCGCCGTCTTTCATGCCGACAGATATTCCAAGACCGCCGAACTCGCCTTTTGTATGGACATTTAAGTCTTTATATTCTTTTTTGTCCATATAAGATGAATGTGCATCAAGATTGCTCATAAGACCCTTGAGAGCTTTATCGACAAGCGCTGTCGTATTTGTTTCATCAACATATTCATGCTCGATAAGATTTAAAATTTTTGTAAATTTTATATAGGCTTCAAGTTTTTCTTTCAAAATGGTCTGATTTGGCTGTGGCTGCTTGGCAACCAGCGGCTCGGCATTGGCGTTCAATCCGATATAATAACTGCCGATCGCAACTGCAATAGATGAAAGAAGAAATGGTTTTGTTTTGTTTATCATGCTGATAATTACCTTTTGATATTCTTTAAGAATATTATTTTATATAAAAAGCTCTAAATTTATGCTTTTAACATACTACATCTTTAATGTTAATGAGAGATTAATAGATAAACTTTGCTCTAAAATTTCGATTTTTTATCTTAATCTTTTGAAGTTTCAGTAAATCTGAACCAATTCTTTTTTTGCTTATGGCAACATACGAACTTTTATCTGTTATGGTAATATCGCCGATATCTTTAACGTCAAATCCCAATTCTTTACATAATGTTCCGAGCAGATCGCCCTTTCTGAGTTTGTCTTTTTTCCCTCCAAATACACAAAGTGTTCTAAAGGCGCCTTTTATTTCAAATTTTTTATTTACCGGCAAGGCATCAATATTCAGAGGGACAAGATCCGGTAAAACTTCCGAAGCAAGTCTTTCTTCCCTGCTTGTAAAGAGCGACACTGCGATACCTTCTTTGCCTGCTCTCGCCGTTCTTCCTATACGATGAGTATATGTTTCGCTTTTAAATGGAATGTCAAAATTTACAACCAGCTCCACATCGTCTATATCGAGCCCGCGGGAAGCCACATCAGTTGCAATGAGCAAGGGGAGTGAGCCGTTCTTAAACAACAAAAGCGCCTCATCTCTATCTCTTTGTTCAAAATCGCCATGTAACAAAGCGATATCAAAATGAAGATCATCCAAAAAATCAAATAGACTATTTGCTTCGGCTTTTGTATTGCAAAATATGATGGTTGACGTCGGTTTGTAGGCTTGTAGAATAGGAAGCAAAGCTTGATATTTGTTTTTTACTTTATAAAGATACTCTTCTATACTAACAACGGTATCAGTATGTATATTGATCATCGTAGGATTTTTCATGATCTTTGATGAAAGTTTTTCTATATTTTCAGGATAAGTGGCAGAAAATAGCATTGTTTGCGCTCTGCTTTTAATATGATCTATTACTTTCATTATGTCATCAAAAAAACCCATATCAAGCATTCTATCCGCTTCGTCCAAAATTAAAGTTTCTATTGTCTCCAAAACTAATGTTTCCCTAAACAGATGATCGTTCAATCTGCCGGCTGTTCCTATAACGACATCTACGCCGTTTTGCATATTTGCTACTTGCGCTCTCAGGCTTACACCGCCATAAAGCGTAACTATCTTTAGATTTTGTAAACATGCCCCAAGTCCTCTAAAAACAGTTGCTATCTGCTCGCATAGTTCCCTAGTTGGAGCAATGACAAGAACTTTTGGATTTTTATTTTTTGGTTCAAGTTTTTGTATAACAGGAAGTACGAAAGATATGGTTTTCCCAGAACCTGTCTTAGCTTGAACTATAACATCTTTACCGTTCATGATCGCAGGAATGACCTCTTTCTGCACGGGAGTTAGAATTTCTAGTCCAAGGTTTTTTACTGTAGCCTTCAGATCATCTCTGATGTTTAATTCGTCAAAATGCAATGTTTCTCTTTTTTTTGATGAAATTATATCTAAAATTATTTTTATTATAAATTAAACTAATCTATTCAATAAACTTGACAAGACTTGACTAAATGTTATATAATAGCTTCAGAAGAGCGACTGGTCGCGAGAGCTGTCTGCTGAAGACCTATTTTAGGGCTTTGCTCTAAAATTGAGAATTAAATAAATTATAAAGGATTATGCAAATGAGTATTTTAGAGAAATTAACCAATCAAATGACAGAGAGTTTGGATTCTGCAGTATCTTTGGCCCTTCATAATAAAAACCAAGAGATAATGCCTATCCATCTTTTATGGGCGCTAATAACAAATACAAATTCCATACTCAATCAAGCATTAAATAAATTAAATATCGATAAAGCAGCGCTTGAACTTGAAATAAAAAGAGAAGCAGCCAAGCTGCCTGCTGTATCAAATTTGGTAAAAGAGAATATTAGGCTGTCGCAACAATTTATTTCGTCTTTACAAAAAGGCGAGGGGTTAATGAGTGCCGGTGGGGATAAATTCTTGGCGGTTGACACTTATCTGCTTGCAAATATAGATGAGAGCTTTATGAAAACCGTTATAGGCAAATATGTCGATAAAATGGAATTCAAAAAAACTTTGGAGGGCATCAGAGGCGGTAAAAGCATAGATTCTCAAAGTAGCGACGAGACGCTGGAGGCTCTGGCGCAGTACGGTGATGATTTGAACCAAAAAGCTATTGACGGCAAACTTGATCCGGTTATCGGAAGAGATGAAGAGATCCAAAGAACTATGCAGATACTTATCAGAAAAACAAAGAACAATCCGATTCTTTTAGGTGAACCTGGGACTGGTAAAACTGCTATTGTTGAAGGTCTTGCACAGAGAATCGTAAACAAAGAAGTGCCTTTGAGCCTCCAAAAAATGAGAGTGATAAGCCTTGATATGAGCCGTCTTATAGCAGGGGCGAAATATCGCGGCGAATTTGAAGATAGGCTAAAAGCGGTAGTTGATGAAGTCAAGAAAGCCGGCAATATCATACTTTTTATTGATGAGATTCATACTATTGTTGGAGCAGGGGCAAGTGAAGGGAGTATGGACGCGGCAAATATCCTAAAACCCGCGCTCGCACGTGGTGAGCTTCATACCATAGGAGCTACAACGCTCAAGGAGTATAGAAAATATTTTGAAAAAGATATGGCGCTCCAAAGACGTTTTCAGCCTGTTAAAGTCGATGAACCTAGCATCAATGAAGCTTTACAGATACTAAGAGGCATCAAAGAGAAACTTGAAACTCATCACAATGTGAACATCACGGATTCAGCCCTAATAGCTGCGGCAAAACTTAGCGATAGATATATCACGGACAGATTTTTGCCGGACAAAGCGATAGACCTTATAGACGAAGCGGCGGCTGAGCTAAAAATGCAAATAGAGAGTGAACCGAACGAGCTGGCAAAAACAAAAAGAGAACTTTCTACTTTGCGAGTAGAAAAAGAGGCTCTTAAAATGGAGGAAGGTGATAAAAACAAAAAAAGAGTTGACGAGATAGAAAAAGAGATAGCCAACTTGGAAGAAAAAAGAGTAGGGCTTCAAAATCAATTTGAGTTAGAAAAAAATGTTTTCAATGATATTTCCAAAGTCAAAACTGAGATCGATTCTCTGAAAACAAAAGCAGATGCCGTAAAAAGAGAGGGTGATTTTAGCAAAGCAGCAGAGATAGAATACGGTCAAATCCCAGCAGCCAAACAAAAGCTTGAAGAACTTGAAACAAAATGGGATCAAATGAAGGCAGAGGGCACGCTTCTCAAAAATTCTGTTGATGAAGAGATGATAGCAAGTATCGTGAGCCGTTGGACAGGGATTCCTGTAACCAAAATGCTTCAAAGCGAAAAAGACAAAATACTTCATATCGAAGATGTATTGAAACAAGAGGTTGTCGGTCAAGAAGAAGCATTGAGAGCAGTTGCCAGAGCAATCAAAAGAAACAAAGCAGGCTTGTCTGACACCAATCGTCCAATTGGAAGTTTTATGTTTCTTGGTCCTACGGGTGTCGGCAAAACACAGGTAGCTAAAACTCTTGCAAAGTTCCTATTTGACAGTGAAAAATCACTAATTAGAATTGATATGAGCGAATACATGGAAAAACACGCAGCAAGCAGACTAGTAGGAGCACCTCCAGGGTATGTTGGATATGAAGAGGGCGGACAACTCACAGAGGCTGTAAGACGCAAACCATACTCTGTAGTTCTATTCGATGAGATAGAAAAGGCTCACCCTGATGTATTTAACACGCTTTTACAAGTGCTTGACGACGGAAGGCTTACAGACAACAAAGGCGTAACGGTTGATTTTAAAAACACTATTATCATCATGACATCAAATATCGCCAGCGATAAGATCATGACCATAACTGACAAAGAAGCTAGAGAGAGCGCAGTTAATAACGAGCTCAAAAACTATTTCAAACCTGAGTTTTTGAATAGACTTGATGATATAGTGATATTCAATCCTCTTGGAATTGAAGCTATTACGGGGATCGTTGATATATTATTTGATAGTATCCGTAAAAAACTTCAAACAAAAGAGATAGAGATCTCATTAACCAAAGAAGCCGAAGCATTTATCGCTGAAGCTGGATTTGATCCTGTATATGGCGCTAGACCGCTCAAACGCGCACTTTATGAGATAGTAGAGGACAAACTCGCCGAGCTTATACTTGAAGAGAAAATTCATGAAGGAAGCAAAGTGGAATTTGATGTAAAAAACGGAGAGATAGTGGAAAATATTAGTTAATATAATATCTCTTTTCCACTCCAATTGGAGTGGAAAAAGCAAAAAAGATAATCAATAAAAAGTAGTTGAAAGAAATATTTAAGGGAATGAAGATAAAGCTATGGATTTATAGAGACTAAACGCTAAGCAAATTGAAGTAATAATATGATTTAAACAAAAAAAACAAAAGGAGTCAACAATGTACGAATTTATAGATATAGATAGATATGAAGTCCATGAGAGTTACTTTGATTTTATAGAATCAAATGAGGAAAATCTCACAAACGGCATCACAGCGCTAAAAGATATAATAAAAAAAGATCCTGATTTTTTTGATCCATATATCACACTTTCAGATCACTATTATGCAAAGCGTAAACCGGTTGAAGCGTATGGGATTATCAAAACAGGCTACGGCAGAGCCATGAAGCTTATCATAAACAAGGGTAGATTTCCCGATAAATTAAGTTGGATGTTTACAGAAAATCGCCACATTATCCGTATGATATTTAACTATGCGATGCTCACATGGGAGACCAACAACAAAGATGAAGCTTTGAGTATTTTTACGCAACTGCTCGCTTCAAATCCAAATGACAACATAGGCGCCCGTTATGCTATAGTAGCCATGCTTGAAGGGATGAAATCCATGGATGAATATGAAAGAAAATTTGGCTCCAAAGATGGATACATTGATGCGATTAAAGTCGAAAAATGGTTTGAAAAAGCAGCTAAAAAGTATCCTAATGAAATAGGCTGGTGGTTTGAGATGGATGATAACTGTTAAAAAACTCTTTATAAATATTCTAATTTCTACTAAATTATGATATAATAAGGAAAATTTTACGGAAAATTAAAAGGAAAATAAATGGTAACATATTCCTCAAATGAACTTATATCTTCTTCTGATATGGCAAAAAAGTTTGGACACTATCTCTCTAGTATAGTAAAACATTCGTCAGACAAGATAGCTATACTAAAAAACAACAAAGTTGAAGCAGTACTAGTGTCAAAAGAGAATTACGAAAAAATGTATAAAGCTTTAAAAAAAACTGAAGCTCAAGAGTTTTTAAGTTCTGTTCATAATGGTCTAGAGGATATCAAACAAGGAAAAACACATCCCATAGATACACTTTGGGGTAAAATTGATAGTTGAATATGCGGTTTTAGAATCATTATCTATCAACAAATAGAAGATAAAATCGTCCTTATTCCGATATATTCAAAAACTGACAAAGAGACTCTTGGCGATGATGAATTAAGAGAGTTGTTGAAAGACTATTTATTCATATAAAACTCTTTATGCACACCCTCATTTTTCATTTTTTTAACTGCGCCTGCGATGATAGCTTCATATCTATCCGCATCCACATTTAACGCTTCTAGTGTATTTTGTATATCTGCATTTGCAACTTTCGCATTCAATGCAAACCTCTCTTTTTTAGTAAGCCTTTTTTTAAGTATTTGTGAAAGCTCATCTTCGCTCTTTAGTGTTCCTCGTTCACCTAGAACGGAAACAATAATTTCACGGGCTTTTAGTTCGTCTGATTTCATATAATTAATCCTTAAATTTGCAAAGCATTATATTTGAAATATGATATAATCCACATAAAAAGAGAGTGGTTTTGGCATATGAACTAAAAGATAAACTTGTTATTGCGATCTCATCGAGGGCTTTATTTGATCTTGAGATTGAAAATAATATCTTTGATGAGAATGGTTTGCAAGCATATTATGATTATCAGCTAAAACGTGAAGATACACCTCTTGAACTTGGCACTGCATACAGATTTGTCAAAAATTTCCTATCTATAAACAAAAAGTTTGACGATAAACTCATAGAAGTTATAATTCTTTCGCGAAATAATGCAGCTACGGGGCTTAGAATAGGGCGGAGTTTAGAGTATTACGGGATAAACATAGAACGCACCGGATGGACGGCTGGTACGCCGGTGGCTAGGTATCTTGAAGCTTTTAAAGTTGACCTTTTCTTGTCTGCAAATAGTGAAGATGTTCAAGATGCCATCAATGCAAGAGTGGCGGCTGCAACAATACTGCCTTTTTCAAATCAAAATAGAGATGATTCAGATATTGTTCGCATAGCATTTGACGGTGATGCTGTGCTTTTTGGCGATGAAAGCGAAAAGATATATCAAGAAAAGGGACTGGACGTATTTTTGGAAAATGAGAGAGCAAATGCTAAAAATCCCCTAAGCAAAGGACCGTTCTTTAAATTTTTAAAAGTAATATCGAGCATCCAAGATAGATTTGGCATGGAACAGTCTCCTATACGCACCGCTCTTGTTACTGCGCGCAATTTCACTACTTATGAGAGAGTTTTGCGTACGCTTGATGCTTGGGGAGTGCGGGTTGATGAGGCATTTTTTCAAGGAGGAGTGCGCAAGCATGAAGTGATAGCGGCATTTGGAGCTGATATATTTTTTGATGATCAAGATGCTCACTTGGAAGACACATCACCGCTGACTCCAAGCGCAAAAGTGCCGTATAGGAAATGATTATTTGTTGGACTTCAAAGTTATAGTTCACACAATCCCTTGACATGTAACAACAATTGATTTATAATCAACACAAATATACAAAAAAGAAGATATGAATACTATTGATAAAGAGCTAGAGAGCAGAAGAGGGGAGATTCACTTCGGACTTGAAGTATTGTACAATCTAAATATGCGAATAACAGGATGGGGCATACCGGAACTCGATGAAAATGAAGCATCGAAAAAACTTTTTGCTATGATAGATGAAGAACTTGCCAAGCTCAAAAAAGAAGTAAATAAGAGATTTCATGCGGTGGCTTCAAAATTTTTTTGGAGCCACCGTGTTATATTTATATACTATTCGCCTTTTCTTTTTGCATAAAACTCCGCTCTAAACTCATCAAATCTATTTTCAAGTATTGCTTCTCGCATCTGTTTCATTAGATTTAGATAATAATAGAGATTATGAATAGTTGCTAGTCTAAAGTAAGTTATTTCTCGAGAGCGAAACAGGTGTCTCAGATAAGCTCTAGAATAATTTTGACAAACCATGCAATTACACTCAGGGTCTATTGGAAGCGGATCTGTTTCATACTGTTTTGCTTTGATCGTAACCTTGCCGAATGACGTAAAAAGCGTACCGTTTCTTGCATTTCGTGTAGGCATGACGCAGTCAAACATATCTACGCCCCGCTCCACATTTTCTACCAAATCCTCCGGCGTTCCTACACCCATGAGATAGCGCGGTTTATCTGTGGGCATAAACTGTGTAGTCCACTCCACCGTATCATACATATCTTGATTTGCTTCTCCTACGCTAAGCCCGCCTATAGCAAAACCGTCAAAATCCATAGCGCACAGTTCCGTTGCAGATTTTTCTCTAAATGCTTTATCCGTACCGCCTTGGATGATAGCAAAGATATTCTGATCTACGCCTCTGCCTCTTTTTTGATTTTCTCTATGGTAATCTATAGATTCCTGCGCCCATCTAGTAGTGCGTCCTATGCTGACTTTAATGCGCTCCTGCGTAGCAGGCAGGGCAACTAGGTCATCAAGTATCATCATGATATCACTATTTAGATTATTTTGGATATCAATGACCTTTTGAGGCGTAAAGTAATGCTTGCTGCCGTCTATATGACTTCTAAACGTTATGCCGTTTTCATCAATTTTGACATTATCCGATAATGAAAAGGCCTGAAATCCGCCGCTATCGGTAAGAAAGCTTTTTTTAAAGCCCGTAAATCCGTGCAATCCACCCATAGTTTTAACAACTTCATCATTTGGTCTAAGATAGAGATGATATGTATTGCCTAAAATAATTTGCGGATCTAAAAAAAATGTATCAAGATCGGTCGCGTCAAGCGCTTTAACCGCACCCACGGTGCCGACAGGCATAAATACCGGCGTTTGTATAGTTGAGTGAGCGGTTCTGATGGTACATGCTCTTGCTTTACCGTCTGTTTTATCTATAAAAAATTGCATTGTGGTATAATGTCCTCAAATTTTAATTGCATTATTTTACCAATTATATATAGAGAGTTTAATGAAAGATATATTGATCATAGCCGAAGGAGAGATTGCAAAGCATTTTATTTTGTGGTTAAACAAAAAAAAAATTGTCGACAATCACTACAATATAATATCTACTTCCATAAATCTAAAAGATATCAAGCTAAATAAGAATATTGTATTTTCCAAGGTCGATGCCACCAGCGAAAGCAAGATCCAAAAACTACTTATCCAAAAAATATACTCTCACATTTTTATTATAATTGAAAATTTTGATGACACGGAACATATCTTACAAAATATAAACAAAATAGACAATAAAATAAGAATTATCTTGGCTAACCACTGGGAAAATGAAAAAACCATAAAACACTCAAACAATGTAACATTAATTAATATAAACGACTTAATATCCAGCCATTTATATGACAAACTTCCCAATGTTCCTCTTGTTGCAAACAATATAGGTCTCAAGGAAGGCGAGATCATGGAGATACATATACCTTTTGGGAGTAGCTATGCACACAGGCATATAGGCTCTATTTTGCAGCAAAAATGGAAGATAGCTGTTCTATACAGAAACGACAAAATGATAATGCCAAATAGCGCCACCATGATAAAACCAAACGATACTATCCTAGCAATCGGAAAACCATCCGTTCTTGAGGGTATATACAGAATAGTAAACAAAAGAAGGGGATTGTTTCCGGAGCCTTTTGGAAAAAATATTTATCTATTGCTGGATTTAAGATTTGATAAAAAAAATGCGCTCAATTATATAGAACAAGCTATCACTGTCAGCAAAATGATAGACAATAACTCTAAGCTGTTCATAAACGTGATATATCCTTCAAATCTAAACATCACTGAAAAGATAAAAGAGATAGCGGCGAATGAGATAAAAGTAGATATTATATTTGATCTAACAGGCATAGAGGATACCATAGAGTACAATATCACAAAATATGATATAGGACTTATAATGTGCAGCAACCAGACTTTTTATTCTAAACATAGAAGGTCAATGTTTTATAATTTTAAAAAAATTGTTTACATTTTAGGACAAACAGAGATAGAGCATATCAAAAATGTATCTATAATTATGAATGACGAGGAGGCTATGGAGTTAATATCAACGATAGCATTTGATTTCTGCGAAACGTTTAAGCTGCCTCTAAAACTTTGCGATTTTGATCCAAACGGAGATTTTGAAGATAGAAAAATGACCATAGAACATTATGAAACAATAGCGAATCTTTTCAATGTAAACTTTTTGGTTGAACAGGATATTGCTAACCCATACAGAAAACAGCTTCAGATGAAAAACACTTTAAATATAAGCACATTCAAAGAGAAAAACAAAAATTTATTTAAAAGATTTAAAGATTTCATTAAAACAGGCTATATCTCAAAAAGTACAAATCCTCAAATGTTGATACCTTTTGAAAATAGTGAAAACTAAAAATTGATTTTATTAAATAAATTAAGATAAAATATGTTTACTAAAACTTTTAAAAGGTTTGCCCACAATGACTATACCGGTAATTCTAAAAAAAGAATGCGACAACTCATATAAAGTAATAATTGATGATTTGGATATTTATAGCTTCGATACGAAAGTTGCAATTGTAACAAATACCACCGTTGCAAATCTGCATCTAAAAACTCTGCTTGAAAAAATTACTGCGAAATCACTAAATATTATCATCATACCCGATGGCGAAGAGTATAAAAATCTCAAAACAATAGAGTACATACTAGAGAAAATGTTCGAATACAAATTGGACAGAAAATCGATTCTTATTGCCTTTGGCGGCGGCGTAGTCGGCGATATGACTGGTTTTGCTGCAAGCATCTACCAAAGAGGTATTGATTTTATGCAGATACCTACAACCCTTCTTGCCCAAGTAGATGCGAGCGTGGGAGGGAAAACTGGGATCAATAATAAATTTGGGAAAAATCTACTCGGTGCTTTTCATCAACCAAAATCAGTTTATATCGATACCTCTTTTTTAAAAACTTTACCAAAAAGAGAATTTGGAGCAGGTTTTGCTGAAATAGTAAAAATGGCAGTGACTTTTGATAAGGAGTTTTTTGAATTTTTAGAAGATGCGGACTTGTCAAATGATGATATACTTAAAAAAACAATAGCAAAATGCGTAAAATTAAAAGCAGAGATAGTTAGCAAGGACGAGAAAGAAACAGGCATAAGAGCAGCTCTTAACTACGGACATACATTTGGTCATGTCATAGAAAATGAAACAGACTATAGTGAGTTTTTACACGGTGAGGCTGTAGCAATAGGTATGGTGATGGCAAATGAACTTGCTTGCGAATTAGGCTTCATGACAACAAGTGAAGCAAATAGGGTAAAAGAACTTTTAAAAAAATATAATTTGCCGACTGAGTATAAAATTAAAAATATAGATGACTTTTATGAGCATTTCTTTTTGGACAAAAAAAGCGCAAACGATAAAATAAAATTTGTACTTCCGAAGCATATCGGAAACCATGTTATTACTTCTGAGATTTCTGAAAAGATCGTAAAAAAAGTTCTCAAAAAACTTGGAGATAATTGATGATAAAAAAAACTTTATCTGCGTTTGCCGCAATACTTCTACTTTTTGTCAATATTGTGTATGCAGACATAAACACAAGTAAAAAAGATACTGCTCTAAATGTGGATATTAAAAGCGAAATAATAAATATTGATGAAAATATACAAGATAACAACTGGATCATAACCTATGAGAATTACAACAGCTACCAAACCTTAAATCTTAAAAAAAATGACCTAGAATACAAAATAAGAAGATTGGAAAAAAATTCAAGCTTGATCACTGAGCAAAAAAACAGACTTCAAGCGCTCAAAGATGAACTTGGCGGTATAAATAATAAATTATTGCTTCTTGGCGAATATGACAACGAACCTTTCAAGAAACTTTTATCGCCAAACAAGATAGATGCTCAGCCTGAAATAACAAATCCATTGGGGATATTTTATGCATTTTCATATCAAGAAAAACTAAGAATTGATCAAAAAGAGTTTCATGACAGATATAACTCGCTCGGCGATCTGATAAATGATCTGGAAACAAAAAAAACGATGTTGGAAGACTTGATCAAAACTTCTAAAAACAACAAAGAAAACTATCAAGTATTAGAAAAAACCGTAAAGCTTATAAAAATATTTAAACCGTTAAAAGAGATAGCTGAAACTACTAAAAATATTTATGACAAAAAAATATACGAGATAAAATCAAACTTGACTGACAACATAGCCAAAGAGAGCAAGAAGCTTGGAATTATAGGGATTATCATAGGTATATTTTTTGCTCTTTTATTGTTGTCAAAATATATAGCAAGAAAATACCTCACAGAAGTTAAAAAACTATATACCATAAACAAAGCTTTGAATATCACTTTTGTTGCATTTACTATTTTTTTGCTGCTTTTTGCTTATATAGAAAATGTAGGTTATTTGGTAACTATCTTAGGATTTGCCTCTGCCGGTATGGCCATCGCCCTAAAAGAATGGTTTATGAGTATCATAGGTTGGTTTGTCATATTTTTTGGCAACAGCATACATGTCGGTGACAGAATAAGATTTGTTAAAGACGGAAGCGAATATCTAGGCGATGTCATAGATATTTCTTTGCTAAAAATTACAATACTAGAAGATGTTACACTTACTACATTTGAGCGAAACAGGAGAGCAGGAAGAGTTATTTATATCCCGAATAACTATGTTTTCGCAAACATGATAGCAAACTACTCTCATGATGGACTAGATACCGTGTGGGACGGCATAGACTATATCATAACATTTGATTCGAATATAAGCAAAACTGCTGCTATAACAAAAGATATAGCGGTAAAATACTCAAAAAATTTTTCCGAAAATACGAAGCATAGTCTAAACAAACTAAGAAGAAAATATCATTTTAAACATATAAAAGTCGAACCAAAAGTATTTACATTGATAACTCCTTACGGTATCAAAATAAGCGTGTGGTATCTAACAAACAGCTATGCGACGCTTTCTCTTAGAAGTACCATATCGGCTTCTATAATCAATGCTATAAAAAAAGAAGATGATATTAACTTGGCGTATCCTACACAAGCTATCAATATGTGGGAAGACAAACAGAAACAAACTTTTGAGAATTTTATAGAAGATACAAAATGAAAAAAGTATATTTCAAAACATTCGGATGCAGAACAAACCAATTTGATACGCAGATAATGTTATCAAAATTGAAGAATTTTACAGTGGAAGACGATGAGTGTTCAAGTGATATCATAGTCATAAACTCATGCACGGTAACAAACAGCGCTGATAGTTCCGTTAGAGGATATATATCGTCCGTGAAAAGAAAAAATCCAAATGCAAAAATAATCCTAGCGGGGTGCGGTGCGCATTCAAAAGGCGATACGCTTTTTGACGAAAAAGCCGTATTTGGTGTTATGGGGCATTCAGAAAAATCAAACATAGATATTCTCTTGCAAAAAGAAGATCCCTTTTGTGAAATAGGGGATTTAAATCATATTGATTCTACGGTTGTCGGAGATTTTATCGGAAAAAGCAGAGCATTTATTAAAATACAAGAAGGGTGTGATTTTGGCTGTTCATATTGCATTATACCGTCAGTTAGAGGCAGTGCAAGATCTCATGAAACAGAAACTATATTAGAGCAGATATCGCTTTTGTCGTCAAACGGATTTGGTGAATTCATATTGACCGGAACAAATGTCGGCAGTTTCGGAAAAGATAAAGATACTACTTTGGCAAAACTTCTAAAAAAAATTTCTTATATAAGAGGTGTAAGAAGGATCAGAATCGGAAGCCTTGAGCCTATACAGATAGACGATGAGTTCAAGGAGCTGCTAAACGAGCCATGGATGGCAAAACATCTTCATATTGCGCTCCAGCACACAGATGACAAGATGCTTGCTTTAATGAATAGAAGAAATGTATTTTCTGAAGATGAAAAGCTTTTAAACCATATAAGTCAAAGAGGCTATGCGATAGGGACTGATTTTATTGTCGGGCATCCCGGGGAAACTGAGCAGATGTGGCAAAATGCCATCAAAAGGGTTCAAGCATTGCCTTTAACGCATATTCATGCTTTTACATACTCAAAACGAGACGGAACTCCATCGACGAGCATGACGGATACCGTTAAAGGGGATATAGCCAAAACAAGACTTGCCGAACTTACAAAATGCGTAAATGAAAAAAATATAATTTTTAGAGAAAATAACCATAGAAATCTAGAAGTTTTGATCGAATCTACAAAAAACAAGGATTTATACAAGGGCTATGACCAATTCTATAATCTACTTGAAGTAAAAAGTGAACTTGATTTATCAAATAGCTGGATAATGATAGAAGATGCGGAGGTAAAAAATGATAAGAACTTTTTTGAATATGGATGCTAAAAGATTAAAAACAATCGCATTATTGTTTGGTATTTTGATAATTATAATAATTATCGGGATATTTAAAAACAACAATACAACCATAACAAGGGGCGAAGCAAAAAGCCTTGATAAAAACGGCAGCATAACAAAGGTTATCATAGATGGCAACTATCTATACCTAAATACAAAGAATAGATCCTATAGGATCTATAAAGATGCAATTGATTATAAAGACTTTTTTGATAAATATCCCGTTGAGATAAAAGATGATGAAAGCTTTAGTTTAAGCTGGAGTATTCTTTTATTTTTTATGATCGGTTTTGCACTTTTTTATACTTTTAGCAAAAAAAAGGCTGTTGATATATTTAAAACCGGTAAAAATGCTTTTAAAAGCGGCGAAGTCGAGGAAAAGAATGAATACATATCTCCCATGAAAACTGATATCAGGTTTAAAGATGTTGCAGGGATTAGTGATGTAAAAGAAGAACTCGAAGAGATCATAGATTTTTTAAAAAATCCAAAAAAATATAAAAGTTTCGACATAAGACTACCAAAAGGCGTGCTTTTAGTGGGTCCTCCGGGGGTTGGTAAAACGCTAATAGCCAAAGCAGTTGCGGGGGAAGCCGATGTACCGTTTTTCTATCAAAGTGGAGCAACTTTTGTAAATATATACGTCGGGATGGGTGCAAAAAGAGTCTCATCATTGTTTCAAATGGCAAAAAAGAATGCGCCAAGCATCATATTTATTGATGAAATTGATGCTATAGGTAAAAGCAGAGGTGCAAAACAGAGCGACGAGAGGGAAGCAACATTAAATCAACTCTTGACCGAAATGGACGGCTTCGAAGACAGCTCAGGTGTTATAGTAATAGCAGCTACAAATAAAATAGACGTACTTGATGATGCGCTTTTGAGAGCCGGTAGATTTGATAGAAGAATATTCTTATCTTTGCCAAGCATTGATGAACGATTGAAAACACTTGAACTATATCTATCTAAAAAATCTCATACCGTAGATGTAAGAGAGCTTGCAAAAATGAGTATAGGATTTAACTTTGCATCGCTTTCTACATGGGTAAATGAGGCGGCTCTTTATGCTGTTAAACACAATAAAAGGTATATTGATGCAAGCGATTTTGAAGCAGTAAAAGACAAAGTAATAACAGGAAAATCAAGATTTCTAACTTATGACGATGAAGAAAGAAGCATACAAGCAACATATCAAGCCGCAAAAGCATTGCTTGCAGCTTGGTACGATATAAGTTTTAGCAAAATCGGCATTGCAATGCAAAACTTTGAAGTACTTGACCACAATCTTACATCAAAAAACAGCATGATCGACAAAATAAAAGTTTATCTTTCCGGATCTATAGCAACAAATTTAAAATATAAAAACATATATTCAAATAGTCTCAAAGATATAGGACTCAGTAAAGATTTAGCCGATAAGATCGTTAATGACTTTGATCTGATTCTCCGGAATGATACAAAGACAGAATCTTCAGAGCAAATTCTGCAAACCGCCAAAAAAGAAACCACAGTAGTTTTGGAAAAATTAGATTCCGTGCTAAATACAATTACTGAGCATATTTTAGAAAATGAATTTATCACACAAGAAGAAGTTAGAGAGATGCTTCGTGAAATTTTTTAGCGGTTTTGGTTTTAAAAATGAACAAGAGCTTTTTAGTGATTATCTAACAGATAGTCAATATGCGGTTGGAGGTTTTAGCTATGGGACCCAAAAAGCCTTAAAGTACACACTTGAAACAACAAGCAGGATAGATAGACTCATACTTTTGTCACCAGCATTTTTCAACGACAAACCAATGAGCTTCAAAAGAGCGCAAATGCATTATTATAAATTGGACAAAAATGCATATCTGGAAAACTTTTTAAGCAATACTTGTCATCCAAACGATATTAAGATAGAAAGCAAATATATATCCGAAACAACACAAAACGAGTTAAATGATCTGCTTGAATTTGAATGGATAGAGCAGGATATAAAAAAAATTATAGATAAAAATATCGTAGTCGAAGTGTTCTTGGGAGAAAAAGACAAGATCATAGATTCAAAAGCTGCAAATGATTTTTTTTCAAAACTTGCTACGACTTACCTTATCAAGCAAACAGGACATTTCCTAAATGCTTAAAAAATCGTACTATCTTGAACTAGCTTTATTACTTGTATTTATTGTCCAATGGATTTTTTGGGCAATCTCTCCTGTGAGCAGAAAAGATTGGCTACTTGAAAATATTTTGGTTTTTATTATAGTTACCGTACTTGTTTTAACATATAAAAAATTTCGATTTTCAAACATATCATATCTTTTGATTTTCATATTTCTTTCCATACATATAATAGGCTCACACTATACTTATGCTCTTGTTCCATACAATGAATGGATTGGATTTGAAAATACGGAAAGAAACCACTTTGATAGATTTGCGCATTTTCTATTTGGACTTATTTGGTTATATCCTGCTAGGGAATTTTATATTAGAAAGCTCACAAAATACAAGCAATGGAGTGGTTTTTTTGCATTTCAGAGTGTTGTATTTTTTTCATCATTTTACGAATCGGTTGAGTGGGGCGCTGCAATAATATTTGGAGGCCAGCTCGGTATAGAATACTTAGGAACGCAGGGCGATGTTTGGGATGCTCAAAAAGATATGCTTCTAGCGGCTATGGGCTGTATTACGGCACTTCTAATTTTATATATATGGAATAATAAAAATGAACAATAAAGTAGTTATAATAACGGGATGTAGCAGCGGAATAGGGCAGCAAAGCGCGCTGTATCTAAAAGAAAAAGATCTAACGGTTTGTGCAACTGCAAGAAAAACGGAAGATGTTGAGAAATTGAAAAACTTAGGATTTAATGCCTATAAACTCGATGTTACAAACAACATAGATATAAAAAATACCATTGAAGAAATTACAAACAGATATGGAAAAATAGATGCTTGGTTCAATAATGCCGGCTATGGACAGCTAGGCGCTATTGAAGATTTGCCCACATTTGCGCTCAAAGAACAATTTGAAACAAATGTCTTTGGGCTCCATGAGTGTACGGTTGAGATCTTAAAAATCTTTAAAAAACAAGGATATGGAACCATAATCCAACACAGCTCTGTCCTTGGAATGGTTTCTCTTTTTGGCAGAGGCGCATACAATGCAAGCAAATACGCCGTTGAGGGCCTAAGCGACACGCTTAGACTTGAGCTAAAAGGGACAAATATACACGTAGTAACTTTAAACACAGGTCCAATTACAAGTGATTTTAGAAAAAATGCCGTCATAAAACTACAAAAAAACATAGATATAGAGAACTCAAGATTTAAAAATATTTATCAAAAAAGCCTCAAAGGCGAGAGTAAAAAAGTACCGTTCAACGAAGATGCCGTATCGGTTGCGAAAATCGTACACAAAATAATTGTTTCAAAAACACCAAAACCAAGATACTATATAACCAAAGCCACATATATATTAGGTTTTTTAAAGAGAATTCTTAATACAACTCTACTAGACAAAATACTCGTAAAAATATAAAGGATTTAATAAAATGCAAACAATAAAAATAGGCGTTGTGACCACTAGTGATAGAGCAAGCCAAGGTATTTATGAAGACATTTCAGGAAAAGCTATCATGGAAGTTTTGGGAGAATATATGCTAAATGAGTCTATTTATGAGTATAGATGCATAGCTGATGAGCAGAGCTTGATAGAATCTACTCTTTTAGAATTAGCAAATGCGCAGTGTGACCTCATAGTTACGACAGGCGGCACAGGACCGGCTCCAAGAGACGTAACGACGGAAGCGACTGAAACCGTATGCCAAAAACTACTTCCGGGCTTTGGGGAACAGATGAGGGCAGTTAGCTTGAAATATGTTCCGACTGCGATTTTATCAAGACAGACTGCAGGAATCTGCGAAAAATCTCTTATAGTAAATTTACCCGGAAAACCAAAATCCATCAGAGAGTGCCTTGAGGCTGTTTTTCCTGCGATCCCATACTGCATTGACTTGATAGGCGGTAGCTATATAGAAGCAAATGAAGAAAATATAAAAATTTTTAGACCGAAGGCATAAAAAAATGAATATAGATTTTATAGAATCAAAAATAAACGAAATTTTACAAGAACTCGAAAATGAAGCGATGAGTTGTATCATGGATGATAAACTTGACAAAAAAGCAACAAATCTTCACATGAAACCAATCGTAAGCGCGAAACAAATATTGTTAAATTCGCTTGATAGCATCAAAATGGCGGACAAACTTGCCAAAGAAGAGCTTGAAAAGTAAATACTTATTTACTTTCTTGCCGTCATTGCAAAAACAGAAAATTGACAGTGCGGTTTTTCTATAACATTTGCCGTCTCAAACCTTATGTCGCTAAAACCAACTTCTTTTGCAATACCCTCCAACATTTCCCTATCAAAACCAAAATGAAATACGCCTTTATTATCACTATGAAAACTTCCATCTTCAATGTCAAGATCAGCCATAGCAACAAAACCGCCAACATTTACCATATTAAATAATTTTAAAAAAAGTTCTTTTGTATTTTCTACATGATGCATTGTCATGGAAGAAACTATACCGTCATACTTTATATCTTCATCGCAATCCATTATATCGCCATGGATCACATCCGTATCACAAGCAAACTCATCCCGCTTGGCAATAAACTCATCCAACATTGAACGCGAGTCGTCTATGGCAACTATTTTACCTACATTTGGGGCTACAAAGTAGGTTAGCAGTCCTGTTCCTGCACCAAAATCTGCCAGTATCATATCTTTATCCATATATATATTTTTTAATATTATATCGGCTATCTCTTTTGCATTTCTTACTCTCATGCTATTTATGTCCCAATTTTTCGACTTATTCGCAAATAAATCTTGTTTGATTTTCATTTAAAATCCTAAAATAAAGTATCTTTTTTTTCTAATTTTACAGTATCCCAAAAAAACTCTACATGTTTTTCAAATAATGATACCATAGAAGAGGTTGATTTTTTGTCAATTTTAAGCAATGTTATCTGCATTTGATAAAAAAACAGCGGAGCAAAAAACTCATTTGCTAAAAGGAGGGGATCTGACGGCTCGATCATCTCATCTTGCATCATAGAAAAGAGATAGGATGAGAGTTTTTTTACGTTTTCTTGATAAAAATACTCATTATATATCTCTCTTATATTAATATTATTAAATATTTCCTGCATCAATAGCTTAAATAACGCCTCATTTTTACTATCAAAGCTTATAAGTTTAAATGTAGTCGCAACACTAGAAAGGAGCATTTTTCCCTGTTTATGGGCATCAGGAGCGCTAAAATTTGAAAATAACTTAGTAATAGCAGAACTTGTTAGCTCGGATATCAGCGTAGAAAGTATCTCGTCCTTGCTTTTAAAGTGGTTATATAGCGCGCTTTGCTTTATTCCTAGCTCTCCTGCTATATCTCTTACGCTAGTGGCCTTGTAGCCGTTAACAGCAAACAGTCTGAGCGATACATCAAGTACGGCATTTTTTGTTCTATCGCCCCTGGATAGGGGCTTTGTGGCATTTGTTTCATCAACCATATTTTTCTCCATAAAGTATTGATATTATTATAGTGAACATCTGTTCATTTGTCAATTATATAGTGTAAGAAATAAGTGAACACTTGTTAATTTAATAACTCTGTGATCATATTCATAAAGAACACTTGTTCATAAATAGAGTAGTTACATATATGTGTAACTGAACAGTTGTTAATATAATACCTTATATAAGCCTATATAGCGTGCTTTTATAATTTATATGCTTTTTGTTATGTGAAATTTGATCATATTTTTAAAAAGCAGGGTGTTTTGAAATTAAATAATATTATATTAGTCTTGATGCTTGTGCATTTTTACATTAGATAGACAAGAGAAGCTGCACGCTTATTGCTTGTTTGAATTTTATGTTGTCTTGATCAAGATTTTACGGGATTTAAATACAAAGCATAAAAATCAAAAGTATTCAAAAAAAGAAAAATATATATATGACAAGTTATTATCTGCAAAAATAATGAGTAGGGATATTTACATTTTTTATAGAATTTATATTATGTTAACCAATATAATAATTATGAGCAGTAATGCGTAGAGGCAAAAATAAATGCCTCTTTTTATTTTAGCCTACTATCAAGTGATAATTTTAACTTATCTTTTAACTTATAAATATCTTCTATGTGTTCTATAGGCATCTCTTCATCTTGAAAAACTACCTTTTTGTTGCCGTTTAAATATAATCTGCATATCCATTTGGTTACCATTCCATTTAGTATTATGGCAAAATAACTCATTGTATCTTTGAAAGTTATTTCTCTTGGATCTATATATTCACTTAAAATAGATCTTACTATATAGTACCCCTCTAGTTCTTCGTCCGTTGTAGTAATTTTATTATTATTTAATTCTTCACTATCATCCGTTGATTGTAAATTTGACTGCATAGCTAATATTTTATCATTTGCTAAATCATTTAAAATTTCATTAAATGATTTTTTAATATGCCCCTTAAACTCTTCTATTACTTGAGCAGTCATTGATTTATCTGTTAGCTTACGGGCAAATACCTTTACAAAATCATCACTTGGATTTTCTATTTCATTTTTAAAAATATCTTGTATTTCTCTATGGTATCGCTTTACACTTGCCATACTCAGTATTGAGTCTATGTCAAGATTGTCTTTTGTAAATCTAGATAATTCTTTAATGTCTCTTTCTCTTAAATTTTCGAGATTTATAACTAAAAAAGGATTTTGATCCATTTTGTTTGGTTCTTCCAAATCAGAGAAAAAACGATATTCTATTCCATTAGTTAAAATAGCAAATTTAGAGTCAGTAACATTGAAATATCTAATTAGTTGATTATTGTGATTATCTAGTTTTTCAGTATGGTTTTTAGCTTCTATAACCATTAAAGGTTTATTATTATAAAAAATTGCATAATCTACTTTTTCGCCCTTTTTTGTGCCTATATCTGCTATAAATTCTGGGACTACAACAGTTGGATCAAAAATATCATACCCCAAAACATTTAAAAATGGCATTATGAAAGAATGTTTGGTTGCCTCTTCTGTTAGTACTTTCGTTTTTAAGTCTTTTATTCTCTCTGATAGCTTTTTAATTTCAATATCTAATGACATCTTTATCCCTTCTAAAAATACTTTAATTAAATTTTAATTTTAATATTAGCATAAAAATTCAAAAATATCAATAATTATTTTGGGTCTGGTAAACTTTAGACCTATTTTTATTTGAATTCAAAGAGGGTTTTC